>NZ_JBQSWU010000016.1:0-94153 GCF_052377485.1 Glutamicibacter sp. AOP38-B1-38 | reverse complement strand
GCAGTCAAAGCGCACGAATCCGGATCAGAACTAGCGGGTCCGTCACAGCGTATCGCCGATTTGTACGGTAGTTTCATGAACGAAGAAGTCATCGAACAGCGCGGCGCCGATCCGGTCGCCGAATACCTGCAGGCAATTTCGAACGTTTCAGATGTCGAATCCCTGCTTGAGCTTTCTGGCTCCTTCTATCGCAAGGGCATAAGTGGCTTCCTTGCCTCGGGAGCAATGAACGATGCCGGAAACCCGGAACGAAACCTGTTGACCTTCTTGCAGGGCGGTCTTGGGTTGCCAGATGAGTCCTATTACCGCGAAGAACAGTTCGCACAGACCGTCTCCGACTATGAAGAACACCTAACCCGGCTGCTGGCGCTCGGCGGCATTCCCGACCCTGCGCAGGCGGCTGCCTCCGTGACTGCGTTGGAGACCAAGATAGCCAGTCATCACTGGGATCGGGTCAAGGTCCGTGATGCTCAGGCACGCTATAACCTCATGACCGAAGAAGAAGTCTTCAAGTTGTTCCCCGGCCTGCGCACCTGGCTGAAGGGCGCCGGGATCGAATCGAAGTACTCTGCCGAGGTAGTATTTTGGCAGCCAAGCTACTTCGAAGCGCTCTCCGGACTGCTCAGCGCAGAACCCCTGGAGAGCTGGAAGAACTGGCTCACCGTTCAGGCGCTGCGTTCCTTCGCACCATACCTGTCCAGTGCGTTTGTCAATGAGAATTTCTCTTTCTACTCGGCCAAGCTCGGTGGGGTGGAAACGCTGAAGGAACGCTGGAAGCGCGGCGTCTCCTTCACCGAAGGCGGCGTAGGCGAGGATATTGGTCAGCTCTATGTGGCCAAGCACTTCCCGGAAGAAGCCAAGCACGCGATGGACGCACTGGTTGAGCGGCTTATCGAGGCCTACCGCATATCGATCTCGAATCTGCCGTGGATGGGAGCGGAGACCATCGAGAAGGCCCTTGAGAAGCTGTCGATGTTCCGGCCTAAGATCGGCTATCCGAACGAGTGGATCGATTACTCCTCAATCGAGACCGATCCGGTGGACGTCATCGCCAACCTTGCGGCGGCGAACGAATTCGAATTCAAGCGCGAGCTGAAGAAGATCGATGACGGGGTGGACCGCGAACTCTGGTTCATGTATCCGCAGACCGTCAACGCCTACTATCATCCGCTGCTCAATGAGATCGCCTTCCCAGCTGCCATTTTGCGCTTGCCATTCTTCGACAAGGACCGTGACGTCGCCTCGAACTTCGGGGCGATCGGTGCGGTCATCGGACACGAGATCGGCCATGGGTTCGATGACCAGGGCTCACAGTATGACGGAACCGGCCAGCTGACCAACTGGTGGACCGAGGCGGACCGCGAGGCTTTTGAGCAGCTCACCGGCAAGCTGGTCGACCAGTACAACGCTTTGCGCCCCACCGAGGCACCGGACCACCAGGTGAACGGGGAACTGACGCTCGGGGAGAACATTGGTGACCTCGGAGGGCTCGGCATCGCCTACCGGGCCTACAAGCTTGAGCTGGCCGCCCGCGGCATCGAAGAGGACGAGATAATCAACGGTGTCACCGGCGATCAGCGCTTCTTCTACTCCTGGGCCGAGTGCTGGCGCACGCTGATCCGGCCGGAGACCGCAGTGGTGCGTGTGACCACCGACCCGCACGCGCCGGGCGAGTTCCGCTGCAATCAGGTGCCGAAGAACCTGACTGCCTTCCACGAGGCCTTTGACACCAAGCCGGGCGATGGAATGTGGCTTGATCCGGCAGATCGAGTGACCATCTGGTAGTACCAGGCAAGGCGCAGGGAGCAATCTCTGCGCCTTGAATTCGTTAAGGCGCGCAGATCACCGTGTAAGGCGCATCATGATCCTGCCAAATGACTAAGAATGGCACGTAGAATGGACTATTGTGACTTCCCAAAATAATTCCGCAGATAGCACCGATCCAAACGACCAGCGTCAGGTCCGCATCGATAAGCGCAACGCCCTGCTGGCAAACGGCGAGGAAGCCTTCCCGGTTGGGGTGGCACGCACTCATAGCCTGCAGCAAGTCCGCGAACAGTTCCCGGAGCTCGAGCCAGATCAGGCGACCGGCGTCAAGGTCGGCATTGCCGGACGTATCGTCTTCATGCGCAATACCGGCAAGCTCTGCTTCGCCACCGTGCAGGAGGGCGGCCCGAAGGGCGCCGGCACCCGCCTGCAGGTTATGCTTTCGCTGGCAAATATCGGCGAAGAGCGCTTGGCCCAGTGGAAGTCCCTGGTCGACCTCGGTGACCACGTATTCGTGACCGGCGAGGTAATTTCTTCGCGTCGCGGCGAACTGTCGGTGATGGCAGATGGCTTCGAAATGGCTTCCAAGGCCCTGCGCCCGTTGCCAGTCCTGCACGCAGACCTGAATGAAGAAACCCGTGTGCGTCAGCGCTATGCGGATCTGATCGTTCGCAACGAAGCCCGCGAAATGGTGTACAAGCGCGCGGCGATCATCCGTGCGGTGCGCAGCACCCTCGAGGACCACGAGTACGTCGAGGTAGAGACCCCGATGCTACAGCTGGTGCACGGTGGAGCCTCGGCTCGCCCATTCAAGACTCACTTGAACGCCTTCGATCAGGAAATGACCATGCGCATCGCCTTGGAACTGTACCTCAAGCGTGCAGTGGTTGGCGGCGTGGACAGGGTCTTCGAAATCGGCCGCATCTTCCGCAACGAGGGCGTGGACTCCACGCACTCGCCGGAATTTACCATGCTTGAATGCTACGAAGCCTACGCAGACCAGTACGTGATGGCGGAGCGCATGCAGCAGATGATCCTCAACGCGGCGGATGCCATCGGCGCCGGTCGCACCATCGAGACCGCAAACGGCACCATCAACCTGGACGGCGAATGGCGCTGGTTGAGCGTGTACCCGGGCCTCTCCGAAGCCGTGGGCGTGGAGATCACCCCAGAGACCGACGCCGAGGTATTGCGTGGCGTCGCCGAAAAGCACCAAGTCAAGATCGACCCGTCGTGGAGCGCGCAGAAGCTTGTCATCGAATTATTCGGCGAGATCGTCGAGCCGAAGCTGATCGACCCGACCTTCGTCTGCGATTACCCGCCACTGGCCCAGCCGCTGGCGCGGCCACACCGTTCAAAGCCCGGCGTCATTGAAGCGTGGGACTTGATCATCGGTGGCATGGAGCGCGGTACCGCGTTCTCCGAGCTGATCGACCCAGTCATCCAGCGTGAGCGCCTGACCGAGCAATCGTTGTTGGCTGCCGGTGGCGACCCGGAAGCAATGCAACTGGATGAAGACTTCCTGCGCGCACTGGAGTACGGTGCCCCACCAATGGGTGGTATCGGATTGGGCATCGATCGACTGGTTATGCTCTTCACCGACCTAGGAATTCGCGAAACGATCCTGTTCCCATTACTCAAGCCGGAGGCATAAATCCCATGCCATATGTAGAGGCAATTGTTCCAACTATCGTGCTGGGGCTCATATTTTGGTACGCGATCAAGGCGATTTCAAACGCAGATCGGAATGAGCGCAAAGCCCAGGCCGAAGCCGAAGCTAAAATCGCACATCATGGTAATTCAGAAACCAGCACGTCCGGGAATTAGGATAATCCTAGTAATTACCTCCTAATTGTTTGATGCGTTCGAATTTATTGCAAAATCTGACTATACTTGATTTTTGCAATGAACTTTGAGTTCTTATGGACTTAGTTCAGCAAATCCACGCATGGAGGAATAAGAATAATGGCACGTCAGGTTCAGATTGCCCTGATTGACGACATTGATGGCAGCGAAGCGGTTGAGTCGATTTCGTTCAGTATTGCTGGTCAGCACTACGAGATTGACTTGAACTCGGAGCACGCCGACGAATTCCGTGCGGCCCTGGAGCCATATATCGAAGCTGCGCGTTCGGCGAAGCAAAGCAGTGCGAGTGAGGCTCCTGCAATTCGCGCATGGGCCAAGGAAAACAACATTAAGGTCAACGCCCGCGGGCGTTTGAATGCTGATGTTGTTGACGCCTATAACGCAGCTATGCGCAAGGGTGGCCGGGGTCGCGCCAAGTAATTCACTAGGTGTTGAATTAGTCTCGGCAAAGGGCCGGAGTATCGAAAGGTACTCCGGCCCTTTGCTTGTATCACGAGCAGATTACGATGATTTTGTTTGGTGCACCAATCAAAATCATTTGCTTGAAGATGGAACGAATAAATTGACGATAAAATTTGCCTGACAGATATTGGTTTGCCATTCGAATAATCCGTCATCTAGCCCTGCGGGTTATCCCTATGGCGAACAAGGGCGCATTGTGGCCCCGCGGTGCGTAGCATCGAATTATTGGTAAGCAAGGAGTGTGCCGAAGATGTTTGAGAGATTTACCGACCGTGCCCGTCGAGTTGTCGTGCTCGCCCAAGAAGAGGCGCGCATGCTCAACCACAACTACATCGGCACCGAGCACCTGCTGCTCGGTCTTATCCACGAAGGTGATGGGGTCGCCGCCAAGGCGCTCGAATCGCTGAATATTTCGTTGGGTGCCGTGCGTGAGCAGGTGCAGGAGATTATCGGAAAGGGCCAGCAGGCACCTTCCGGTCATATCCCCTTCACTCCACGCGCCAAAAAAGTTTTGGAGCTCTCGCTGCGTGAAGCGTTGCAGCTGGGGCATAACTACATTGGAACCGAGCACATCCTGCTCGGCCTGATCCGCGAGGGCGAGGGCGTCGCAGCCCAGGTGCTGGTGAAGTTGGGTGCCGACCTCGGTCGCGTGCGCCAACAGGTCATCCAGCTGCTCTCGGGCTACCAGGGAAGCAAGGACACCGCCTCGGCTGGTGTCAGCTCCAGTGGCCAGCAGGAGGGAACTCCTGCCGGTTCGGTAGTGCTGGATCAGTTCGGCCGCAACCTCACCGCAGCCGCCCGCGAGGGCAAGCTGGACCCGGTGATCGGTCGCGAGCACGAGATGGAACGCGTTATGCAGGTCCTCTCGCGCCGTACTAAGAACAACCCGGTCTTGATCGGTGAACCTGGTGTCGGCAAGACCGCGGTTGTCGAGGGCTTGGCCCAGGCGATCGTGCGTGGCGACGTGCCGGAGACCATCAAGGACAAGCAGCTGTACACCCTGGACCTCGGTTCGCTGGTGGCTGGCTCGCGTTACCGTGGTGACTTCGAAGAACGCCTGAAGAAGGTGCTCAAGGAGATCCGCACCCGCGGGGACATCATCTTGTTCATCGACGAGATCCACACCCTGGTGGGTGCCGGTGCCGCCGAAGGCGCAATCGACGCGGCTTCGATCCTGAAGCCGATGCTGGCCCGCGGCGAGCTGCAGACCGTTGGCGCCACCACCTTGGATGAGTACCGCAAGAATATCGAGAAGGACGCGGCGCTTGAGCGTCGTTTCCAGCCGATTCAGGTCAAGGAGCCTTCGGTCGAGCTGACCACGCAGATCCTGCGCGGCCTGCGTGACCGCTACGAGGCGCACCACCGCGTGTCCATCACCGACGGTGCCCTGCAGGCTGCCGCCACGTTGGCGCACCGCTACATCTCGGACCGATTCCTGCCGGATAAGGCCGTTGACCTGATCGACGAGGCGGGTGCACGACTGCGCATCCAGCGCATGACCGCCCCGCCGGCGCTGAAGGAAATGGACGAGGAAATCGCCACCGTGCGACTGGAGAAGGAAGCTGCGATCGATGCGCAGGACTTCGAAGGTGCCGCTTCGCTGCGCGACAAGGAGTCCAAGCTCATCGAGGCCCGGAACGAGAAGGAAAAGTCCTGGCGCAACGGCGACCTGGATGAAATCTCCGAGGTCACCGAGGATCTTATTGCCGAGGTGCTAGCTAACTCGACCGGTATTCCGGTTGTGAAGCTGACCGAGGAAGAGTCCACGCGCCTGATGAACATGGAAGAAGAGCTGCACAAGCGTGTCGTCGGACAGGACTCGGCGATCAAGTCGATCAGCCAGGCGATCCGCCGTACCCGTGCAGGCCTGAAGGATCCGAACCGCCCCGGCGGCTCGTTCATCTTCGCCGGCCCGACCGGCGTGGGCAAGACCGAGCTGGCCAAGGCGCTGGCCGAATTCCTCTTCGGTGAGGAAGACGCGCTGATCACCTTGGACATGTCCGAGTACTCCGAGAAGCACACCGTGTCGCGACTGTTCGGTGCCCCTCCGGGCTACGTCGGTTACGAAGAGGGCGGCCAGCTGACCGAGAAGGTGCGCCGTCGGCCATTCGCCGTCGTGCTCTTCGACGAGGTGGAGAAGGCCCACGCGGACCTGTTCAACTCCTTGCTGCAGATTCTGGAAGACGGCCGACTGACCGACTCCCAGGGTCGCGTGGTGGACTTCAAGAACACCATCATCATCATGACCACCAACCTTGGTACCCGCGACATCTCCAAGGGCGTGATGACTGGTTTCCAGTCCGCCTCGGACACCAAGACCGGTTACGAGCGGATGCAGGCCAAGGTCCAGGAGGAGCTGCGCCAGCATTTCCGCCCGGAATTCCTGAACCGTGTTGATGACACCGTGGTCTTCCCGCAGCTGAGCCAGGATGAGATCGAAGAGATCGTTGATCTGTTCATCGCACGCCTGTCCAAGCGCTTGGACGACCGCGGCATGACCATCGAGCTGACCCAGGCTGCACGCAGCCTGCTCGCCGAGCGCGGTTACGATCCTGCAATGGGTGCACGCCCGCTGCGCCGCACGATCCAGCGCGATATCGAGGACCAGCTTTCCGAGCGAATCCTGTTCGGGCAGATCGTCACCGGCCAGAAGATCACCGTGGACGTCGAAGGCGAGGCGGAGACGCGCAAGTTCGTCTTCCACGCCGAGGGCGGCAACGGCCAGCTGGAAGGCGAGCCGGCACCGGCGGCGCTGGAAAGCTAAGATGAAGCATTAAGCACCGCGGGTGCGGATTCCGGAGAAATCCGGAATCCGCACCCGCGGTGCTTTTTATTTAGTTTCCGACGGCCTTCGCCACCAGCGCGGCGAGCATCGCGGCCTGCTGGTCGTTCAACCCGGTGATCGCGAATGAGGTGGGCCACAGCGTTCCCTCATCGAGCATCGCCACATCGTTGAATCCGAAGGTCAGGTAGCGGGCCTCGAACTTCTTCGCATCCTGGATGAAGCACAGCACCTTGCCATCGAGCGCGTAGGCGGGCATGCCATACCAGAGCTTTGGCTCCAGTTGCGGCGCGGTGGCGGTGATGAGTTCGTGCAGGCGCTGGGCCAGTTCCTTGTCCGTACCCTCGAAGGAGTCGATCTTCGCTTCAAGATCCTTGCGCGCCTGCTCCTGCTTCTCGGCCTTGGTCATGCGCTTCTTCGGAGCCTTTACCTCGGCCGCGCGTTCCTTGATTGCGGCCTTCTCGGCGGCGCTGAATCCCGACTGGTCTGTATCCGGCATGCTTTTCTCCTAGGAAACCTGATTGATGCGAACCATATTGCCCGAGGGATCGCGGAAGGCGCAATCCCGTGGCCCCCACGGCTGGTCCACGGGCTCTTGCAATACCTCCGCACCGCTGGCGCTCAGCGATTCGAAGAGCGAATCCACGTCGGGAACCGAAAGCACCAAACCGCCCAGCGCACCCTTGGCGATAAGCTCCCCGAGGGCAGCGGCGTCTTCTGCGGAGCGCCCCGCGCCCGGAGCGGAAAGCACCAAGTTCAGCCCGGGCTGACCCGAAACGGCGAGGGATACCCAGCGGAACCCGCCGTGAGCCACGTCGGAGGCTACCGCTAAACCGAGCGCGTCACGGTAGAAAACCAGGGCCTCATCAACGTCGAGAACCGTCACGGGAACATACTGCACACTAATATTTGTCATGATTTCAGCCTAGCGGCGGGATTTCCGCCCGGCTTCTTCAAAACTGCTCAGAATCGCGGTGGACGCAGCAGGATCTTGGCAATGCAGGCGGGAATCTCTTCCGTCGCCGAATGCTCGCGCTCGCGATAGGCCGAAGGGGACTGCCCAACCACCTCGGTGAAACGGCTGCTGAAGGAACCCAGCGAGCTCCAGCCGACCTGCATGCAGGCATCCGTCACCGACACCCCGGCGCGCAGCAGGTGCATGGCCCGCTCAATACGCCGGGTCAGCAGGTAGGAATACGGCGTTTCGCCATAGGCGCGCTTGAACTCGCGGGAGAAATGCGCGGGGGACATCAGCGCACGAGATGCCATGGCCGGCACGTCCAAGGGGTCGGCATATCTGCGGTCCATCAGGTCACGGGCCCTGCGCAGGTGGGCGAGCGTCTGCAAATCCATTTAGGCGCGCTTTCGGAAGACCAGGTAGAGCCCCAAGAGCACGCAGCACAGGTAAATTCCGGTGACCGCAATCCACCCGGCGGTGAATCCGCCAGGCGAAGAGATCAGCGCGCCCATCAGCAGCGGGCCAAAGGTGAAGCCGGCGAATTGCCCGGCCGAGACGATGCCGGTGGAGCTGCCCAGCGACGCCGCAGGCACGGTGCGAAGCAAAGCCGCCATCAGCACCACCGAGACGCCCAGCGCCGCCGCACCGTGCAGGATCACCGCCAGCCACAGCAGCCACGCCGAGTCCTGCACCTGAGCCTGCCAGAAGGTCACCCCTCCGCTGGTAGCCAGCAACGCCAGGGTGAGCAGCAGCTTCGGCGCGGAGACCCCGCGTGCCATCAGCGCGCCCCAGCCGATGCGGGCGCTGACTCCGAAGGCGCCGGCCACTGCGGCGGTCAGGCCGCCAAGCAGCAATGAAAAGTCCAACTCGCGCACCGCAAAGAGCGGAAGGTACACGTTGGTCGCCTGCACCCCCAAGCCGTTGATGAAGCCGAAGACGGTCAGCGTGACGACGATAAAACGGGTGGACGGGCCGGTAGCGGTTGCCGAGTTCTCCCGCTTGATGCTCGGGGCGGCCGGCAGCATGGCGGTGGCGTTGACCAGCTTCACCGCGAGCACACCGAGCACCCCTGCCAGCACCGCTCCGGCGAGCGAGGCACCGCGCCAACCCACCCAAGCTGCCAACAGCGGGAATCCCAGGCTGCCTACCAGCTGGCTCACCTGCACCCCGGATTGCTTGACCCCGGTCCAGGTGATGCGCTGGGCAACTGGCACGCGTTGGACCAGCACCCGATTGGTCACCCCATTCGGGAATGACTGGGCGAACCCGGCGAGCATGGCCGCGATCAGGAGTACCGCATAGCCGCCGGGAAGCGCAACGAGCGCCAGCGCGGCCGCGGCCAGGCCGAAGATGATGATGAATAGGGTGGTGTCTTTTTGCCGGTCCGCGAAGGAGCTGAAAGCGGCGTTGCCGACGGCTGCGCAACCGAAGCACACGGTAGCCAGCAAGCCGAACTGCGCCTCACTGATTTGCAGGTCGCGGATGACAAGGTCACTGGTCGCGCTCAACCCGTAGGTGAACAGCGGTGCAATGCCCACCGCCGCGAGGAGTACCAGCAGCAGGCCGGCTCCGGGTTTGGCCATATGCCGTTGCATGATGCTCCCTGATTTGAACTTGTCCGTCCTTAGTGTTGCATATTGCCTAGCTGATGTGTCACAAAAAAGACGTGAATGCTTGGGTGACGTTGACCGCGCGAATAGTATTTGGCAGGTGAATACTTTTACCGTCCGTTCAGCCCGTACCAGCGATGTTGCCAAAATCAGGGATCTTGTTCGGCCCTTGGCGGTAGACCGGATTCTGCTGGATAAGGAGTCGGTGACCTATTACGAGTCCATTCAGGAGTTCGTGATCGCCGAAGACGCAGGCGGGGAGGTAGCCGGCTGCGGCGGCCTGCATGTGATCTGGGAGGATATCGCCGAGATCCGCACCCTCGCCACCGGAGCCCGGTACCGCGGGCAGGGGGTGGGGCATGCGCTCATCGAGGAATTGCTGCGCCGGGCCAAGGCCGTCGGAGTTTCACGGGTCTTCTGCCTGACCTTCGAGGTGGCCTTCTTCGAACGTCACGGGTTCACCGTCATGGAGGACCAGTCGGCGGTAGACCATGAGGTGTATCAGGAACTCTTGCACTCACGGGATGAAGGCGTCGCGGAATTCCTGGATCTGGCCCGCGTGAAGCCGAATACGCTGGGCAACACTCGAATGATCTTGGCCTTCTAGTCCATCGAGTCAAAACGCGCGCGGAAGAAAAGGTAGAGGGCGTAAGCCAGCAGGCCCACGCCGATCGTCGTGAGGATTGGTGCTCCGAAGCTTTGCTCACGGATCGCTTTCAATGCTCCGTCCACCCCGGTGGCCTCGTCGGGGTCCTGCTGGATCGTTGAGCTGATGAACAGCAAGCCGAGGGCCGCGAGCACCAGGGCCTTGGCCACATAACCGATGGTTCCGCTGAGCTTGATGGCGGGGGAGAACTTTGTTCCGCCCGAGGCCGAGAGGTCGGCTAGGAACCTTCGGGTCACACCCTTGTAGGCGTAGTAGCCGGCCATGGCGATCAGCGCCAAGCCCAAGAGGATCAGCGCGATCCGCCCGAGCGGATGGCCCATCAGTTCGGCGCTGAAGCTGCTTGCCGTTTGCCCGGAGTCGCTCCTGCCGCCGAGCGCGTAGCGGCCGAAGGTGGCGCCGACCACGATGAAAACCAGGCCCGTGGCCACATATTTGAGCCGGCCAAAAAGCTTCTCCTGCTCGAAAAAAGCCTGCCCGAGATGCCAGAATCCCAGCAGCGCGGCCCCGGCGGCGCAGACCCACAGCAGCACCTCGCCGAAGGGTTGCGCGGCAAGCGCCTGCAGTGCACCGCTCTGGTCGGCTTCCGCCGACCCGCCGGTTGCCAGGAGGACCGCGAGCAGGCCCAGGACCCCATGCAGCAGGCCGTTCGCGGCGTAGCCCAAGCGCGCGGCACGCTCAAACCAGGGGTGATCGGCCGCCATGCGGGCGGCGTGAACTGCGTCGGCTGAACCTTTCATAGGCACAGCATAAGTTGGCAGGAGGCCGAATGCGAGACACGGCGCGCACCGGGTCAGCTTGGCAGGCGCACCCCGGCTGCATCGTCAATCGTCAGCCCGTCGCGCAGCAGCCCGGCCAACGCGCGTTCACGCTGCTCGAGCGGTGCCTCGAGTTTCCCTAGCGCAACGAACTTTGCGTGCTCCTGGCGCGCGAGGTCGGCGAGGAAAGTCTCGCGCCGCACTGGTTCTTCGTGTTCGCGCAGGACCGCCATGATCGCCCCGCGCACCTGCCGGTCGGTGCCCTTCCAGGCTTGCCCCTTGGGCACATAGTGCGGGGCCGGCTGCCCTGCCTTGATCCACGCGCAGTGCTCGAAAACCGGGCAAGCCTCGCATTGCGGGGAGCGGGCGGTGCAGATCAGCGCGCCGAGTTCCATCACCGAGATGTTCCAGCGGTTCGCGGTTTCGGTGTCTTCGGGCTGCACCTGGCGGGCGCGGGCGAACTCGCTGGCCCGCGGGTTCGGTTCGGGCAAGGCCATCGCGCCGAAGAGCCGGGCGTGCACCCGGCGGATGTTCGTGTCCACCACCACGGTGCGCTGCCCGTAGGCGAAGCAGGCGATCGCCGCGGCGGTGTACTCGCCCACCCCCGGCAGGGTCCGCAGCCGCTCTTCGGTTTCGGGGACGATGCCGTTGTATTCGGTGGTAATTTCGATGGCCGCCGCATGCAAGCGCATGGCCCGGCGCGGGTAGCCTAGGCGCCCCCAGGCTTTGAGCGCCTCGGATAGTGGCTCCGCGGCAAGATCTTGGGGCCGCGGCCAGCGGCGCATCCACTCTTCCCAGACGGGCTGCACTCGTACTACGGGGGTTTGCTGCAGCATGAATTCACTGACCATGACGGCCCACCCGGTGACTCCGGGGCGTCGCCAAGGAAGGTCGCGGGCGTTGGCGGAGTACCAGTCATTGATCTGGCGGTGGATTTCTTGCACGTACTCCACTCTAAGCGAGCCGATTCACGGTGCGGAATCGGCCTGCATTACCGCGCTGTGGGCCAGCGATGAACTAGCCTTAAGCTATGAGCAATGCATCGGGGGCAAAATCGGCGGCGAGCGTATATCGCCGTCGGCGCATTGCCGTGGTCGCGATCGCACTGGCTATTGTCGGTTTGCTGGTGTGGGGCACCGTTGCGCTGGCCGGAATCCTCGGGGCCAGCCCGGCAGGAGCTGGCGATCCGCAAGCCGCGCCGACCAACTCGGCAAGCCCCAGCGAATCAGCCGAACCGAGCTCGGACGGAAAATGCACGGTGGAAGAGATCGAAATCACCGCGCAGACGGATGCCGGCTCCTACGCCACCGACAAGCAGCCTGTGCTCATCCTCGGAATCGAGAATAGCTCCAAGCGTGAGTGCGAGCTGAACGTGGGCACCACGCAGCAGGAATTCTTGATTACCAGCGGCAACGATCGGATCTTCTCCACGGTCGATTGCCTCACCGACGGCGAAGACGTACAGCTCATGATGAAGCCGGGGCAGAAAGAATCTGCGCGTTTCTCCTGGTCCCGGCAGCGTTCGGCCCCGGGCTGCAAGTCGGTCAACGTGCAGCCCCGACCTGGAACCTACAAGTTCACCGCGGCCTTGGGCGAAAACAACTCGGAACCCGTCACTTTCCAACTGGACTAGATGTAGCGGTCCAGCAGCGAGGATTCGGCCATGCGGGCCAGCCCCTCGCGGATCGAGCGTGCACGCTGTTCGCCAACCCCTTCGATTTCCATCAGAGACGTAGTCGAAGCGGCCATGAGATGCTGCAGGTTGTCGAAGGCGGCTACCAAGCGCTCCCCGATAGCCTTGGGCACCGTGCGGATTTGCGAGAGCAGCCGGTAGCCCTTCGGGGTGAGCTGGTCATCTTGGCTCACCGTCGCGTGCGGGAACAGGATCTTGGTCAGCGCCTCCAGCTCGATCAACTGCGAATCGGAAATCTCATGCAGCTTTTCAAGCGCCGCATCGATATCCAGCTCCGCGCCCTCGGCGTTGGAGTAATCACGCAGGATCAGCTGGTTGTCGGTCTGGATCCCGGCGAGCAGCTCGGCATGCTGAGCTGCCAGCAAGCGGCCATCCACACCGAGTTCGAGCACGTGGCGGGAGATCTCTTCGCTGGTGCGCCGCAGCATCTCGGTGCGCTGCAACACCGCAAGCACCTCGCGCACCGTGGCAACGTCCTCGATTTCGGCTGCCGACAGGGCGCTGGTCACCTGATCCAGGCGGTGCCGATAGCGTTCCAGGGTGGCCACCGCCTGATTGCCGCGAGCCAGCAGCCGCCCGCTGGTTTCCAGCACGTAGCGCTCGCCGGCGGCATAGAGGGTGATGGTGTGCATCGACTGGGACACCGAAATCACCGGGAAACCCGTCTGCATCGCCACCCGCTCGGCCGTACGGTGCCTGGTGCCCGACTCCTGGGTTTCGATCACCGCGTCCGGCATCAGCTGCACGCCGGCTTGGAGCAGCTGCTTGCCGGTTGCGTCAAGAATGATCGCCCCGTCCATTTTCGCCAGTTCGCGGATCCGGGTCGGGGCGTATTCGGTATTGATGCGGAAACCGCCGGAGCAGATGGACTCGACCACCCGGTCGTGGCCGAGGACTATCAGCGCTCCGGTGCGTCCGCGCTGGATGCGTTCGAGACCTTCGGCAAGTTCGGTTCCCGGGGCGATGCGGGCCAGGGTGGAGAGCAATGCGGGGGTGGGGTGCAGTTTCACCGTGCGTCCTTTCAGCGGGCAGCAACCCCCATTTTATCGCGTGGAGTTCTGCCTTTGGGTAAAGGCGACATCCAGGGCCTCGGCGATCGACTCGACCTGGAAGACGCGGATGCCCGCCGGGATGTTTTTCAGCGGCTCGGGGGTAGCCGGAGCCATGGCGAAGGAGAACCCCAAGCGGGCCGCCTCGGTGATGCGGCGGGAGATCTCCGGAACCTGGCGGACCTCACCGGCCAGGCCCACCTCGCCGAAGGCGACGAAGTCCTGCGGGAGCGGGAATTCGTTCATCGAGGAAGCGATCGCCAGGGCGCAGGAGAGATCCGCCGCCGGTTCGGAGATTTTCACTCCGCCGACGGTGGCGATATAGGAATCCATGGAGGACAGATCCATGCGGGCACGCGCTTGGAGGACCGCGAGCACCATCTGCGCACGGGCCGGATCCAGGCCGCTGGTCGCGCGGCGCGGGGCCGGTGCGGTAGAGCGCGAAAGCAGCGTCTGCACCTCGGCGACCAGCGGGCGCCGGCCCTCCAAGGTCACCGTGATGCAGGTGCCGGGCACCGGATTGCGGGTTCGCGTTACGAAGAGTTTCGACGGGTCGGTCAGCGATTGGATGCCATCTTCATTCAAGTCGAAGCAGCCCACCTCGTCGGTGGCGCCGTAGCGGTTTTTCAGCGCGCGCAGGATGCGCAAGCGCGAATGCTTCTCCCCGTCGAATTGGCAGACCACGTCCACCAGGTGCTCGAGCAGGCGGGGGCCGGCCACCGAGCCTTCCTTGGTCACATGCCCGACCATGATGGTGGTCATCGCGCGGGTCTTCGCCGCGCTGATGATGGAGGCGGCAACCTCACGCACCTGCGAAACGCCGCCGGCGGAACCATCGATCTCGGCCGAGGAGAAGGTCTGCACCGAGTCCAAAACCAGCAGCTGCGGGTCGATCTCGCGGATCTGCCCGAGGGCCAAGGACAGGTCAGTTTCGGCCGCCAGGTAGAGATTGTCCGCGATGGCGTTGATGCGCTCGGCGCGGGATTTCACCTGCGCCGCGGATTCTTCGCCGGTTAGATAGAGCACGCGAAGCCCGGTCTGGGCGGCCTTCGCCGCGACGTCGAGGAGCAGCGTGGATTTGCCCACTCCGGGCTCGCCGGCGAGCAGGATCGCCGCGGCGGGCACCAAGCCGCCGCCAAGCACCCGGTCCAGTTCGGAGACGCCGCTGCTGCGGAAAGCCGCCGCGGAACCGTCAATTTCCGAGATGGGCTGGGCAAGGTTTGCGACCTTCGCCGCCGGGGCGGTGCGAGCGGTCACCGCGCCGGATTCCTCCACCGAACCCCAGGCCTGGCATTCGCCGCAACGGCCGACCCATTTGATCGTCGTCCAGCCGCATTCGGCGCATTTATAGCTTGCTGAAGACTTGCTGCGTGTCGAGGTCTTGGCCATGTACCAATGCTATCGAGGCCGGCGGACAATTCAGCTCAGGCGGGGCAGCGGCCCGACGGCTTCTTGGTGATCGCGGCCGGCGGCCTGCAGGAGGTCGACGACCAGCGGACGCAGGAGCAGCACCAGGCCTTCGCCTTGGAGCCCCTCGACGCCCAGTTCCCGCGGGTCAAGCTGGGCCGCCACGGCTTCGAGCTGGTGGCGCGCGGCCTTCTCGAATTTTCGCTGCCCCGCCACGGTGGGTTCGCGCACCGAATGGGCCATGGTGTTGACCGCCTCGGACACATCGCGCAGCAGCGGTGCCACATTCTGCGCCCCCTCGGCGGTCAGCGCGCCGTTGCTGAGCACCGAAGCCAGGCGGCGGGCGAAGACGCGGCTATTGCGTGCGGCACGGTCGTAGTGCTCCAGCCGCAAGGCGAGCCGGGCAAGTTCGTGCCGGTGCCTGCGCGCCGTGGGGGACAGGGTGGCGATTTCCTTGGCCACGCGGAAGGCCGAGGGAAGCTTTTCGACGTGGCGTTGCGTGGCGCGCGCCTTGATCAGGGCGTGGAAGGCCGAGCGGTGATCGTCGTCCCGCACCGCCCAGGAGCATTCGATCATTGCCTCGGAGAGTTCTTTGAGCAGATCCGACAGGGCGCCGATCGGGGTGCGCCGCGGATCGCTGGGCCATAGCACGATGATCAGCAGCGCCAGCACGGAACCGGTCATGGCGTCGAATGATCTGGCGAAGGGCCCGTCCGCGCTGATCGGCAGCAATACCACCAGGGCGGATTGCATGCCCAGCTGGGTGGAGAAGATCGCTCCCGAATCCAGGTAGCGGGCAACAACCAAGGACAGCGACATGACCGCCGCGGCCTGCCAGATGCCCTGCCCCCACCAGTGCATGAGCCCATCGCCCAGCGCCACGCCGAGCGTGCAGCCCAGGGCCACCTCGGCGGTGCGCCGGGTGGTGGTGGCGGCCCCGAAGCCCAGCGAGATCAGCGCGCTGGTGGCGGCGAAGATGGGGTCCGTGTGCCCCCAGATCGCCGAGGCGATCCAGAACGCGCCGATTGCCCCCAGGGTCATGCGCAGGATGCGCGGCAAGGAATTGCGCGCGCGCACCAGCCCGGAACGGTTGCGTTGGGCCAGGAACTTGCTCACGCGTTGCGGAATTCGTGCTTGGGGCATGTGACTAGTGTTCCACGAGCCGCCGTGACGTGGCGCACTGGCTACGAGGTTATTGCGGCCGTGAGCGAGCTCACGGTGCGTTCGAAAGGTTGTTAACCTTTTGTTCACCTTCGCCGGGTCAGCTGGTTACCTCGGGCGTTTAACGTCGTATACGAAGCGTGGCAGATGTCCGCTGCTGGTTCTACTTAGATCATCGATAAATGGGGAGTTATACTCGTGAAGCTCAATCGTTTTGGCAGCGCAGCTGCAGTCCTTTCCGTCGCCGCGCTCGCGCTGACCGCCTGCGGATCCGACAACCCAACCGCAGCCGCTGGCTCGGAAGGTGCAGACAGCTCGGCGGCAGCCGGCGTCACCGGCACGCTGACCGGCATTGGCGCTTCCAGCCAGAACTCGGCCATGGAAGCCTGGATCACCGGCTTCAAGGCTGAGAATGCAGACGCCAACGTGCAGTACTCGCCAGATGGCTCCGGCGCGGGCCGCGAAGCATTCCTCGCAGGCGGCGCGCAGTTCGCCGGCTCGGATGCCTACCTGAAGGCCGATGAGGCAGACAAGGCCAAGGAAGTTTGCGGTCCCGAGGGCGCATTCAACATCCCTGCCTACGTCTCCCCGATCGCGATTGCCTTCAACCTGGAGGGCGTCGAAGAGATCAACATGGATTCGGCAACCATCGCCAAGGTGTTCAAGAAGGAAATCACCAAGTGGAATGATGAGGCTATCGCCAGCCAGAACCCGGACGTTGAACTTCCGGACACCGCCATCACCGTGGTGCACCGCAACGACGAATCCGGCACCACCGAGAACTTCGTCGAGTACCTCTCCGCCGCTGCCGGCGATGTCTGGGACTACGACGTTTCCGGTGACTGGCCAAGCGACATCCAGTCGGAGAACGCCAAGGGCACCTCCGGCGTGGTTTCGACCACCACCTCCACCAATGGCGCCATCACCTACGCCGACTTCTCCGCGGTAGGCAACCTGTCCACCGTAAACGTGAAGGTCGGCGAGGAATACACCAAGATCTCGGCCGAGGCGGCAGCCAAGGCGCTGGAGACCGCGACCCCAGTCGAAGGCGCAGCCGAGATCGATCTGGCGCTGGACCTGGAGCGCGACACCACCGAAGCCGGCACCTACCCAATCGTGCTGCTTTCGTACCACATCTTCTGCACCACCTACGAAGATCAGGCTACAGTTGACCTGGTAAAGGCCTTTGGCAACTACGTGATCTCGGAAGACGGCCAGAAGACCGCTCAGGACTCGGCGGGCAACGCGCCAATCTCGGCGGCAATCGCCGAGAAGGCCGCTAAGTCGTTGGACGCAATCACCGTCGCCAAGTAGTAACAACGCAGCACCGCGTGGGCGGATCGAAGTGATTCGCCCACGCAACCCCCTCCACCCCACGACCTCGCAGTCGTAACCCCCTCCCTTGTAAAGGCTCCTGCCATGACTACCAATGCTTTGAAAAGCAAGTCATCGACCTCGGGTCAAGCGGGCGACAAGATCTTCTCCGGAACGGCATTAGCCGCCGGGGTGCTGATCCTAGTCACGCTGTTCGCCGTTGCGATCTTCTTGCTCATTCAGGCCCTGCCGACGTTTGTCGCCGATCCGGCCGACATTTCCGGCGGGGAAGGCTTCTTCGCCTACATCTGGCCGATTGTTATCGGCACCGTGATCGCCTCGGCGATCGCAATTCTTATCGCCACTCCCGTCGGTATCGGCGTGGCCCTGTTCATCTCGCACTTCGCCCCGCGCAAGGTCGCCGGCCCGCTGGGCTACGTCATCGACCTGCTGGCCGCGATCCCTTCGGTGATCTACGGCGCCTGGGGTTATATGGTGCTCGCCCCGGCGCTTGTTCCGGCCTTCGAATGGCTGGCTACGAACCTGGGCTTCATCCCGATTTTCGCCGGTCCTGCCTCGCAGACCGGTAAGACCATGCTCACCGCAGGCATCGTGCTGGCGGTCATGGTCTTGCCGATCATCACCTCGCTGAGCCGCGAAATCTTCTTGCAGACCCCGAAGCTCCACGAGGAGGCGGCCCTGGCTTTGGGCGCCACCCGCTGGGAAATGATCACCACCGCGGTGATCCCCTTCGCCCGTCCGGGAATCATCTCCGCGGTCATGCTGGGCCTGGGGCGCGCGCTGGGTGAAACCATGGCGGTAGCACTGGTGCTCTCCACCGGCAATCTGATCCCATCGCTGATCAAGACCGGCAACCAGACGATCGCGGCAGAAATCGCGTTGAACTTCCCCGAGGCTTTCGGGTTGCGTCTGGCCGAGCTGATCGCCGCCGGCCTGGTTCTGTTCATGATCACGCTGATCGTGAACATGATCGCCCGTGGCATCATCGCCCGGCACAAGGAATTCTCGGGAGCTAACTGATGAGTGTCATGACTACTAACACCCAAGCGGCCCAGCCGACCCCGCCGAGCCGCAAGCGCAATTCGCTTTCCAAGGGAAAGCTGCCGCGCTGGGCGGTGCCCGCCACCGCGGCCGGCGCGATCATCATCGGTGCCGCGTTCTCCACGCTGACCGGCTTCAGCGTGGCAACCTTCGCGATCTACTCGGCGGTGCTCTTCGTGATCGCCGGTACGGTGATCACCTCGGTGGTCGAGGGCAGGCGCCAGGGCCGCAACGCCATGTGGACCTACTTGATCTACGGGGCCTTCCTGCTGGCGCTGATCCCGCTCGCCTCGGTGCTCTATACGGTGCTGGAAAAGGGATTGCCGGGGATGAACTCGCACTTCCTGTTCAGCTCCATGAATGGGGTCACCGGTGCGGTGGACAACCAGAGCGTAGCGGACGGCGCGCCGGTTATCGGCGGTGCCTACCACGCGCTGCTGGGCACGCTGATGATTACCTTGTGGGCTACCGTCATCTCGGTGCCGGTGGGCATGCTCACCGCGGTCTACCTCGTCGAATACGGGAAGAACGGAGTGCTGGCCAAGGCCATCACCTTCTTCGTCGACGTGATGACCGGTATCCCTTCGATCGTTGCCGGCCTGTTCGCCGCCGCGTTCTTCGGACTGATCCTAGGCCCGAACGCCCGCATGGGCATCGTCGCGGCCGTAGCGCTCAGCGTGCTGATGATCCCTACGGTGGTGCGTTCCACCGAGGAAATGCTCAAGATCGTTCCGAACGAGTTGCGCGAGGCTTCCTACGCGCTGGGCGTGCGCCGCTGGCGCACCATCTTGAAGGTAGTGATCCCGACCGCGATCTCCGGCATCGCCTCCGGCGTCACCCTGGCTATTGCCCGCGTGATTGGCGAGACCGCGCCGATCCTGGTGACCGCAGGCATTGCCAGCAGCATCAATATGAACGTCTTCGCAAACTGGATGTCCACGCTGCCGACCTTCATCTACTACCAGATCCTGACTCCGACCAGCCCGACGAATATCGATCCTTCGGTGCAGCGCGCCTGGGCCGCTGCCCTGCTGCTCATCCTGATGGTGATGGCACTGAACCTCGGTGCCCGATTGATCGCCTCGCTGTTCGCCCCGAAGAAGGGCCGTTGAGCCGCTAGGCTCCGGCACTCACCCCACTAGATTTTCAAGGATTACACCATGGCAAAACGTATCGACGTCAATGATCTGAACGTCTACTACTCCAAGTTCCTCGCGGTTGAAGACATCTCGATCAACATCGAGCCAAAGTCCGTCACCGCATTCATCGGCCCCTCGGGCTGCGGCAAGTCCACCTTCCTGCGCACGCTGAACCGCATGCACGAGGTCATCCCGGGCGGCCGCGTCGAGGGCCAGGTGCTGCTCGACGGCGATGACCTCTACGGCCCAGGCGTTGACCCGGTGACCGTGCGCAGCCAGATTGGCATGGTCTTCCAGCGTCCGAACCCATTCCCCACCATGTCCATCAAGGACAATGTGCTGGCCGGAGTGAAGCTGAACGGCAAGAAGATCTCCCGCTCCGATGCGGATTCGCTGGTTGAGAAGTCCTTGCGTGGCGCGAACCTGTGGAACGAGGTCAAGGATCGATTGGACAAGCCAGGCTCCGGGCTTTCCGGTGGCCAGCAGCAGCGCCTGTGTATCGCGCGCACCATCGCGGTGAAGCCCGACGTCATCTTGATGGATGAGCCTTGCTCGGCGCTGGACCCGATCTCCACGCTGGCTATCGAGGATTTGATCAACGAGCTGAAGAGCGAATTCACCGTGGTGATCGTGACCCACAATATGCAGCAGGCCGCGCGTGTTTCGGATCGGACCGCGTTTTTCAACATCGCGGGCACCGGCAAGCCGGGCAAGCTCATCGAGTACAACGAAACCGCTGCTATCTTCTCCAACCCGGAGCAGAAGGCCACCGAGGATTACGTCTCCGGACGCTTCGGATAAAGATTTCGTCTGCCGCCCCTATTGCGACGGGGCGGCAGACGGACCGGAAGGGGGGTCTTCCGGGGATCCTGGAGGGGATCACCGCCAGCGGCGCCATGCGAAAGCAAGGCGCCGCTGGTTTTTAAGCAATGATGTAAAGGTCGCTTGACTGTAAAGTTTGATTTACGTGCTGAGAGGTTGAACCAGGAGTTGAGATGAATACGAAAACCGTGGCCCAGTCCAAGTGGGGGCGATCGCGCTTCGGCGGCGGCTCGGCGGCGCTGATCATCACCAGCCTGCTAGTGGGGATCTTGCTCTCCGCCGGCGGGGGACTGCTCTTCGCCAGACTGAACTTCCCGGAAAATTTCGTAATGGCGGCCCTGGTCATGATGGCCGGCCTGCTGCCGGTGCTTTCGGTGGCCTGCTGGGCGCTGCTGCTGGACCGGGATACCTTGCGCGGGGCCACGAAGAATCCCGAGATATCGGTGGAATCCCAGTGGTACGACAAGGCTGCGGTCGGGGTCTTCCAGGACCTCCTGCTCGTCTGCGGCCTGGGTGGCGCGGTGTTTTCCTTCCTGCAGGTCCAGGCCTCGATCGGGTTGGTATTAGCCGGTGTCGTCTTGCTGGCCATGGTGGACTTCGCGGTGCGCTACTGGCTGATCAAGCGAGTCGAGGGGTAGTGGAAAACACCTTGCCCGCACGCCGCTTGGAGCGTGGCTTCTCCCAGCAGGCGCTCGCCGACGAGCTCGGAGTCTCCAGGCAAACGATCATTTCGCTGGAGAAGGGCCGCTATGACCCGTCCCTGCCGCTGGCGTTCAAACTCGCCGAGGTCTTCGACTGCAAGATCGAAGACCTCTTCCGGCCGGACGCCAAGTAATAAATGAAGTCACGGGGATGCGCCGGAAGCAGATTTTAGGTTACGTTGGTATGTGACTCAGGGCACTTGCAAGAAAAGAGATACCGCAATGGGACGCAAGATCCTGCGACGGCGCATTATCCGCGCCACGCTGGGCGGTAGCAGCTTTGTCCGCGAGGAAAAGCTCGCCGGTGAAGAGCCATTGGAGATCCGCTTCGGATCCACCGCATTCACCACCTCGATGCGCACCCCAGGGGACGACTTCGACTTGGTCGCCGGCTTCCTGCACGCCGAGGGAATCATTGCGCGCTCCGAGCAGCTGACCGCCATGCGCTACTGCATGGGCACCGACGATGAGGGCAACCAAACCTATAACGTCATCGAGGCCCAATTGGGCTTCGGCGCCCAGCCTCCTGACCCGTCCGCGGCCCGCAACGTGGTGACCAGCTCGGCCTGCGGCATCTGCGGAACCAACTCCATCGACGAGGTCCGCAAGAAATCCAGCTACGAACTCGATCCTGAAGCCGGGCGGCTGGAGCTCGCGGTGCTGTTGGCGATGCCGGACACCCTGCGCGACTCCCAGAAGCTCTTCAGCTCCACCGGCGGGGTCCACGCCGCGGGGCTTTTCAGCACCACCGGTGAGCTGCTCATCCTGCGCGAAGACGTGGGGCGGCACAACGCGGTGGACAAGGTCATCGGCGCGGCGCTGCGTGATAACCGCCTGCCGCTGAGCCATACAATTCTGCAGGTTTCCGGACGCGCGTCATTCGAATTAGTGCAGAAAGCCGCCATGGCGGGAATCCCGGTGCTCAGTGCCGTCAGCGCACCTTCTTCGCTAGCCGTAGAGCTGGCAGATGAATGTGGCGTAACGCTGGCCGGATTCTCCCGTGGGAACAGCATCAACTTATACACTCATGCCCAACGCATTTTAGGCACTCAGTAGCTCAGTGGAGGAAGACCATGCATCTCCCAGCCCCCAAAGATGACATCAATGAAGATGATCTCAAGGTCGGTGACCCCAAGCGCAGCGCCGCCGGCCTCAAGGCCGTCGCCGTTTCCTTGCAACGCGGCTTCGCCGAAGCAGGGGTAAGCCGCACCCTGCTTTCCATGGCGCGCATCAACCAGCGCGGTGGATTCGACTGTCCGGGTTGCGCCTGGCCCGAATCGATTACCGGGGCGCGCAAGCCGGCAGAATTCTGCGAGAACGGTGCCAAGGCCATTGCCGAGGAAGCCAGCGCCCGCACCGTCACCCCGGAGTGGTGGGAACAGCACCCGATCAGCGTATTGCGCGAAAAAACAGAATACTGGCTTGGTTCGCAGGGGCGCATCAGCGCACCGATGATCATCCGCGCCGGAGATACCCACTACAAGCCGATTAGCTGGGCCGAAGCCTTCAGCACCATCGGTGAGCACGTCAACGCCAGCACCCCGGAGAAGTGTGTCTTCTACACCTCGGGGCGCACGGCAAATGAGACGGCGTTCATGTACCAGTTGCTCGCCCGCTCGCTGGGCACCAACAACCTGCCCGACTGCTCGAACATGTGCCATGAGTCCTCGGGCTCGGCCATGAATCCGACCATCGGCATCGGCAAAGGCACCGTCTCGCTGGAAGACTTCGACCACGCCGAACTGATCTTCGTGGTCGGCCAGAACCCGGGAACCAACCACCCGCGGATGCTGTCGGCGCTCGCCGACGCACGCAAACGCGGGGCCAAGATCGTTGCGGTGAATCCGCTGCCCGAGGCCGGATTCTTTGGATTCAAAGACCCGCAGACCGTGGGCGGCATGCTCGGCAAGCCGAGCGAAATCAGCACGCACTTCCTGCAGATCAAGGTCGGTGGAGACCTGGCGCTCTTCCAGGCCTTCGGGCATCTCCTGCTCGCAGAGGAGGAGAAGAATCCGGGATCCGTGGTGGACCAGAAGTTCGTCGCCGAGGTGACCGACGGGTTCGAAGCCTACAAGAGCGCCCGCGCCGAACTGGATTGGGAAGCCACTGAAGAGGCCACCGGCCTGACCCGTGCGCAGATCACCGAGATCGCCGAACTGCTCATTGCTTCCAAGGCCTCCATCTTCTGCTGGGCGCTGGGCCTGACCCAGCAGCCGCATTCGGTGCCGACGCTGAAGGAAATCATCAACCTGCTGCTGCTGCAAGGCAACTTCGGCAAGCCCGGCGCCGGGGCTTGCCCGGTACGCGGCCACTCGAATGTGCAGGGCGACCGCACCATGGGGATCTGGGAGAAGCCCACAGAAGAGCTCCTGGAGGCGCTGGATGCCGAATTCGGCATCGACTCCCCACGCGCCCATGGCTACGACTCCACGGAGGCCTTGGACGCCTTTGAGCAGGACGAGGTGGACGTGTTCGTCTCTATGGGCGGCAACTTCGCCCTGGCGAACTCGGAAACCGAGTTGCTCGAAGCGGGCATGCAGCGTGCCAAGCTCACGGTGCACATCTCCACCAAGCCAAACCGTTCCCACGTGGTGCACGGGCAGACCTCGCTGATCCTGCCGACGCTGGGGCGCACGGACAAGGACGATAAGCACCCAAAGGGTGCGCAGTTCCTCTCCGTGGAGGACTCGATGTCGGTGATCCACTCGACCCAGGGCCGGCTCACCCCGGTCTCCGAGCATCTGCTGTCCGAACCGGTGATCGTGGCCCGCATGGCCCAGGCCATCCTGGGCGATGACCACGTCGTGAACTGGCGGGGCATGGCCGAGGACTATGACGTGATCCGTGATCATATCGCTCGGGTGCTGCCCGGATTCGAGGACTTCAATCGGCGGGTGCGCGAACGCAACGGGTTCGTGCTGCCCAACGCGCCACGCGATACACGCTCCTTCGCCACCGACATCGGCAAGGGCCGGTTCACGGTCTCGCCTTTCGAGGCGCTCAAGGCCCCGGAAGGCCACCTGATCTTGCAGACCATGCGCAGCCATGACCAGTACAACACCACGTTCTACGGACTGGATGACCGGTACCGTGGCATCAAGGACGGGCGTCGGGTAATCCTCATTCACCCGGAGGACCTGGCCGAAATGGGGTTCAAGGACCGCGAGCTGGTCGATGTGATCTCGACCTTCGCCGGCACCGAACGCCGGGCGAACAGGTTCCGTCTGGTGTCCTATCCGACGGCAAAGGGGTGTGCCGCGGCTTACTTCCCGGAAGCCAACGCTTTGGTGCACCGCGGACTAGTCGCCCGCGAGTCCAATACTCCTGGCTTCAAGGCGATGAGCGTACGCTTCGTGCCGCATACCGAGCAGCCCGGACCGACCTTGGATAGCTAGCCCACCGGGTCCATGGCAAGGGCCAGGATCGCCCCGGCAAGTATGCAGATTGCCGGGGTGGCGATCCAGTGCCCGTAGACCTTCACGACCCGGTACCAGACGACCGACTCGAAGGCCTGGTTCGCGCCGGCGCCGACAATAGAGCTGGTGACGGCCTGGGTGGTGGACAGCGGCAGGTGCAGCAGCATCGAGCCGACGTAGAGCATGGTCGCGGCGACGCCTTGGGCGACCATGCCACGCAGTGGATCAAAATTCACCAGCCGGCGCGAGAGCGTATAGGTGATTCGCCAGCCGCCGAGGAGCACCCCGAAAGACAGCGCCGAAGCGGCGATCAGCTGAATGGCCAAGGCCACCGGTCCCGGATCCATATGTCCGCCGGTGATGAGCACCAGGGTGATCGTTGCCGCGGTACGCTGGCCGTCCTGCAGCCCGAGGCCCAGCGCCACGGCGCAGGCCGCGATAGCCTGGCCCGCTCGGGAGCGGGTATTGACGTCCCGGGAAGTATCGTGGCGCATCAGCCAGGTTGCCGGGACCACCAGCAAGAAGGAGGCGGTGTACGCGATGAGCGGGGTGACCAGCAGTGGCAGCAGTACGGAGCGGGTAAAGAGGTCCACCGCGCCCCCCAGCGACTCATTGCCCAGCCAGGAGTTCGCCGCACCGGCACCGACCAACGCGGAGATCAGAGCGTGCGTGGAGGAGACCGGTATGCCTCGCCACCAGCAAATCAGCAGCCAGGCCCCGGCGGCCAAGAGCGCTGCGATCAACAACTTCATCCCGACGGTGCCGTCGGGCAGCTGCATGTTCAACCGGCTGATCAGCACCGTACTGAAGGTGGTGGTCGCCATGGTGCCGATGAAGGCGAACAAGGCGGCGGCACCGACCGCGATAGCCGGGCTCAGCGCACGGGTACGTACGGCCGCCGCGACGGCGGTAGAGGAGTCCCTGAACCCGTTGAGCACCGCATAACCCAGAGTCAGTACGATGGCGATGGTGGTGAATAAGGGGAGCAAATCCATGAGTTTTCTAGGATTCCTTGACCAGCACGCGGCCGAGGTGATCGGAGAACTGGCGCAGGGTGTTCGCGGTGAGCAGCAAGTGATCGGCTACGCGCTGATGCTTGTGAATTGTGGAGGCTTTGGAAAAGTTGGAGATTTCATCAATCCAAACCAGGTGAGTACGCGCCGCACGCTTTGAGTACTGCATCATCTGCAGCCAGTTGTCTTCCAAATCATCAAGCTTATTCAGGCTTCGCACGGAATTCGAGGCGAGCTCGGCGAGCTGAGAGATCAGTTCCAGCTGCTCGGCGGCTCGTTCCGACAGCGGTGTGGAACCCAAGGTATTGATCAGTTCGCCAATGCCGCGTAGCTGCTCCATGGTTTCGTGCAGCAGCCGCGAAAACATGTACATGTCTTCGCGCGGTAGCGGACTGATGTAGCTGGTACGCAGATGGGTGAGCAACGCGTGCAAGAGATCCGAGGCTTGGGCTTCCGCCGTGGCGAGCTCCTTGAGCTGCTCGGAACGTCCCTCGGGATTGCCGATCATTTCGGAAACGCTGGCCACCGAATTGCGGATGGTGCTTGCCAAGTCGCTCAGCAATTCAATGCCGCGCGATGCTGAAGGAAAGATTTGGAACTTCACGTTGTTCGGCGCACCATTCGTCTCAGGTCACAGTTTTGGTACTAACGCTGAACAGTTTACGTCGCAAAGGTTAACTTCGAAACGTAAGTGATGCCGGGCCGGGAACGCCTCTCGGCGGAAGGCCGCTCGAAGCGGCAGAATTTTGGAGCCCGGGGTTACCAGCGGCCCGGCACCGTCTACTAGTTTTCTCGCACTAAGCGCTTGCTGTCAACCATAGGGGGAACCGCGTGCGCATTCTCACGTTAGTTACGCAGTGATTTCTCGATGCCGCTGAGGCACAGCAAGCCACAGCAGAACCAGATGGCCCCGGCCGGCCCCGCCCCGACTGCCACGGTGCTGGCGGCCATCGGCAGGATCACCTGGCCCAGACGATTGCCCATCAGGCGGACCGCGAGTGCTCCCCCGCGGTCCTGCGAGGGCACGGAGGTGGACACCATGGTCATGGTCACCGGTTGACCCATGCCGAGGAAGAACCCACCGATCAGCAGCGCCAATCCGGCGAGCCAGAGCGTATCGATGAACAGGGGCGCAAGGGCGATGGTTATGCCCGCCGTATACAGGCTGGTGAGCAGTATTGACTTGCGGCTGAAGTGGCGTGAGATCCAGGGAAGGAAGAGCCGCGAGACCACCGAAGCGCTGCCTCGGATTGCCAGCAAGACACCCACGGCGGCCGGTGTTACGCCATGCTTTTCTGCCACCAAGGGGAGGAATGCGGTGAGGATGTCCAAGATCGACAGCAATGTCAGCGAGGCGAGCATATGCGAAGGCATGCCTTTGACCTTGAGAATCGAAACCATCGAAGCCTGTGGCCCAGGCGTGGAGCTGGCAGCAACCTTCTTGATTCTCGGCTGCAGATTAGGCAGGAGCAGCGGAATGGCAAGCAACGCGCAGGCGCCGCCGATCCACAGCGAAAGATTGATATCGGCAATGCGTTCGGGGGAGTCGGCCACCGTGGAAGTGCCGAGGATGATTCCTGCGATCAGCGGTCCGAGGAACTGGCCGGCCGAGTACGCGGCGGTGAACCAGCCGAAGCCCTTATCCAGCTGGTCATCGGGAAAATAGCGGGCGATGGAGGACTGCCCGCCAATGGTGAACATCAAATGCCCCATGCCCAGTATCGCGCTGGCAACGGCCACCATGATGTATCCCTGAGCTGCGGCAATGCCCAATGATCCCAGCCCCATCAACCCGGCTCCGGCGAGCATGAGAAAGCGAATTTTGGGGATGCGTGAACTGAAGCGTCCCAGCCACACCGCGGTGACCATCGGCAACAGGGCGTATGCCGCGGTGGCGAGCCCCACCGTGACCGGACCGGCATCCAGGGATATGAGCTTGTATGTGGTGACCGGGCGTACGAGGTTCAGCGTGGTCTGCGAAAGAAGGGCGGTAGCGACGAGGATCAGTAGCCATCGCAGGGTTCCAGAAGCTGCACTATTGGCTTCCGCGCCCACTATGCCTACCTTTTCTCGCCGTCAGTATCTCAAATCAATCCTATAGGCTTATGGTTGGCAATCAGTCCAACGTGCCCTGCCGCCAGAGCCGGGCACAGGCTTCCAAGTCCTCTGCGGTGTTCGCCATCGACTTGGCTCGGGCGGTCAGTTTCGAGCCGCGGGTTTCATGCGCCAGATCTGCCGCGTCTGCATGCTCGGTCATTCCCAACGCGAGAACCCGGCAATAGGCCGCGGTGCGCTCCAACGCGTGGGCAAAGTCTCCGTCGAAGGCTCCGGAAAGGATGGAAGTTGCCATGTTTTTAAGTTCTTCGGCCGTCGGCGGTTCGGCAACACCGGCCACCAGGCGTTCCACCTCGGCACGATGGGATCCGGCACGGAACCGGGCAGACATGGTTTCAGCGTTGTTCATGGTTGCCGCGCGGATGGCATAGAGGCGCCACAAGGCTCCTGGCAGGGACCTCGCAGGGGCTTCGGACCAGAGTTCGGCAAGGACCTCTAGACCTTCGGTTTCGGCGACTTGAATTAGCCTTTGCGAAACCTCAGGGTCCTCGTTCGCGATTCCGCGGCGAACGAAGGCCTGCGCCGAAAGATGAGCTGCTTCCGAGATGCGCGCCGGGTCGGCGCCGCCTTCGTAGGGGTCGAAATCTATGGGAGCGAAGGGCCGTGGCTTGTGATGTCTGAACCCTGCGACTTGGCCAACTTTGGATCCTGCGCGTGCACCTTTCATGGCTTCGAGACTACTCCTCTTTGGTGGACGGCGCCCCATCGGGCTGGGTGTGAAACGACGCATACCAAAATACTGGTTATTCGCGGAAGGCGTCGGGGTTTTCAGCGTGAGAGGGTGCTGGCGGAGAGGAAGCTTGCCCCGATATCTACAATGAATTGCATTCTTCACCGACACTATGAGGGGTCTGCAACTACCTGCGATAGCGCGTTCCAGAGCGGCCGCTGGCCGGCCATGGACCCCTTGCAACGCCACGAAAATTGGCTCGATTAAGGATGAATCGCTACTTCGGGTATTATGGATTTTGGCTTCGGCCGTGCGCCTTTAGCTCAGTTGGTAGAGCACTGGACTTTTAATCCATTGGTCGCGGGTTCGACCCCCGCAGGGCGCACCACATAAGAACCGGGGTCCACTTGCTCAGGCAAGTGGACCCCGGTTCTTTTTCATGTTGAATCAGGCCCGGGGCGGCCTGAGTCTTTACCAGCTCTCTATCTGCGTGAATTCCCGAATGAGGCGGAACGGATTGTCGTAGAAGACAATTTTGTGGGCACGTGTTCCGCCGCGCAGGGCGGGAACGATTTCGCAGCAGCCATATTCCCAAACGACGAGCGTCGTGGGTTGGTCGACCGAGGATTCATCCCAATCCTTCGGGATGGTTGGAGTGTAGATCCATAACTCGCTTTCGACGTCGTTGAGATTATTGGTGACAGATTTCCAGCCTCGACGACCGGCTAAGAGTTCCCCTGGTTCGGCGTTCAGGACGCTGGTAAGCATCTCTTCCTTATCCGGGGCGATCTTCTGCACCCGGCGTAATGCGGCACGGACCTCGTCGTACCCGTCAGCATTGCACAGATCATTGACGGCAACGGTGAAGCGATGTCGGCGATGAGTTGCGCGTTCCTGGACTTCGCAGCGTTCGCGTTGACGGCGCCGCTCGCGGTGGGTGTGCTGATGACGTTTCTTGCTGACGGCCATGGGGTGCTCCTGGAAGCTGAGTGGAAAGTTGCCAGTCCGCTTAGCCTAGAAGCAGCTTCAGAAGTCTGGGGCTACTTCAGAAGATCTGTGGATAACCAGTGCCTAGGTGCCATCATGCCCATGCTGCCAAGAACCCAAGGACGCGTTCCATAACCAGGGCCCGTGCCTTCGGATCGCAGGAACTAAGCGAGCTATCGGTGAAGAGGTGCTGATCTCCCGCGTAGGTGTAGAGTTCAGCGAGGCCGGTTCCGGGCCCCGCAACAAATTTTTGAGCGGCTGCCAGGTCACCTTCCGATGCAAAAAACGGATCGGCGTCCATGCCGTGGATCTGGGCCTTCACAGAGGCTGGCCAAGGTCCGAAACCCCATTCGGCATCCAGATCAACGAATGATTCTAAGAAGACGGCGGCCAAGGCTCCGGGACGTTGCTGGGCGTACCGTTGGGCCAATGCGGCTCCCCACGAGGTGCCGGCAAACACCAAGTTTTGGGGTAGCGAATCGAGCAGGGCAGAGACCTGCTGGTTGATCTCAGCTTCACCAATTGAGTTTGCCAATTGCAGTCCGGCCTCAAGGGATTCCGGCAGCGCGCCGTCATAGAGATCGAGAGCATGCACCAGGTGGCCGGCGGTTTCCAGCTCTTCGGCCATGGCTCGTACGCCGGGCGTGAGGCCCTGGACGTGGTGAAACAAGACAATCTCGGCCATCGAGGCTCCCAGCAGAGGCGGGTGATTACGCCACCGAGCCTATGACCCTAGATGCTTCGGGTCAATGAGAATCCTAGCGTTCGTCAACCAGATTCTCGATGCGTTGCGGCAGGTGCTCGATAGCCGAATCCCAGCCAGGCATCTGGCTGTTGATCTCTACGCTGTAGCCCTCGGTCAGCATGAACTCGGCACAGGTGAGGGTCTCCTGGCCGGATCCGGTTTCGTAAATGAATGCTCGTCGGATGTCGTTCCAGAGCAGAGTTGCAGACTGATCGATGACCAGGCCGGTGGTGACTACTTCGACGGTGCGCTGGGGGTAGGACATTTTCAACTTGCTTTCGGGGTCCTCGGCGGTGTGCTTTGATCAAGTGTAAACCGGCAACACGCCGCCGAGGTGCTACCGAACCGGCGTGGGATAGGACTTAGCCATGGTTCCTTCCGCAGACAGCTCCAACAGGTAGTCCAAATTCAGCTTGTCCAGAAAATGCTGATCGTGGCTGACCACCAATAAGGCGCCGCGATAGAGGGCCAGCGCCTCGCAGAGCTGGCGCACACTCTCGAGATCCAGATTATTTGTCGGTTCATCGAGAATGAGCAGTTGCACGGGTGGTTCGGCCAGCAGCAGCGAGGCCAGGTAGACGCGAAAACGCTCTCCGCCGGAAAGCGCAGACAACGGACGGTCAACGCTCGCTCCGCGGAGCAACAGGCGTGCGAGCATATTCCGCACCTGCCCGGGCGTGGCTGATGGGGCGACCTCGCCTACGTTCTCGATGGCACTACGCTCTTCGTCAAGCCCTGTTAGTTGCTGGGGCAGGTAACCGACCCGATCCAGATAGAGTCTTCCAGACGGTCCGGCACCGGCTTCGTCCCCGGAGAGCAGCTGCCGCAACAACGTGGTCTTGCCCGAACCGTTGGGACCGATGAGCGCCACGCGTTCGGGGCCTTGGATGATGTGAGTTCCGGCGGCCGAACTCAGTTGGGCAACCTGTTTACCGACAGGCAGTTTCGGGTCCGGTAATTCCAGATTGATATGCTCTTGCGGTCGGACTCGTTCTTCGGCCCGATCGAGTTTGGACTGCGCGCTGTCAACCTTGCCGTCGAGGTTTGAACGCATCTTTCCGGCGTTGGCTTCGGACTTTTGGCGTAGATGATTGGCCAGAATCTTGGGGATGCCGCCTCCCAGCTGCTCGGCCCGCCCCTTGCGTTTGGCGCGGGCGAGTTTGGTTTCGGCTTCGACGCGTTGGCGTTTTTCCACCTTCAAGGAAGCGCTAGCCGTTTTTGCTGCCTGCTCGGCCGCATGCTGCTCGGTCTCCAACTGTTCGCGGTAGGCGCTGTAGGGTCCGCCGAAAACTCTGAGTTTTCCTGCGTACAGCTCCACCGTGTGATCCATGAGCTCAAGCATTTCGATGTCGTGGCTGACCACGATCAACGTACCCTTCCAGGAGCGGACGAGCCCGTACAGCAATTCGCGGGTTGGCTTGTCGAGGTTGTTCGTGGGTTCGTCGAGCAGCGTGATGGGTAGTGCGGCTAGCCGCAGGCCGATCACCGCAAGCAGCATCGCCTCGCCGCCCGATAGGGTGCCGACCTGGCGATCCAGATCCAGCATTCCGAGTCCCAAGGGGCTCAGTTCGGCCTCCAGCCGGGCCTCCAGATCCCAGCTGTCTCCGACCGCGTCAAAATCTTCGGGATCTACGCTTCCGGCTTCGATAGCTTTCAGCGCGCGATAGGTTTTATCGATCCCAAGCAGTTCGGTCACGGTGGTGTCCCGATGCAAGGTAAGGGTCTGCGGCAGGTAGGCGAGCTCTTCCGAAGCCTCTACCCTGCCTTCGCTAGGACTTAGCTGTCCGGCAATGAGTTTCAAAAGAGTTGATTTGCCGCTGCCGTTTGCCCCGGTAAGCCCCGTGCGTCCCGAAGGGAAAGTGCCTTCCAAGCTAGTGAGGGCGCACTCGCCGGTGGGCCAACTGAAGCTGAGGTTGTGCAGTGTGATCGGCGGAGTCGAAGACATAAGTGGCTCTCCCACGGATGTGACGAGGCTGCCGAGCTTAGGGATCGCGAGACTGGCTCAACTAATTAAAGGAGCCATAAAAAAGGGATACCGAAGCCGGTAGCCTAAATGAACGGATTGCACCGGAGATATGATGCTTGGTCATTGGCTGGCTTAGTAGGTATCCATGCCATCGAGTGTAACAGCAGGTGATGGGACGGGAAAAGGTGCGCTCGAGCACTTTCGGCCCGCATCCATTTGCGGATACGGGCCGAATGGCGGTTAGTGCTGAGGTTTACTTCCAGGCGCGGTGCACGGCGACGATGCCGCCGGTCAAGTTGCGGAATTCGACGTTCTTCCAACCGACATTGATGAACTTCTGGCCCAAGTCCTGCTGGTTTGGCCAGGCGGCGATCGACTCGGCCAGGTAGGCGTAGGCCGAAGGGTTCGAGGAGACCATGTAGCCCAACGCGGGGATAACGCGCGGCAGGAACTGCTGGTAGGCCACCTTGATCGGAGCGACGGTGGGGGTGGAGAATTCGGCTACCACGATGCGCCCGCCGGGCTTGGTGACGCGGTGCATCTCGGACAGGGCCTTTTCGGTGTCCGAGATATTGCGCAGACCGTAGGAGATGGTCACCGCGTCGAAGGAGTTGTCCTCGAACGGCAGGTCGGTTCCGTCACCGTAGACGAACTCAAGCTCCGGGTAGCGCTTGCGCCCCTCGGCCAGCATGCCCTCGGACATGTCGCAGGCGGTCACCGTGGCTCCGGCCTTGGCCAGCGGCATCGACGAAGTGCCGGTGCCGGCGGCCAGGTCCAGGATGCGCTCGCCGGCCTTGGGGGCGATCGCCTCGGTGGTGATCTTGCGCCAGTAATTCACGATGCCGCCGGTCATCAGGGTATTGAGTAGATCGTAGCGGGGAGCTACGTTATCGAACATCTCCTGGACCTGGTTGGCCTGCTTATCCAGGCCTGCGCGCACATTGTGGGAAGTCATGCTTCCAAGTGTTTCATATCTGACGATGCCCGAGCGCCGGATGTGGGGCGAATCGCGTTCAGAGCAGAGATTCCAGCCGCGCGTAGCTCGCCTCCATTCCGTCGGTCATTCCGGTAGCCAGCACCATGTCGCGCGTCTGGGCATCGGGATAGGTGATCACAATCGACAGCAGCGTCCCCGCGCTGCTGTCGGCGAATGTCGACTCGTTGATAGTCGGCGGATAGTCGGTGTCGATCATTTGTTCGGTGGTTCGCTCGTAGGACTTGGGCAGTCGTTCGAGCAGCTCGCCGGTGAAGCCGAAGCCCTGCCCCTCGGTGCCGGTCTCCGGTTCCCACCGGTAGCGGTAGCTTCCACCTACGGACTCGGGCAGAACGCATTCGGTCATCTTCCAACCGTCGGGGCCAAGCAGCCAGCGCTTCATAAGCGCCGCGTCATGGTGTGCCTGCCAAACCTGATCGCGGGTTCCGCGAATGATGCGGCTAACCCGAATTTGGGTATCCGAAAGAATCTGGGCTTCGGTGGCGAACGTTTGGGCATAGTTGCGCAGGTCCACCAGCACCTGTTCGATCTGGCTCATGGCCGAACGCGTCCCGTCGATCATGCCCATGTCGACGACTTGTTCCAGGTCTGCCGCGGAATCGAAATTCGCCGTGATGGTCAGCTTGGTGCCGTTTGGCTGCGGGTCGAAGCTGAAGACGGTGCGGGTGGTCGGCAGCTCGGAGTTGGGCGTGCCGTCTGCATTTGCAAAACCGTCGGTGACTTCGAAGAACTTCTGGTCGACGATTTCGTTCCATTCCCAGTAGCCGTGGAACTCCTCTCCTTCGGGCGAGGTCATGTGGTACTGGGTGCGGCCGCCTGGTGCGGCGTCGTGACGGGTGAATGTAGCCGGATATTCGACCGGTCCCCAGAACTTCTCGATCTGGCGCGGATCGAGGTAGGCATCCCAGAGCCGGGATACCTTGACCGGGAATTCGGTGTGGACCGTGAGGGTGAGGGATTCTGCGTCTTTGACAACTGATGTGACGGGCATGAGATTGCTCCTTAGGGAGTCTCGTCGGCGAGGAAATCATCAAGCCGGCTGATGCGCTGGCGCCAGATGTCCTCGAGGGATGAGAGTAGTTCCTGCGCGTGCCGGATGGTGTCCGGCTGCCCGCGAACTATGCGTTCGCGGCCACGTGCGATCTTGCTGACCAGGCCGGCGGCTTCCAGCGCGGCCACGTGCTTTTGCACTGCTGCAAAAGACATGTCGTAGCTGGCGGCCAGTTCGGAGATGCTGACCTCGGCGTGCAGGGTTCGCCTCACGATGTCTCTTCGTGTGGCATCTGCCAAGGCGCGGAAAACCTTGTTCGTCTGCTCTTCGCTCAACTTATATACAACCATTTGGTTGTACGATACTCCGATGCTTAGGGAAGGTAAAGAGGAATGGGCAGAAAAGTGGAAATTCAACCAGAATTCAGGCTACTTGTCGACTATGGGTAGCGTTATTCTAGATGATTTATCGCCTTGTTTTTGGGCCCCTCCATGCAATGCGAGGCAGGCTCTACTAAAACTTTCGGAGTTCGCCTAAGCTGGGTGGAATTGCAAAAGCGATCCATTCATCCGGGTAGGGGAGGCATATGAGCGGGCCCGCCATAAATTGGACTGACGCGTCGCGCCAGGCCTTGCAAGCCCGCGAACTCCTAGGCGCCCCCGACACTGGCTTGGGTGATCTTCCGTTGCGGCACGATGTGCGCGAATCCTGGAAGAGGTCATTGGCCCACGCCTCGGCCGTCGAACAGCCCGCCGTGCTGAGCAACGAGCGGTTGCGCCTGGAACGCGAGCGGAGCGAACTGCAGCGCATCTGGCCGGTGTTTGAAAAGCTGCTCGTGCCCGCGGCTACGGACGCCAATCTGCTGGTCGCCTTGGCCGATGCTGGTGGGACCTTGCTGTGGGTTGCCGGCAGCAATGGTGCACTGAGCCAGGCCGAAGGGGTCGGTTTCATGGCGGGTGCCGACTGGGCCGAGAGGTCTGTGGGGACTTCCGCCCCCGGAATGGCGCTGGCCACCGGGTCCGGGTCGCAGGTATCGGGCGCTGAGCACCTGTATGAGCGGGCGCAGCAGTACAGCTGCTCGGCGGTCCCGATTCGGAACCCGCGCACCGGACAGGTAATTGGCGCGATCGACCTGACCGGCGGCCCGGATGCGATCGCCACGCATTCGATGCCGTTGCTGCAAGCGGCCGTCATGGCCGCCGAAACCCAGCTGCTCCTGCCGGGAGTCGGGGTCGTGGCGGACCCCGACTATCTGGATCTGGGCCGCTGCGAGGGGGTGTATCTGGGATCGTTGCCCATTTCACTGCGGCATGCCGAAATTCTGACGCTGCTGGCTCAGCACCGTGATGGCATGAATACCGCCCGGCTGGTGGAGGAGCTTTTCGAGCGGCCCGATGCGGCGGCCGAAGGCACGGTGCGCGCCGAAATGGTCAGGTTGCGCAAGGTCCTGGCCGAACTTCCCGGACGGACGCTGACCTCCCGGCCCTACCGGCTGCAGTGGGCTCTGCAAACGACCTTGGGCCGCCTGTGGGATGCGCTGGAGCTAGGGGACCTGGAAGCGGCGTTGCAATTGTATTCGCCCGGACTATTGGTTCGCTCGCAGGCCCCGGGGGTCCTGATGCTGCGTCATCGGACCGAGGCGGCGTTGCGGGAAATGGCGCTGGACCGGGGTCGGCCGCAGCAGCTGTTGAATCTTGGCCGGCAATTGGCCGATGCCGACCTTTTGCGTGCGGCCTTGCGCGAATTGCCAGCCGATTCGCCGGCGCGTTCGCTGATTGTTGCAGAGGTCCAAGAGCTGGAGGCGTAGGCGCTTCCATTATCCGTGCTGCCGTCCCTGGCGAATCTTCTCCAGCACCAGCGCGAGGGCCGGCCAGGCGCCACGCCCTTTGCGGGTCCGGGCGAAGGCGCGCAGTCGCAGGTCGGGGTTCTGCAGCGGCAGAATCGTGATCCCATCCCGCCCTGGCCGGTTTTCCGGTAGCAGTCCCACGCCTAGCCCGGCCAGGATCAGGTCTTCGACCAGATCCAGGCTGTCGGCCTGGTGGCGCATGGCCGGGGTGAATCCGGCCATCGAGGACAGTAGCCGCAGGACCGACTCGTCGGCGACGTTGCGCGAATTCCCGATCCAGTCGCGGTCGCGGAAAGCTGCCAGCACCGCGGGGGCATCAGGGGCCCCGCCGCCGGTGGCCAGCTGCGCGGCGTCGGTGGTGGGCACCCCTAGTCCCCATGGGGTGCTCCACAGCTGAAGTGTTTCCACCCCGGGTCCGGCATCGTCCGGGGCCAGATTGTAGTCGTAGGTCAGGGCCAGATCGATCTCGTCCACCGCCAGCCGGGCCAGGGCCTCGGCGGGCTCGTGCTCCAGCACCACGATCCTCACTGCGGGGTGCGCTAGCGCCAGCTCCTCGAAAATGGGCATCAGCGTGGTGCGGATCGCGGTGGCGAATCCCGCGACCCGCAGGGTGCCCGAGGGAGCGGCTTCCGGGTCCAGATCCAGTTTCGCTGCGTCGACTGCGCCAAGAATGCTCTGCGCGTGCTCGGCTAGCCGGCGGCCGGCCGGGGTGAGCCGGACGCCGCGCCCGTCGGGTTCCAGCAACCGGGCTCCGGTTTCCTTGGCCAGCTGCGCGATCTGCTGGGAGACGGTCGAGGTGGTGGTTCCGAGCACATCCGCGACGGCCCGCATCGAGCCCATGCGGGCCAGCTCGTACAGGTATTGCAGGCGGCGGGTATCCATAAGTTCCATTGTGCAGGTTTCATTGACAATATGTTGATGATTCTCGCGTGGACATGGATGGCTTTTCTCGGCTCTACTGGAGCCATGAATTCAATTGCCGCGAGCACCTCCAACTCCGCCGGGGCCGGCTCGCTGATGGCCTTTGCCGCGATGGGCTGCGTGCAGTTAGGCCTTGCCGCATCGATTGGACTTGCCGGAACTCTGGGCTCCGAGGGCGTCGCCTGGCTGCGCCTAGCCTGGGCCGCTGTCATCCTGGTGGCCATCGCCCGCCCTTGGCGCCTGCGCTTCTCCCGGGCAACGCTGGGGATCTGCGCTCTGCTGGGGTTGGCCACCGCGGGCATGACGCTGGCGTTCATGAAGGCGGTGGAGACGATCCCGCTGGGCACCGCAAGCGCGCTGGAGTTCATGGGTCCGCTGTCTGTGGCCATCGTCCAGGGCCGCGGCGCCGGACGCTGGTGGGCGCTGGTCGCGGCGGCCGGCGTGCTCGGGCTGACCGAGCCGTGGCAGGGTTCCGCGGATCTGGCGGGCGTGCTTTTCGCGCTGGTTGGCGCCGCTTGCTGGGCCCTCTATGTCCTGCTTACGCAGCGCGCCGGGGATGCGCTGGACGGCATTGGCGCCCTGGCCATTTCGATGCCCGTCGCTGCCATTGCCGCCACGGCGGTGGTGGGGCCGGAGGTGATCGGCCGGATGGACCTGCAGGTGCTGGCCATCGGGCTTGGGCTCGGGCTGCTGCTGCCGGTCATCCCTTTCAGCCTCGAGCTGCTGGCCCTGCGCCGGCTGACTGCCTCGGCGTTCGGGACCCTGATGTGCCTTGAGCCTGCCATCGCCATGGTCGTCGGGTTGGTCTTCTTGCAGCAGATCCCGCGTCCGGCGGCCATTGCGGGCATTGTGCTGGTCATCTTGGCCGGCATCGGCGCCACGCGCACCGGGCGGCGCGATCCGGCTGCAGGCGCACCGGCGGCGGTGGACTCCCCGTCTCCGGCCATGCCGCACTGAACTTCCTTGGCTGCGGCGCAGGGCATGCAACCTAACCGCAACCTTTGAGTGACTAGAGTCACATTCATGGCCGGGTGGCGGAAACATTCCGCCACCGCACGGATGATGACGAAGGAGTCGTGAAGCAATGAGCGTCTACGCAAACCCGAACACCGATGGGGCACTAGTCAATTTCAAATCGCGCTACGAGAACTATATTGGTGGTGAGTGGGTTGCCCCGGTGAAGGGCATGTATTTCGAAAACGTCACCCCCATTACCGGAAAGTCCTTCTGCGAAGTGGCCCGTTCAACCGCCGAGGACATCGAACTAGCACTGGACGCCGCCCATGCGGCCGCACCAGCCTGGGGCAAGAGCAGCCCGGCGGCCCGCGCGGTCATCCTGAATAAGATTGCGGATCGAATCGAGGACAACCTCGAGATGCTTGCCGTCGCCGAGACCTGGGATAACGGCAAGGCGGTGCGTGAAACCCTGAATGCAGACCTCCCGCTGGCGGTAGACCACTTCCGCTACTTCGCCGGTGCGATCCGCGCCCAGGAGGGTTCGCTGTCGCAGCTGGATGAGGACACCACGGCCTATCACTTCCATGAGCCGCTGGGTGTGGTCGGTCAGATCATCCCGTGGAACTTCCCAATTCTGATGGCGGTCTGGAAGCTGGCTCCAGCGCTAGCTGCCGGCAACGCGGTAGTCCTCAAGCCCGCCGAACAAACCCCCGCCTCGATTCTGGTGCTCGCCGAACTCATCGGTGACCTGCTGCCTGCCGGTGTGCTGAACATCGTCAACGGTTTCGGCGTAGAGTGCGGCAAGCCGTTGGCGAGCAACAAGCGCATTCGCAAGATCGCGTTCACCGGCGAAACCACCACCGGCCGGCTGATCATGCAGTATGCCTCCGAGAACCTGATCCCGGTCACCTTGGAGCTCGGCGGAAAGTCCCCGAACATCTTCTTCGAGGACGTCGCGGCCAAGGATGATGCGTTCTACGACAAGGCGCAAGAAGGGTTCACGCTTTTCGCGTTGAACCAGGGCGAGGTCTGCACCAGCCCATCGCGAGCACTCGTCCAGGAAAGCATCTACGGCGAGTTCATGGAAAAGGTCATCGCCCGCACCGAAGCCATCAAGCAGGGCAACCCGCTGGACACCGAGGTCATGATGGGGGCGCAGGCCTCCAACGACCAGCTGGAGAAGATCCTCTCCTACCTGGATATTGGCAAGGCCGAAGGCGCGAAGCTGCTGACCGGTGGTGCCCGGGCGGAACTCGGCGGTGACCTGGAAGGCGGCTACTACGTGCAGCCGACCATCTTCGAGGGCCAGAACAAGATGCGCATCTTCCAGGAAGAGATCTTCGGGCCGGTCGTAGCGGTGACGAAATTCAGCGACTACGACGACGCGCTGAGCATCGCCAACGACACCCTCTACGGTCTGGGCTCCGGCGTCTGGAGCCGCAACGGCAACACCGCCTACCGTGCAGGCCGCGATATCCAAGCGGGACGTGTCTGGGTAAACCAGTACCACGCCTACCCGGCGCACTCGGCCTTCGGTGGCTACAAATCCTCCGGTATCGGTCGAGAGAACCACCTGATGATGCTGGATCACTACCAGCAGACCAAGAACCTGCTCGTCTCCTACTCGGAGAACAAGCTCGGCTTCTTCTAAGCCGGCACACTGCCGCCGGCTACGCTAGAAAATTCAAGAGACCCCGAAGGCGTGGGGTCACCTAGGTGCTCGCCCGGGGCACGATTGGACTCATTCCCGGACATGCACGTGTGCTCCCACGCCTCCAAAACCATGCAAAGGAAAAATTACATGACTACGATGAAAGCCGCAACCGTTGAAGGCTTCGGAGAAGAGCTCCTGATCAAGGACGCGCCGATTCCCGAGCCCGGCCCAGGGCAGGCCCTGGTGAAGCTGATTGCCTCCGGTGTTTGCCACACTGACCTGCACGCGGCGGAAGGCGATTGGCCGGTCAAGCCGAAGCTTCCGCTGATCCCCGGCCACGAAGGTGTGGGAACAGTTGAAAAGATCGGCGAAGGCGTCATCGAGGTAGCGGTTGGAGACCTGGTTGGAAATGCCTGGCTGGCCAGCGCTTGCGGTAGCTGCGAGTTCTGCCGTACCGGCTGGGAGACCCTGTGCGAGTCCCAAGCCAACGGAGGCTACTCGCTGGACGGTTCCTTTGGCCAGTACATGCTAGTCGACGCTAAATTCGCCGCGCAGATTCCGGAAGGATCCGACCCGCATGAGATCGCTCCGGTGCTATGCGCTGGAGTGACCGTGTACAAAGGGCTGAAGATGACCGGGGTGCGCCCGGGCCAATGGGTCGCAATTTCCGGCATCGGAGGCTTGGGCCACATCGCCGTGCAGTACGCGGTTGCCATGGGAATGCGTGTGGTTGCCATTGATGTGGCAGACGAGAAACTCGCGCTGGCGACCAAGCATGGCGCGGAAATCACGGTCAACGCGTTCGCGCAGGAACCTGCCGACGTCATCCAGGAAAAGATCGGTGGAACTCACGGTGTGCTGGTTACCGCAGTGCACCCGGCAGCCTTTGGGCAGGCTATTGGCATGACCAGGCGCGGTGGAACGATCGTATTCAACGGTTTGCCTGCCGGTGATTTCCCCGCACCAATCTTCGACATTGTGCTCAAAGGCTTGACCATCCGTGGATCAATTGTTGGCACCCGCCAGGACATGATCGAGGCTCTGGAATTCTATGCGGATGGCAAAATCAAACCGACATTCCACACCCGGAAACTGGAAGATATCAATGCGGTCTTTGACGAGATGCGTCACGCCAAAATCGATGGACGAGTGGTCATAGACTACCTGGAGAAATAGTAGGACACTGGCCCTAACGGGTTTGCCGCAAGGACCGTTGCCCGGGTTCAACGAACCATCGTTGCATCCGGGCAGCGGTAATTAACCGCTATCGCAAAGGAGTACTCCATGAGCACCGTCACCGAATCCCGGGCTGCGATCGTTGGGGAAGAATTTTCCCGCGTCGCCTTTACGGACGAGACCCTGGAATTGCTGCGCAAACTCTGGAATATCCATGGACCATTGATGTTCCACCAATCTGGTGGTTGCTGCGACGGTTCATCGCCTATGTGCTATCCGGCAGGCGATTTCAAAACCGGCAATGCGGACATCCTGCTCGGGGTGCTGGAGCTAAAGGACGCGACGGGAGAAGAATTGGGGCAGATCGACTTTTGGATGTCCAAGGAACAATTCGAATACTGGAAGCACACCAAGCTCACCGTGGATGTGGTCGACGGGCGGGGATCGGGCTTTTCCGTGGAGGCTCCGGAAGGCAAACGTTTCCTCATCCGCAGCGAAATCATCGACTTCCCCACGGCGTAGGATCATTGAATGCGCCTCTGGTCCCTACATCCCGAACTGCTCGATGCCAAGGGTCTTGTCGCATGCTGGCGTGAAACACTGCTGGCCCAGAAAACTCTCGCCGGGCAGACCGCCGGCTATGTAAATCACCCGCAATTGGTCCGCTTCCGGGCGTCGGGCGCCCCGTTGCGGATGGTGGGGGCATACCTGCAGGGGCTTCACGATGAATCGTTGAAGCGCGGGTACCGGTTTGACCAGACGAAAATTCTGCACTCCGTGCCAGCAGGGAGCCGCGGTCAACTGGCTGTCACCAGCGGCCAATTGAATTTCGAGTACTGCCACCTGCTGCGCAAGCTGGAGATTCGTGCCCCAGAAAGCGCCAGCGCACTGATGGCGCGGGAGGTCGGCGGGCTGCCGCCTCATCCGCTATTTCGTGTGGTGCCCGGTCCGGTCGAAGCGTGGGAAAAAGACGTTCACGCCGCAGACGATTAGACCGTTCAAGATTCGGTACACGGCCTCGATAGGCAATTGCGTGAAAACTGAATCCGCAGGGACCGCTTGGTGCAGTCTTCTGTCCAACTGGCCGTTGCTGTGCGGTAGCCGCTAGAGCTTGGGCACGGCTTGCAGCCAAACCGAGATGCGCTCTAACTGCAAGGAGTCAAGCAGTAGAACGATCTCTAGCCCGTCGATTGCCGGCCGAAGCAGGACTGCGGAATCGGCGGGGAGCCCGGCTTGGGCCGATAGCGCTTTATCGGCCATGGAGCCTTTGGCGACGCCTGAGACCATGCAGAGGAAAAGTTCGGTATCGCTGCCATTCCAGGATTCAGCAATTGAATTTTTCCTATCGAAAAACCGTTGCAGATCATCTTGGTGGAACCACCCGGCGCCCAATTCGAATCTAATTTCCGCAACAGTAGCCAAGGAGCGGGACTTGAATCCTGCAGGCGCACTCGTAGCGCGCAGGATGAATCCCGGCCCTTCGAGCTGCGGGACTAGGGCTAAGCCCCGCTGAATTTTCTCCGGATCAACGGTTTCCTTACGTCCAAACCAAGCCAAGCGGAATTCCTTTACCTCAGGTGCCGGGCTAGGTAGCCGACCTTTGAACCCAACCTTAGTTCAGTCCTTCGGCAGGTCCGCAAAAACACTTGAATCTGATTAGTGGCAGCATAAAGCAAGGCCGCCACAGCAGCGTCGCGCATTTCTGCGTGAGCCACCGTGGCGTAGATGCCTAAGGATTGGGCCCTTAGTCTTCGGCGCGAGCATTAGTTCGTAAGCAACTCGGCAACTATCGATCCTATGATTTAACCAAAACCGGGAGACCTGAATCTCTGCGCAGTTCCATCGTGAGCGAGATTCCCAGTAGCGCCACGATGATCGTAAATGGCAGCGCCGAAAGCATTGCCGCCTGTTGCAGGGCAGAGAGCCCGCCAACTAGCAGCAGCAGCACTGCGCTCAGGCCGGTGAGGATGCCCCAGATGCCCAGAACCGGACGCGTTGGGTTCAAATGCCCGTTGCTGGACATCATGCTCAAAACAAACGTGTTTGCGTCTGCGCCGGAGACGAAGAACAGCACGACCAAGATCATGGTCACCACGGAGGTGAGCTCTACCAGTGGAAGCTCGGCGAGCATCGCGAAGAACGCGGAGTTGAGATTCTCCGAGGTTTGCGCCGCGATCGGAGCACCATCCATTTCGAACTTGATTGCGCTTGCGCCGAAGATGGTGAACCATGCAAAGAACACCAAGCTTGGAATGCCCAAAACGCCTGCGACGAACTGACGAATGGTGCGGCCCTTGGATATCTTGGCAAGGAATACTCCGACAAATGCGCCCCAGCTAAGCCACCAGGCCATCATGAAGTACGTCCACCACTGCATCCACTGAAGGTCATCAGCTGTTGTCGGAGTAGTCAGTGAAACCTGGAAGAAATCATTGAAGTACTGGCCTACGGAGCGGAAGAAAATGTTTCCGATGAAGCTGGTGGGGCCGAAGATCAAGACGAACAGTGCCAGCAGCACCGACAATGACATCGTGATCTGGCTGATGTACTTGATGCCGCGATTGACCCCGGAAAGTGCAGACAAGGTGAACAGGACGGTGATGACCGCGATAATGACAATTTGCACGCCGACACCTGTGGCAAGACCGAATACTCGGTTCAGGCCCTCTTCGATTTGCGCAGCGCCCAGACCCAATGAAGTCGTGGTGCCGAACAGCGTCGCCAGAATGGCAAACACGTCAATCAGCTTGCCGAACCAGCCGTCCACGAGGCGTCCGAGAACCGGTCGCAACATCGGTGAGACGAGCCCCGGGCGGCCCTTCCGGTGCGTGGAGTAGCCGATTGCCAGGCCGAAGACGCCGAAGACCGCCCAAGCATGCGGGCCCCAGTCAAAGAAGCTGAACTGCAGCGCGCGAACTGCCGCGTTCAGGGTGCCGGGGTCTTCCAGTCCGTGTGGCGGGGCCATGAAGTGCGAGATCGGTTCTGCTACGCCGTAGCTGATCAGACCGATGCCCATTACGGCGGACAAGATCATTGCCAGCCAAGCCCAGGTGGAGTATTCGGGGCGTGAATCCTCGCTGCCCAGCCGGATGCCGCCGTAGCGGCTCGTTCCTAGGAAGATCATGAGTCCGATGCATCCTAGGGTCACCACCAGGTAGCTCCAACCGATGGTGCGCGTGACCCAGTCCATGCTGGAGGCCATCAGCTGGCCAAGGCTTTCCGGTGAAAGGCTAGCCCAGAGCAGGATCCCCGCCAGCAGAATCATGGCGGTATAGAATACGCTGCCCACGTGCGCTTTCTTGCCGAGAGGGATGTCTAGTTTCTTGGCCGAGGAGGCATTGCTGGACTCCTCGGCCAGGGTTTTTTCGACCATGATTTTCTCCGCTTCGATGTTCTGACATCGTTTGACACGGTGCCTAGGAGGTCGGCTGATTGACGGGTGCTAGAGCGTCTCTAGATTTGCGCCGTCGTAGAATCGACCGGCCTTGTAGACCATCGGTTCGATGTTGGAAACTTCTGCGTGACGAACGCGGCGCACGAAAATGGTGAGAGTTCTGACCTGGAAGCGTTCGCGAATTTCCGCCACAATCATTGCGATTGAAGAGTTGTTCAACGGGCTTCAGCCAGAATCTTCTTGCCAAACGATATCAGCGAACTTGTCAGCCGAATTGGAAAAGAAGGATGAAACAGGTGTCTATCTGCTCACGTGAAGGGGCACAGTTGGCTAAGTGAGCGGTCGCGAACAACGCAGAGCAGGTAGAAGGAATCTGATGTACGCACACCATAGCCAGCGAGGCTCAAAGGGATTGAAGAGTATACAGAGATGGCCAAATCCTTAGGTTTTCCGCTTTCAGGCGTAGTTCCCAGGAATAATCTGGTGCAGCGCGACCTGCCGGTCTGGGTTGCCGTGCGCAGCCCGGAATCCCATGACTGTGCCGTGGCCAACGGCTGCAACGTGATGGTCGCGCTGAAGAAGAGCCGGAGGGCTGGCGTGCGGCCGCCGAGGGCGTGCAGAAGTTCTACCGCACCTTCTAAGCGTGGTTTGGAAACAAGCAGGATCCGGTAGATGGGTTCATGGAGCCGAGCCCCATCGAAAATTCGCCGGACGAGAAGAATTCTCTCCCGAATCCCTGCACAAGTCCGCGATGATCGGCACCCCTGCCGAAGTTGTCGAGCGCTTGCGCCGTTATGAGGAGCTGGGAGTCACCGAGTTCAGCTTCTGGAACGACAACACGCTCAGCCATGCCGAAAAGAAGCGCTCGATCGAGTTGTTCATCGAGCAGGTAATGCCGCACTTTGCACAGGTTGAGGCGTTGCAAAAGTAGCAAGTGATCCGCGCCCGAGCCGGGAATCGACATCAATAATCGGATCCCGGCTTTTGGCGCGCCGCGGGCATTTGCATTCATCCAAAAGAATGCGGCACAACCCCGCGCCTCGGTTGCTCAGACCACCAGCAAATCGGGACTGCAGCTAAATAACCATTTTTGTTCGCCATCCCGCGGCCAGAATTATTTTTACCCGCGCCCGATACCCTGGAGGACGGCAAAAATCTGGCGCTGAAATGGTGTTGATTTTCCACCCTAATTGATACCTGACAAGGTGGTAGGTAGTGATTGCGACAAACGTTGGTGCAATCCAGGTGGTGCGACATCTTTCCCGAATTCCCGTGCTCCGAGCGCTTCGACTTTGCTCTGCTATCCTTGCCTTAAATGCAGGTCGAAAACCTGGCCTAGAGCAAATCCGACGGCATGAAATTACCGTCAATTTGTTAATTATTTGGAAGGGAACTGATGCATTTAACTCCCCGCGAGCAAGAGAAGCTTATGATCGTCGTCGCGGCCGATCTGGCCCGCCGCCGGCAAGAACGCGGTTTGAAGCTCAACCACCCCGAAGCGGTGGCCGTTATTACCTACGAACTTATCGAGGGGGCGCGCGACGGACGCACCGTTGCCGATCTGATGAGCTACGGTACAACGATCCTGACCCGCGAGGATGTCATGGACGGAATCTCAGAGATGATCCACGACGTCCAGGTCGAGGCAACGTTCCCCGACGGGACCAAGCTGGTCACCGTCCACAATCCGATTCGTTAAGTACAGGAGTAGAGATGAAACCGGGAGAGTACATACTTGCCGCTGACCCAATCGTCTGTAATGCGAGTCAACAGACCCGAATCCTGAACCTGGTCAATCGCGGGGACCGGCCGGTCCAGGTCGGCTCGCACTTCCACTTTGCAGAAGCCAACCCGCGGCTGGATTTTGACCGAGTCGCAGCCCGCGGATTCCGCCTGGACATCCCTGCGGGAACCGCCGTGCGCTTTGAACCGGGGGATGCGCGCACCGTGCACCTGGTGGAATACGCTGGCGCACGCGAAGTCCACGGCTTCCAGGACCGGGTGAACGGACCGCTGGGACGCACCGTCCCGGTTGTCGAAACCGACGCTATTGGCGGTACCGCGGGTATCGACCCGATCGTCGAGGCCGATCTAGTCGAGGATTACGATATCGATCTGCCCAACAAGAGCGAAGAAACAATTGGTTTCCATACCACCTTCGGCGTGGACCCGGTGGACGAGAGCTTGCCGCCCAAGCCGCATAAGGTCCGGCAGGCCGAGAAATCGCAGACGCCAGGCCCGGACGAAGAGCAGGATAGCTAAAGATGAGCTTCGAACTCAGCCGCAAGCAATATGCGGAAATGTACGGGCCTACCACCGGCGACGCCATCCGCCTGGCAGACACCGAACTGATCCTTGAAATTGAAAAGGACTACACCACCTACGGCGAGGAAGTCGTCTTCGGCGGCGGCAAGGTCATCCGCGACGGCATGGGCCAAAACGGACGGTTGACCCGTGACCAGGATGTGCCCGATACGGTGATCACCAACGTCGTTGTGCTTGACTACACCGGCATCTACAAGGCGGATGTGGCCCTGCGCGACGGGCATATCTTCAAGATCGGCAAGGCCGGCAACCCGGATATTTCCGATGGCGTGGATATCGTCATCGGCGCGGCCACCGACATCATTGCCGGCGAGCACAAGATCCTCACCGCGGGGGCCATCGATACCCATATCCACTTCGTCTCCCCGGACCAGGTTCCGGTGGCCCTATCCGCCGGCACCACCACGCTCATCGGTGGCGGAGCGGGCCCCTCCGACGCTTCCAAGGCCACCACGGTTACCCCCGGACCTTGGCATATCTCCCGGATGCTGCAGGCGGTGGAGAACCTGCCCATCAACATCGGTTTGCTCGGCAAGGGCCACGCCAGCGACCGTGCGCCGCTCGCCGAACAGGTGCGCGCGGGAGCCATCGGGTTGAAGATCCACGAGGACTGGGGCGCGACTGCCTCCTCCATCGACAACTCATTGAAGGTAGCCGATGAATTTGACGTGCAGGTAGCCATTCACGCGGATACGCTCAACGAAGGCGGCTTCGTGGAAGACACCATCGCCGCGATCGCCGGGCGAGTGATTCACACCTTCCACACCGAGGGTGCCGGCGGCGGCCACGCCCCTGACATCATCCGCATGGCGGGGCTGCCCAATGTGCTGCCGGCATCGACCAACCCGACGCTTCCCTACACCGTCAACACGGTGGACGAGCACCTGGACATGCTGATGGTCGCGCACCACCTGAATGCCGACATCCCCGAGGATGTGGCCTTCGCCGACTCGCGGATCCGCCCGGAGACCATCGCCGCCGAAGACGTGCTGCACGATATGGGAGTCTTTTCGATTACCTCTTCGGATTCACAGGCCATGGGCCGCGTGGGCGAAGTCGTCTTGCGCACCTGGCAGGTAGCCGACGCGATGAAGCGCCAGCGCGGCAAACTGGAGGGCGACGGCGTGGTGGGGGACAACTTCCGGCTCAAGCGCTACGTCGCGAAGTACACGATCAACCCGGCCATTGCCCACGGCATTGCAGACTCCATCGGCAGCGTCGAGGAAGGCAAATTCGCCGACCTGGTCCTCTGGGATCCGGCTTTCTTCGGGGTCAAGCCGGAGATGATCATCAAGGGCGGACAGATCATCCAGTCGGTGATGGGAGATGCAAACGGATCCATCCCGACCCCGCAGCCGCGCACCATGCGCATGAACTTCGGCGCCTTGGGCACCGCGGTGCAGGCTTCATCGATCACCTTCCTGTCCAAGGCGGCCATCGACGAGGGCGTGCCCGAGCGGTTGCGCCTGCGCAAGGTGATCCGCGCCTGCCAGGGCATCCGCGAGCTGTCCAAGGCGGATCTGAAATATAACAGCGGTACCCCGGAGATCCTGGTTGACCCGCAGACCTACCAGGTCACCGTGGACGGGGAGCTGGCCACCTGCGAACCTTCGGAGGTCCTGCCGATGGCTCAGCGCTACTTCCTGTTCTAAGCCGTTTGCGGCCCGGCAAATTCTAGAGGAGAACAATGATCATTGAACAACTTGTGGGCAATGTCCACGAGCTGCCGGCGGAGCGATACGCCGGCCGGCACCACGAAAAGGTGGTGCTGCCCAGCTCCGCGCTGGTCAAGAGAATCCAACGGGTCACCAGCGACCACGACCGGGAATTGGGGATCCGGCTGGCCCCCGGCCCGGACCTGCGTGACGGGGATATCCTGTATCTTTCGGACACCGAAATGATCACCGTGTCGGTGCTGCCCACCGATGTGCTGGTGATCGCCCCGCGCAGCATCCTGGAAATGGGGCAGGTCGCCCACGCGCTGGGCAACCGCCACCTGCAGGCGCAATTCTTCGGCGAAGAATCCGAATACGCGGCTCAGGTCATGGTGGTCCAGTACGACCACACCGTGTCCGACTTCCTGGAACACCAGCGAACCCCGTACAACCGGCAAGAACGAGTGATGCCGGTACCGTTCCGCCATGCCGAACACACCCACTAGCGCCTCGCACCTGCTGACCCTGATGCAGCTTTCCGACTCGGCATTGCCCACCGGGGCATTCAGCCACTCCTTCGGGATGGAAAGCTATCTGGCGGACGGGCAGGTGCATGACGAGGGGAGCTTCGCCAAGTGGGTGGAGCTGTTCCTCACCCAATCGCTGAGCTACACCGACGGGCTTGTGGTGCGCCTGGCCCACGAGGCGATGAGTCCGGAGCGGATCATGGAGCTGGACGCGATGATCCACGCCGCGGCATTGCCGCGGCAGCTGCGCGAAGCCGCGGTCAAAATGGGCAAGCGGATGCTCGCGGTGGCTAGCGTCGTCTCTCCGAGCCAGGAACTCGAAGGCTATGTGCAGGCGGTCGAATCCGGGCACTGCGCCGGGCATCCGGGGATCGCCTTCGCGCTCGGTGCCCGCGCGGCCGGAGCCCCGGTGGCGGACACCGTGAACAGCTATCTGTTCTCCACCGTCACGAGCCTGACGCAGAACGCGATCCGCGCGATCCCGCTGGGCCAGAATGCGGGCCAACGGGTACTGCGGGCCATGCACGAACCGGTGACGCGCTCCGTGGCGAAGATCTTCAGCCTTGATGACCAAGATCTGGGCGCCGCGATCCCCGGTCTGGAGATCGCGCAAATGCGGCATGAACACCTGCGCGCCCGCATGTTCATGTCCTAGCACACCGGCCGCCGAGTGGCGGCCCCAATAATTTGAGGAGCACAGTTATGGAACCAATTCGTATTGGCGTCGGAGGACCGGTTGGGGCGGGAAAAACCCAGCTCATTGAGCGCATTACCCGCGCGCTTGATGGCCAGATCTCCATGGCGGCCATCACCAACGACATCTACACCATCGAGGACGCCAAGATCCTGGCCGCCAATGGGGTGCTGCCGCTGGATCGGATCGTCGGCATAGAGACCGGCGGCTGCCCGCACACCGCCATCCGGGAGGACACCTCGATGAACTCCGCCGCCATCGAGGAACTGAAAGCCAAGCACCCAGACCTGGAGATCATTTTCGTGGAATCCGGGGGAGATAACCTCTCGGCTACTTTCTCGCCGGAGCTGGTGGATTTCTCCATCTACATCATCGACGTAGCCCAGGGCGAGAAGATCCCGCGCAAGGCCGGGCAGGGCATGATCAAGTCCGACCTGTTCATCATCAACAAGACCGACCTGGCCCCATACGTCGGAGCGGATTTGTCGGTGATGGAGTCGGACTCCAAGCAGTTCCGCGCGGACAAGCCATTTTGCTTCACGAACCTGAAAACCGATGAAGGACTGGAGCAGGTTATTGGCTGGTTGCGCCGCGACGTGCTGATGACGGATCTGGGCTAGTGGCCGCTCCCACCGCGCGCCGCGTCCCGGCGCTGGCTCCCACTCCGTTCGCCGGCCGGCTGGTCGGGGAATTGCGGCTGCGCATCGGCCGGCGTTCGGGCAAGGACATCGCCACCGCGCAGTACCATCAGGGTGCCTTGCGGGTGCTGCGTCCGCACTACCTGGATGACAGCGCGCAGGTCTGCTACACCATCGTTAACCCCGGCGGCGGGTACCTGGGAGCCGATCGCTACGGCATCGAGGTGGAGGTGGAAGCCGGCAGCAGCCTGCTGCTGACCACGCAGTCGGCCACCAAGGTCTACCGCACCCCGCAGGGCGAGGCCAGCCAGGAGATGCTGGTGCGCCTGGGCCCCGGTGCGGTACTTGAATACCTGCCCGACCAGCTGATCGCCTACCGGGATGCCAGCTACCGCCAGGAACTGGTGGTGGATATGGCCGCCGATGCCTCGTTGGTGCAGTTCGAGATCCTCACCCCGGGGTGGAGCCCGGACGGCACGCTCTTCCGCTATGACCAGTTGCGGCTTCGCACGCAGGTGCGGGTGGAGGGAAAGCTGGCGGTGCTGGACAACCTCTGGGTGAAGCCTGGCGACCAGTCGATCGACTCGCAGCTCTACCTCCAGCAAGCTACCCACGTGGGCATGCTGTTGGCGGTGGATGCGCGCATCGACGCCGTGCTGGTGGAGCAGCTGCGCGAGGTGGCCTACCGGATTGCCGGGCAGCAGCGCCAAGCGGTGCAGGTGGGCGTCTCACAGACGCCCACCGCCGGGGTGGCCGTGCGCACGCTTGGCACCTCGACCGAGTCCGCCACCGCGGTGATGCTGGGCATCGTCAACGAGCTGCGTGCGCGCTTGCGCGGCCAGGGACCGGTGAACCTGCGCAAGTACTAGCGCGGATTGACTTTAGAGCATGTCCGCGCGCAGCTGCGCCGCGGTGCGTGGCGAAAGCAGCCCCGGGGCCACATCGAAGACGGTCTGCGCGCCGGTGATCCCGGCGCGGTTCATGCGGTACACCGCACGGGCATAAGCCACCAGCACGCTGGAGGTGAACTCAGGGTTGGAGCCGAGCGCCAGCGAGTACTCGATAACCTGCTTCTGCGCGTCGCTGGTATTGCCCGAACGGATCACGAATCCGCCATGCGGCATGTCCGAGTGCTCCGCCGCCAGAGTCTGCGCGTCGATGAAGTGCACGGTGGTGTCATACTGGTCGAAATAGTGCTCCATGCTCACGATTGCCTGGCGCACGGTCTGCTCATCTGCGCCGTCTTGAAGGACCACGAAGCATTCGCGCTGGTGCTTCTCGCGGGTGCTCAGGCTCGGGCGCAGCCCGGCGCGCACCTGCTCGATCGCCTCGGGGCTTGGGATGGTGTACTGCACGCCGCCGGCGACTCCGGGCACGCGGCGCACCGCGTCGGAATGTCCCTGGCTCAGCCCGCGGCCCCAGAAGGTGTAGGTTTCCCCGTCCGGCAGCAGGGCTTCGCCATAGACCCGGTTGATGGAGAACATGCCCGGATCCCAACCGGCGGAGATGAGCGCGGTCTTGCCCGCGGCCTTCGCCGGGGCGTCCACGGACGCGTAGTACTCCGGGATGCGCGCGTGGGTGTCGAAGCTGTCCACGGTGTTGAACAGCGCCGCCAGCCGCGGGCCCTGCTCGGGCAAGTCGGATTTGGAACCGCCGCAGAGGATCAGCACGTCGATATCGTCGACGTGCTCGGCCAAGACGTCGACCGAGTAGCGCGCGGCTGGCTGGGCCAGCTCGAGGCTCTGCGGGTCGTGGCGGCTGTAGACACCGACCAGTTCCATATCCTGGTTCTTGGAAATTGCGGCCTGCACGCCGCGGCCGAGGTTGCCATAGCCGGCTATGCCAATACGGATTTTCGAAGACATTAGAATCACAGTCCCTTGATCTGGCTTGAGAGCCGCGGTCATTGGCCGGCAGGAGGTGGCTCACTGGCCGGAGAAGAAGTGGCGAAAGGCGCCGGTGGCCAAGCGCCACCACTTGGGATTATTCCAAAGAAGCACGCGGAACCCTAAACACCGGGCTCGCAGGCTAAATAGTGGGTCAAAGAGCCCGATTGGCGCAGCTTCACACGAAGTCCGGTGCGCCGGGTGCCACCGGGTCAGCGGCAGGAGGTGGCATAAATGAGCCGGGGAAGTCCCGTACCCGGTCGCAAATCGCGTGCAGGCTGGCGGCGTCGTGTGAGGCCAGCAGCACCGCCGTACCTGCCGCCGCCTGCGCCGTGAGCAGCCGCAGAACCGTTGCCTTGGTCGCCTCATCGAGTTGCGCGGTCGGTTCGTCGCACACCAGGACCCGAGGGTCCAGGCTCAGCGCGCGCGCCAGCAGCACCCGCTGGAGCTGGCCATCGGAAACCTCCGCCGCGCGGCGTTGGAGCAAGCCCGGGTCGAGCTCTACGAGCATGCATAGCCGATGCAATTGCTCGCGGTAGCGTTCGGGGCGGACCTTGATCGCGCCGTCGGCGAAGGCCAGCGGGGCCGCCAACAGGGCACCTAGACGTTGTCGGGGATCGGTGGCCGCGCGCGGGGACTGGGGCACGATGCCAATTTTGGTGCGGATTTCCAGCGGCGCCGGGCGGCGCGGGTCCACCGGTTGCCCGGCGACCACTACCCGCCCGCTGGCGGGGGACTTCAGCAACGCCGCAATGTTGAGCATGGTGCTTTTCCCGGCCCCGGAGTCCCCTCGGATACCCACTACTTCGCCCCGCTCGATTCGCAGATTCACCCCGCGAAGCAGCTGCGGCGCACTCGGATATCCAGAGCAGACGTCGACTAATTCCAGGCTCATTGGATCTTCTCCTGCCGCGTTTCTATGCTGCGCGCCACGCGGCCGTCTTGCACCACGCTCACCTCGTCCGCCAGCTCGGCGGCAAGTTCCAGATCATGGGTGACCATGACAACGGTGCGGCCCGCACGGGCCAGACCCTGCAGCACCTCGCCAAGCTGCTGCCGGCTCGCCGGGTCCAAGGCCGAGGTCGGTTCGTCGAGGAGAATCAGTTGCGCGTCGCCGAGCAATGCCAAGCCAAGCAGCACGCGTTGGGCCTGGCCGCCGGAGAGCTCATGCGGAAAGCGCATGCGCAATTGCGCATCCAGTCCGACCCGTTCCAAGGCCTGGCCCACCGCCTTGGCGGAGCTGCCGCGGCGCTGCCGGCGCAATTCGCGTCGCATCGTGGCGCCCACGGTGCGCACCGGATTGAGCGCGGTGGCCGCGGACCCCGGAACGAAGGCCAACCGCCCGCCGGTGGCATGAGGCGTGGTTCCCAACTGCAGCCGTGCCCCATGCAGAAACAGGGAACCGGTGGCCTGCAGCGCAGGCGGAAGCACCCCTGCCATGGCTCGCAGCAGCATGGTTTTGCCGACGCCGGAAGGCCCGAGGATGACGTTGACGCGTCCGGTTTTTGCCTGGTAGTTCAGCTCGTGCAGGATCTCGGTGCGCACCCCGGCCTTGGACTCGGACCAGAGCCGCAGGTCCCGGACCTCAATGGCGGGCTGGTTCGCTGCGGTGGGTGCGGATCCCCCGGAAGCGTTCTGCGGTGCCGGCCGCCGAGTCCGGGATCGCGGAACCGATTCGTGGGCCAGTGCGGAGAGCGCCGCGCTGAGCAGCACCAGCAAGCCCACGGGGATCACCAGCAGCCACCAGGCTCCGGAGAGCACCCCGCCGCGGGCGTCTTCCAGGATGAGCCCCAAGGACGCCGCCTGCGGGGGCAGTCCCACGCCCAGGAAGGACAATGCCGATTCATGCCAGATGGCATGGGGCAGCTGCAGCACCAAGGCGATGGCAGCCTGGGGAGCTACCGCGGGGATCAGATGATTTACCCAGATCGCCAGGGGCCGCGCGCCAGCCGCCCGGGACAGCGCCACATACTGTGATTCGCGTTCGCTGATCAAACGCGAACGGACAATGCGCGCGACCTGCGTCCAGTGCGTCAGCGCGATCGCGGCGACAATAGCCCACCACCGCCCGGGCCACATGGACAACACCACCACGCTCAGCAGCAGGTGCGGCACCGCGTTCAAGGTGTCCACCAGACGCATGGCGATCCGGTCGACGATTCCCCCTGCGTAGGCGGCCAGCACGCCGACTCCCACACCGATGAGCGTGGATGCGGCAGCGGAGGCCGCTGCCAGCAGCAGTGAGAGCCGCAGCGCCTGCGCCGAACGCACCCACAGGTCCCGTCCCAGCTGATCGGTGCCGAACAGGTGATCGAGGCTTGGGCGCTGATAGACGGCACCAAGGTCGGCGCCGTGAACTGCCTGCGGGTTCAGCCATGGCACGCACACCGCATAGAGCACCAGCGCGCCAACTATGAGTACGGCGGAAAGCTGTCGTCTAGACATCGCGCACCCGCGGATCCGCCAGGACGTACCCGGCGTCGGCCAACGCGTTGCCGGCAAAAACCATCAGGCAGGAACAAGCGGTGACGGCCGCGAGCAGGGCAAAATCTCCCGCCACCGCTGCATCGATGACGGCCGAGGCGATGCCCGGCCAGGCGAATACGCTCTCCACGAGGAGCGCCCCGGTGACTAGCTCGCCCAACCTGCTGCCCACCACGGTCAAAAAAGGCAAGGCCGCAACCGGCAATACCTCGTGGCGCAGGATCTGCGCTTCGGATACCCCGCGCCCACGCGCGGCGAGTACCGCATCCGATTCGAGGACCTCGAACATTGAGCTGCGCAGGTTCAGCAGCAGCCAGGGCAGGAGGCTCACGGCCAGGACCATCGCCGGAAGGATCAGATGCACCAGCACGGTGCCGGCGGTCGGGGCCGCTCCGGACGAGGAGGCCCCACCGGCGGGCATGCCCAACCCCAGTGCAAAGATTGCGATGGCGATCAAGGCCAGGACGAAGGGTGGAAGCGCCTGGGCACACTGCGCGAAGAGCACCGCCGCCCGGTCCAGGACGCCCCCTCGGTGCCGTGCGGCCAGCCAGGCCAGCAGCAGAGAAGCCACGACCGCAAGCAGCAAACCGGCCAGGGCCAGCAGCGCGGTATAGGGCAAACGTTCAAGCAGTACCTCGCGCACCGGTTGCGCGTAGAGCCGGGAGAATCCCCAGTTCCCTTGCACGGCATCTACTGCCCAGCGCCACCACATGAGGAACCAAGGATTGTCCAGCCCCAACTGTTCGTTCAGCGCTTCGCGCTGCGCGGCATCGGTGCGTACGTAGCGCGAGCCGAGATAGTTGGCTAACGGGTTGAAAGGAGCAACAGAGGCCAGCCAGAACACCAGTGCGGTGATGCCCGCGGTGACCGGAAGCGCCAGGAGCAACCGGCGCACGAGGATGCCTGAGGCGGTGCGCACCCGCAGCCGTTGGCCACCTGGCGGCCCGAGGCGCCGTGTCATTGCTTGCGGGTCCATTCATGGATCTTTGCCCAAGGACCCCAGGTGGTTCCGTGGTCGTGGGGCTCCAGGAGCAGCGAGGAAGTATCCCAGTGTTCGCTGACGTCGCTGCGCTGCACGTAGCTGTGGTCCAGGAAGGCGAGCAGAAGCATGGAGGGCTGCTGAACGTAGAGCTGCTGAACCTTCCGGTAGGCCGTGGACCGCGCGTCCGGGTCTAGACTGGTGCGTCCGATATGCAGCTGTTCATCCATCGCCGGGTCGGCATACCGGCTGGGGTTGTCGTAATAGGCCCCGGCGTCCGGGTAGGAGGAATGAAGCATTTTGTAGAGTTGGGTATCAACGTCGTAGGGGTCGTCGCCACCGCCGAGCATGATGGCATCGTAGTTGCTGCGCGGCTCGGCCTCGTCAAAGGTCGCTGCCCGAACATCCACCGTGATGCCAAGTTCGGCTAGTTGCGCGGCCACCGCCAGGGAGAGGTCGCGGCGCAAGGTGTCTCCCGGGTTGTGCAGCACGGTGAATGCCGCCTCGGTACCGTCCTTGCTGCGCACCCCGTGCTCCGACTCGACCCAGCCGGTTGCCTCGAGCAAGGCCGCGGCGCGTTCCGGGTCATGCGCGAAGGTCGCCTTCGCCGCGTAGCTCCGGCCGTATTCGGGGGAAACGAAGGTGTATGCCGGCCGGCCGCTGCCATCGAGCACGGCGTCGATCAGCTGCTCGCGGTCGACCGCGAGGTTCAGCGCCAGCCGTACCTCGGGCTCTGAGGTGAACGGATGCTCAGCGGGCAGGGAGATGCCGCGCCAGTCCGCCGAGGTAGCGGTGAGCACCTCGTAGCCTGCGCGGCCGGCAAAGCTGTGGGCCAGCCGCGGAGGCAGGACTGTGCCGGTGAATCCTCCCGTGGCCAGTCGTTGGCTCCGGGCGTTGTCATCGGGCGCCGCCTCGTAGATCACCGGGGACGCTTGGACCGGGCCGGTGCGGTAATTCGGATTGGCGGTGAGTACCAGCTGTGCGGAGGAGAAATCTTCCACGGCATACGGTCCGGTGCCAACCGGTGTGCGGCTGAGCGCCGATTCGGCGACGGGTTTCGCCGGGTCGGCGAGTTCTGCCGGAGCGATGCCGATCAGCAGCGAGGTCTTGAAGGACGTCTGCGCTTCCTTGAGCCTAAAGCGCACCGTATGTTCGTTGGGTGCGGAGACGGATTCCAGGTTTTCCAAGCTGCCGGCAAGGGGCGAGGCGGTTCGTGGATCGAGGATCGCCTGATAGCTGGCCACGACGTCTTGGGCGTCGAAGGAGGTGCCGTCGCTGAATTTGATGCCCTGGCTCAGCGAAATATCCCAGACCAGAGAGTCAGCGGAAATTGTCGGTTCTTTGGCAGCCAAGAGGGGCACGAGATTCGGAAGCTGATCCGGTTCGCCCTCGAGGGTGAACAGCGACTCGTTGATTTTCCCTAGGCCGTAGCTGTCGAAGCCGGACAGTGGATTCAGGGTTTCCGGCAGCGCCGCGGTGAGCAGGGAGATGGGTTGCTCGTCAGCAGCCTGTCCGCTGGCAGGCTGGCAGCCGGCGGTGAATAAAATCAGCGGAAGCGCCAAGAATGCGATGACGCGGCCGCGGCTGTTTGGCGTACGCAGGGAGGATCCTTTCGCTACTCTAGAGGATGGGGATATGTTCACAGGATACATGTGTCCAGCCGAACAGGTGTTGCGCCGCGGGGACCGAATTTCGGGGGAGGAAACGTATTGATGGAAAGCAAGCGCAGCCAGATCGCTGCCGATGCGGTCAATGATGCCCAACGACGCATTTCCCAGTGGGCAGAGGTGTTTTCCCTCTGCGCCGATCCGACCAGAATAAAAATACTTTTCGCCATTCATGCAGCCCCGGATTCCTCGGTGAATCAGCTCGCTGCGGCGGCCGGACTCAGCCCGAATACCGTCACCCAGGCCTTGGCGACACTGCAGCGGGCGCAGGTAGTTCAATCCACGCCTGACGGGCGTTTCCGGCGCTGGCGACTAGTTCACGCAGGAGTTCACCAACTCCTGCACCAGATGGATGCGCCGCATTCCGAATTACACCCCGAACACCTGCCGCCGCAAGCCGAATAAGCACTCGCATCGGCGTCCTCCGGCGGCGCTCGCCGGAAAGGCGGCAGGTGCCTACTTGGCGGTCTGCTGGATATGATCCAGATGCGCCTCGAGCTTGCTGCTGGCGCGGCTGAGGTGATCGGCCAAGGTGCTGGCGGCCCCCTGCGCGTCATTCGCCTCGATCTGCTCCAGCAGCTTTTGATGCTCTGCGGCAATGTCCTTGGTGCTTAGCAGCGTGGCATCCTGCACGTGCGTCATGCACAACCGAATCTCGTCACTGAGCTGGGCATAGCTTGCGCTGGTGCGCTGTGAGCCCAAGGCATTGACCAGCGCAGAATGGAATCTGACATCGGGTTCCACGATCTGCACCGGTGAGGCATTGGATAGTGCGGTGATTTGGGCGTTGGCCTCATATGCCGCCGCTGGAACTTGCCCGGTAGTTGCAAGCAGTCGCACCGCTTCGGCTTCGATGATTGCGCGCGTCCGGTAGATGTCTCGGGCGTCGGCCGAATTCAGCACGGTGACCCGGGCGCTCTGATGCGCGTTGCGGGTCAAGAGCCCGCTGGCCACCAAGTTTTCGAGTGCCGCCTTCGCGGTGGGCCTGGCCACGGTGTAATGCGCGGCGACGTCCGCCTCGCTCAGCGCAGTGCCGGGGGGCAGTTCTCCGGCGAAAATTCTGCTCCGCAGATCATTGATGATCGCCTGGACTACCGAGACGACACCGAGCCTTGCGGGCATGGAATTCCTTTCAAGAAACTTGCTGACCCCTCGAGTATCCCACGAAAGGCACTAACATAGCATGTGTACTTGTTAGACAATATTCTTATTCGGTAGGCTGGGCCTACCAACCGCACAGGAGCGCATCATGGCATTGAGCACGCCGGCACTCGGCGAAACCAAGGTTTCGCCGAGCATCCTTGACTTGGTCGCCGAGCCCGACCGCGTCAAAACCACGTCAATCGACCGGGTGGCATACGCCTCCGACGCTTCGCACTACCTCTACACCCCGCAGGCGGTGATCATCGCCAAGGACGCAGTCGAGGTTTCGCAGCTTCTTGCGGCCAGCATGCGCGCCGGTCAGCCGGTAACGCTTCGCTCCGGCGGCACCTCGCTCGCCGGCCAGGCGAGCGGTGACGGGTTGATGCTCGATGTGCGTCGAAACTTTCGCGGCATCACGGTGCTTGATCAGGGCAAGCGCGTGCGGGTGCAGCCCGGCGCGACGGTGCGTCAGGTCAATGCGCGGCTTTCGGCATACGGCTTCAAGCTTGGGCCAGACCCGGCCAGCGAGGCGGCCTGCACCATTGGTGGCGTAATCGCCAACAACTCGTCGGGCATGGCTTGTGGTACCGAGTTCAACACCTACCGCACGCTGGAATCGATGACCTTTGTGCTTCCCAGCGGCACCATGATCGACACCGCTGCCCCGGATGCCGACGCCAAGCTGGCCGCTGCCGAACCGGAACTTGTCGCCACCCTTGAGCGCTTGCGGGACCGCGTGCGCGGAAATAAGGATTCCGTGGCGCTGATCGAAAAGCACTTTGCCCTGAAGAACACCATGGGCTACGGCATCAATTCCTTCCTGGATCACCAGACGCCGGCGGATCTGCTCGCGCACCTGATTATCGGTTCCGAGGGCACCTTGGCTTTTGTCGCCGAGGCGGTCTTCTGGACCGTGCCGATTCGCAAGCTCGCGATCGCCACCCTGGCGGTCTTTGATTCCTTGGATCTGGCAACTCGCGCGCTACCGGATCTGCTGGACTCGGGCGCGGCGACTCTGGAGCTCATGGACTCCACCTCGCTGCGCGTGGGCCAGAGCCTGCCCGGGGTGCCCGAGGCAATTATGGGCTTCGAAATCAACGCCCAAGCGGCCCTGCTCGTGGAATACCACGCGGACTCGGAGGAAGAGCTTGCCGGGCTGCAAGGTGATGGGCAGCGCCTGCTGGACGCGGCGTCGCTCCGCGCCCCGGCCATGCTTTCAACCGATGCGGCGAACCGCCAGGCCGCGTGGAAGTTCCGCAAGGGGCTCTATGCTTCGGTGGCCGGCGCACGCGTGTCGGGAACTACCGCGTTGCTCGAGGACGTTGCGGTGCCCGTTGCCTCGTTGGCCGAAACCTGCGGAAGCCTGCAGGAGCTCTTTGAGGAGTACGAGTATGAAGATTCGGTGATCTTCGGCCACGCCAAGGATGGAAATATCCACTTCATGCTCACCGACCGCTTCGAGGGCGAGACGGCGTTGAACCGCTACAACGCGTTTAATGACAAGATGGTCGACCTGGTGCTCTCCAAGGGCGGCAATCTGAAAGCCGAGCACGGCACCGGGCGCGCCATGGCGCCCTTCGTCCGGCGCCAGTATGGCGATGAGCTCTACGAAGTCATGGTGCAGCTCAAGGCTGCCTGCGATCCGCGGCTGATGCTCAACCCGGGGGTCATCATCGATGAAGATCACGCAGCCCACATCCGCAACATCAAGCTGAACGAGACCATCGAGGTTGAAGCCGACCGATGCGTTGAGTGCGGCTACTGCGAGCCCGTTTGCCCGTCCAAAGACCTGACGCTGACCCCACGCCAGCGCATCGCCGTGCGCCGCGCGATCGCCAAGGCCGAGGCCGAGGGCAACCGGGAGCTCGCCGCAGAACTCGAGCGCGACTTCGAGTACTCTGCGGTAGAGACCTGTGCGGTGGATGGCATGTGCGTCACCGCCTGCCCGGTGCAGATCAATACCGGCTTGCTGGTCAAGCGACTGCGCCGCGAGGATGCGAACCCGGCGATGGCGGGCGGATTCAAGGCCGCGGCCAAGGGCTGGGGCGCGGCAACTCGCGTCGGCTCGGTGGCGTTGAGCGTCGCCGGCAAGTTCCCGGTGCCGCTGGTCCGTGGCGCCACCGACGTGGCCCGCAAGCTCGTGGGTAACGACACCATGCCGCGCTATGACGCAGATCTGCCGGCTGGCGGCAAGGCGCGCAAGCCGCTGACGGGAAATCTCGGTGCCGCAGGTACCGAGCCAAGCGCCATCTACCTGCCTGCCTGCGTGAACTCGATGTTCGGCCCAGGCGGTGAAGGGCAGGGGGTGGCTCCGGCCTTCGAACAGCTGCTGCGGCAGGCAGGCATTTCGGTGCTGGTCCCGGAAGGCATTGAATCGATGTGCTGCGGTACCCCATGGAGCTCGAAGGGCTACGAGGATGGGCATGCGGTGATGGCCAAACGCGTGCTCGAACAAGTCCATGCTGCCCAGCCGGCGTTCAGGCTACCGGTAATTTCCGATGCAACCAGCTGCACCGAGGGCTTCGCGCATACCTTGGAAGAGCAGGGCTTCGAGGTAGTCGACCTGCTGGCCTTCACCTCACGGCACCTGCTGGACAAGCTCCCGGAAGCCAAGCGGATCGATTCGCTGACCCTGCACCCCACCTGCTCGTCAACGCAGATGGGCCTGAACGGTGATCTGCAGAAGGTCGCCGAAGCGGTCGCGGACACCGTGCACGTTCCGGTGAATTGGGGTTGCTGCGCCTTTGCCGGAGACCGTGGCATGCTGCATCCGGAGCTCACCGCCTCGGCCACCGCGCGCGAAGCCGCCGAGGTGCGCGAGCTGGCCGCCAGCGCCCATGCCTCGTGCAACCGCACCTGCGAGCTGGGCATGAGCCGGGCTACCGGCAAGGACTACCGCCATGTGATCGAACTGTTGGCGCAAGGCACCGGGATCGCTTAGCCGCGCGCGACGAGACGGACCGCGGACAAGGTGCCGATGGTGAAGGCCAAGGTTGCGGCCAGCACCAGAGCCAGCGGCGCGTTCCAGCCCCCGGTGGTGGTATTGAGCCATCCGGCCAGCGGCGGAGCGATGGTAGCCGCGACATAGCCTCCGCCCTGGATTCGAGCCGAGGCGGAGGCCGCCTGCGCATTTGTGCTTGTTATTCGCGGGATGAGCGAGAAGATCGCGGTGAACCCTCCACCCTGGGCGACGCCGCCGATCACGGAAAAGGCGATGTAGGCCTCTGGTGCGGCCAGCAATCCCAACGGCAGGGCAATCCAGCAGATGGCTACGACGAGCGCCGGAACCCAGGGCCCGGTGCGGGCGGCCAGCAGCGGAACACCCAAGGCGCCCACCACCGCGGCGATCTGGAACAGCGAAGCGCTAGCGGCCGAAGAAGCAAGGGAAAGCCCCACGGTTTCGGCCAGCAGCAACGGAAGCCAGGTGGTGGTCGCGTAGTAGGCGGCCGATTGGCCGCAGAAACCGAAGACCAGCAGGGCGGTCACCTTGCGGTTCCGGGATCTCGCGGCAACCAGCATCGCGGCGTCGGCCTGGCTCGTAGGCCGTTTGGGAGGCGGCTCGGCTGGCAGCTCGGCGGGTTTCGCGCCCGCGCGGCGCATCCGGAGAAGCACCAGCCAGAAAACCAGCCCCAGGGCGGTGACAACCGTCCATGCGGCGATCGCGAGGCGCCAGCCGAAAGCGGCCGCGAGCGGGGCGGTACCAAGCAGGGTCACCATGGAACCGACATTCATGGCCGCGGAGTACACCCCCGTTGCCGCCGGGGCCCGTCGCCACGGCACATCGCGGCGAATGATGACCGGAACTACGATGTTTCCCAGGGTTATCGCGGCGCCGATCAGCACCGTGCCAGTCAGCAGGAGCGGGGCGGAACCCAGCGAGCGGATTATCGTTCCGATCAGCACGCCGACCAAGCACAGGATGACGGTGGCCTCGGCGCCGAAACGGCGTATGGTGCCGGTTGCCAGAGGCGTCGCGATGGCGAAGAGCAAAACTGGAAGACCCGTGAGCAACCCAGCGCCGGCGGCGCTGAGCCCGGTGTCGGATTGAATATCGGTGATTGCCGCGGTGGGCGAGATGATCGGCGCGCGCAGGCTCAGCGCCAAAATGGCGATTCCGGCGATGACCCAGAGCAAGGCCCATTTCTTCTTGGCTGGGTTGCGATGCGTGGCGATCTCCTTAGGTGCACGAGTCGGGGCTCACCTCAAACCCTAGAGCAGAAACGCTAGTGCTCTGGTTGTTCCTAAATATGACGCAACAACACGAGACCCCGATTGCCCGCAGGGATCGCTGGAATAGCACTCTGCCATCCGCTGCAACGCAAGTGTTCGGTGCCGGGGGTGAAATACGTCGAGCGCCTTCGAAGATTACGAAGGCGCTCGGCTGTCCGACCCTTGCGGGAGGTCCAGAAAGTTTCCGTGGCTACCCAGCATTTGCCCCCAAAATGCAGATGCTGGTGCAGCGTCCACCTATGCGAGATTCGATTGACAGTGGCGTTTATCGAACTTCCGGAGCTAACTACGACGCATCAAACTGAAACTTCTAGCTACAATAATTTAGCCGTCCGCATCCTGCGTCGGCAATGGAAAGGGCGGGGTTCGGACAAATCCGGACAAGATTTGCCCTTTAGGGGAATGTGTATTATCAGCTCAGAGCTTATATTCTTGTAATGGAATATATGACCGCGCCCTTTGTCCGCGACGCGCATTGCGTGAAATGTTTCCCACGAATGTCTTGAATTCTCTGCATGCACCCTAGAGTTAATTCACAACGCGGAATAAAGGAAGGCGCGAAGAGCGAAGGCAGTGAAAGTGTCGGATTTCAGAGATCAATCCCAGAGGATGCTATCGCCGTTCGACCGCATCGTCGACGACCTGCAGCAGCTGCGCCTTGATGGCGGTGACGTTCCGTATGCAGAAATTGTTCGCAGGATCTCCCGAAATCGAATAGCCCAAGGCGTCGCACCAGATGCGTCCCGCCCTGCCAGATCAACTGTCTACGATGCCTTTCGGCGCGGACGAACCCGGCTCAATCTGGAACTGGTCTCTGAAATCGTCCGTGCACTGGATGGAACGGAGAAAGACATTGAGAGTTGGCGGCTGCGATGCTTGCAGGCTCGACGTGAACAGGCCGCAACAGAAGACACCGAATACCCTGGATCTGAAGAACCCGTCGTACCCGAACGACCAAATGCCCCGTTGGCCGAGCCCGAGGCCGCCAAGGAAACGAAGCAGAAGATCGCAGTGCATGTCAGAAAGGTGATATTGGCCCTCGGCTGCGCCCTGGCCAACCTGCTGGGGTTCTGGCTGGTGGCGAATCTTGGAGTGCCACTGTACCTGGACATGCTCGGCACCGCGGTTGCGGCAATGATGCTGGGCCCTTGGGCAGGCGTTGGTGTCGCTGTGGCAACGAATCTCCTAGGATCCGGGATCACCGATTCCTCGTCGATACCTTTCGGGCTGGTCAACGTCACCGGTGCCTTGCTCTGGGGATATGGGGCGCTGTGGGTGCGTCGAAAGGGAACTCTCAGGCGCTATTTTGCGCTGAACCTGCTGGTTGGCTTTGCATGCACTGTGGTTGCGACGAGCTTATTGGTGCTCCTCTTCGGCGGCGGTACCGGGCATGCCTCTGAGGGAACCCGGATGAACCTAGAGTCCTTTGGCTTGCCAATGTTTGTCGCAGTATTCCAATCGAATCTCTTGTATTCCTTGGCGGATAAAATGCTGGTCGGCTTTATCGCTTTGGCAGTCATGGCCCAGCTCAATGGCTGGCTTCGTGGATCCATTTTCGAGGATCTGGAATCAGACATCACGCGACGGCTCGATATCGATGCAGGACAGGAACGACGAGCTTGATCTAGCGCGTTGAGTGATTTGTGCCCTATTCTTGATCTTGTCAGGAGCCACCTCATAAGGCTCCGGCGCTCTCAAAAGGGGCGATACCCGTTGCCGAATGCAACTGGTAACGGCAGACATATATGGAATTTTCTTTAGTTTTCTTCAGGAAAAGAGTCCATTATGTCCAGCGTTTCAGCTGCCATTGCCCATGCCCTTAAGCCGATTGCTCCACAGATCTTTGGCCTGATGGGCAACGGCAACGCACACTTCCTCGATGCCGCCGTCCGCGCAGGCTTTAGCTACACCGCCGTGCGCCACGAGTCCGCAACGGTGTCCGCCGCCGACGCCTACTTCAGGATTTCAAACCGCCTCGCTATCGCCTCGACCACGTACGGCGCAGGTTATACCAACGCCGTCACCGCCTTGGCCGAAGCTGCGGCGGCGCGCACTCCGTTGCTGCTAGTCACCGGCGACGCGCCGACGACCGGCTTGCGCGGTTGGGACGTCGACCAGGCCGCCATGGACACCGGTGTGCGGGCCGTGCGCTACGAGGTGGACCGGCACACCCCGGGCGCAACGGCGCTCGCCGCGGCCGCCCACGCGCTGCGCGAACAGATCCCGGTGGTTCTGTCCATCCCCTATGACCTCGCCGCGGCACCAAACCTCGAAGTCGAGCTGCCGCAGTTCAACAGCTTCCGCAGTGTTCCGCCGGCGCCTGAACTCAATGCAACTCAACTACGGGCCATCACCGACCGGCTTTTGGCCGCCAAACGCCCGCATATCCTCTATGGTCGTGGAGCCATCGACGCGGCAGTGGGTATTGCCGAACTTGCCGAACGGCTCGGAGCCACCACCTCGGGAACACTGCTGGCCCGCGACCTGTTGGACTACCCGTACGATCTGGGAATCACCGGTGGCTTCGCCACCGAACGAAACGCCGAAATCATCGAGCAGGCCGATACCGTGCTGGTGCTCGGGGCCGGACTTAATCAGTTCACCATGCGCTTTGGGGATCTGGTCAACGTCGAGGCACAGGTAATGCAGATCGATCTTGCGGCTAACGCCACGAGCCCGCGAGTGGATTACTTCGCCACCGGAGACGTCTCCGCAGCGGTTGATCGTCTCTTGGGCGCCGTGGGCGCCCAGGATTCGGGCTGGGCCGGCTCGATAAACCTGGACGCGGTCCGCGACCGCCCGCTGGGGGAGGAGCGCGCCGCGGACGGTCTGCTCGATCCGCGTCGAGTGGCCAGCGAACTGGAGGAGATCTTGCCCGAGAACCGGGTTCTGGTTCAGGACGGTGGGCACTTCATCGGTTGGGGGCCCATGTATTGGTCAACTTCCGGGGCGCGAGCGCTGACCTGCGTAGGCACCGCCTACCAGTCCATTGGCCTAGGTATTGCATCCATGGTCGGCGCGGGGGCAGCGGCCGAGGGCCGCACCGTAGTGCTGGCCGCCGGAGACGGCGGATTCCTGATGGGCCTAGCCGATCTCGAATCGATCGTGCGCACCATCAGCAGCGGAGTCATCGTGATCTACAACGACTCAGCCTACGGGGCGGAGGTCCACCAATACGGTTCCATTGGCCTGCACGAGGATCCTATGCTCATCCCAACTGTCGACTTCGCGGCACTCGCCACCGCAGTGGGCGCAACGGGGCTTCGCATCGACTCGGTGGCCGATTTTTCCAAGGTTCGGCAGTGGGTAGATCAGGGGGCGAAGGGAATATGTCTGGTGGATGCGCGGATCTCACCGAACGTTCGGGCACCATATATGGAGGAAATACTGGCCGCGAACGCGCGGGCCACCGCGGCGCAGGCATCACAATCCGATTAAGGTGCTGGATTATGAGTGCTGATTCGGCGTAGGGTTGCAGAGTGCGCAAAGTCTTAGTAGGAACGGCAAGTCTAGGTTTGGGAGCGCTATTAATGCTTCCCGCCACGGGCGCTATTGCCGCCCCTTGGGACGCGCAAGACCCCAACCCCGCGCCGAGCCAGGGGCTGTCTGAAACATCGTTGCGTGTAGCCACGCTAGCCACCGAGATGACTCGGGATGTTCCGGGGCAGCTCTCCGCAGACCTCATGCAGGGAGATGACCGCGAAGCCGCGCAGGCAGCGGACAGCATCACCGCAGCCAATGCCGACTTCGTGGTGCTTACCGGGATGGATGCAGACGAACAAGCCGTGCAGGCGTTCCAGGATCATTACCTGAACAATCCAGAGGACTCCCGGCGGGACGTTGAATACGACTACGTTTACCTAGGCCCGGGCAACAAGGGCAAACCAAGCGGTGCTGATCTCAACGGGGACCGGATTGTCGGCGGCCCAGAAGATGCTTGGGGGCAGGGCAACTTCGAAGGCCAAGGCGCCGTCGTTGTCCTTTCCAAATATCAGATTGACCAAGACTCAGTCACCGGAATATCGGAGCTGAAATGGTCCGCCGTCCCGGAGAGCAGGCTCGATGATTCTGGATTGAGTGGCGCACTGGCGGCTTCAATTCCCGTGATGAGCAGTGGGCTTTGGGATATCCCGATCGAGTACCGCGGCAAGCACGTTCATGTGCTCGCCGTGCAAACTGACGACGCTTCCGGCGGCTATTCCTTTGCCGAAGCGCGCCAACTCGACCAGCTGCGAGTCATCTCCGATTACCTCGGCGGCGAAGAATACCTGCGCGATGACCAGGGGATAAAAACCCGTGGAGTCGGAAAAAGCCCGTATGTCTTAGCCGGATCCCTAGGCCAGCAGCCATCCTCGCTGGCCGCGCGGGATGCGCTGCTGCATGAAGCCGACCGTCCCGAGGCGCTCAGCGATTCGGGAAATTATCTCCTTCCAAGTAGCGCCTGGCAGGTCCTTGGCCAGGGGCATATCGGGGACCGTGCACCGCTCCAAGCGCAAACTATCGACGGCCCGGCCCAAATCAACGATTCGGCTCCCGCCCTGATCTGGACCGATATTCAGTTCTAAACTTCTTCCACCAACAGCTGCCGCAGGTGCCCGTTGAGGAACAACCCCTGCGGGTCTGCCTTAGAGCGCATCGCCTGGAAATCGGCGAATCGCGGGTACAGCTGCGAAGCTCCCAAGAAATGCGCTTTGCCCCAGTGCGGTCGCTCTGGCAGGGAAGTATTCTGGAACTTCGTCGCGGACTTAGCGATGCACCACGAGATAGCTCGTATGGAGATGTTCCCCGCTCGTTCGCGCAGAGCGATCGCATTCTGGTCGAAGGCTTTTTAATCGAGTAAACCGACCTGGCGTTCACGCATTCCGGCCTTTTCCAGTGCCAGGTTATAACGTGTGGCCTGCGCATTCTTCATAGGCCACCTCTTGCGCCGCGACGCGAGCGTATCAAGGAAAAGCTCGGTTCTGGCTTGGTATTGATAATTCGCGGCGAGAATCCGGCATTTTCCCGGGAACTATCAGGCTGGAGCTACTAGTCTGGGATTATCATGAGCAAAGATCCCATTTCGATGACATTCATAGACTCGAGCGGCAAACCTCGTTCGGCCGTCCAAGACGCCATCATGCGGGGCGTCGGTGTGCAGCGGCCGTTGGTCCTTGCATATCTCAAGCGATTGCGCGCGAAACATCCCCAGGCATCTGCGGCCGAGCTGGCCAAGATCGTTGAACGCGATTATTTGGTCGTGGTCACCGGCTCTGGAGCTGCCGTGGGTGGTACCGCGGCGGTGCCGGCGGTAGGTACCGCTGTAGCGCTGGGGCTCTCGCTGGCCGCCACGATCGGGTTCCTGGAAGCCTCTGCGCTTTATGCGCAGTCCTTGGCCGAACTTCATGGCATTGCCATTGACGACCCGGACCGATCGCGCTTGCTGGTCATGGGCGTGCTGATGGGCGAGGAAGGCAGTTCGATGATTTCGGCACTGACCAGTCAGGCGGCAGGTCGCGGCTCCGGACCGGTCAAGGGCTGGGCAAGATCATTTGGCTCGAACAAGTCAACGAGCCTGATGGCCACGGCGCAGAAGAGCTTGCAGAAGAAGTTCATTCGCAAGATCGTTGGCACCCAAGGTGCCAGCATGCTTGGCCGGCTGGTGCCTTTCGGCATCGGGGCCGTTATCGGCGGGGCCGGCAACCGCTATCTGGCCAAGCGGGTTATTGAAAACGCGGCGGTAGCGTTCGAGGGAATCGATACCGTGGCTCCAAGCCAGCTTGAGCTGGATGACCCGGATATTATCGACACCGATGTTGTGGAGAAACCGCGGAAGCGCAAATAGTCCGAAACTGAAAAACAACCGCAGGATGTTTCACATGAAACATCCTGCGGTTGTTTTTCGTTCTGAATCGGAAGCTGCCGGTCTGCTCTTCCTGGAAGTTCCGGCGATCAATGCCAGGGCAATGACAGAGAGCAGGACAACTAGTCCGGCGTAGCCGTAGGTGACGTTTTTTAGTCCGTGGGTTGGGATCAGCAGTCCGCCGATCAGTGTGGGCAGGCCGAAGGCTAAGTAGCTCACCAGATATACCGAGGAGAGCGTGCCGCCGCGTTGCAGCGTGGGGACGTTCTCCACGAGGGTCCGAAGCCCACCTTGGAAGGCGCCGCCCAAGCCGATGCCGCCGATGATGCTGGAGATGAAATAGATCGCCGTGTTTTCCGTGTAAACAGCTAGTACGAGCCCGCCCGATCCAACGATCAGCGAGATGCATCCAAGGGTCATGACCTTCAAGGCGTCGAACCGGAAGGTGACGGCGCCGAGCACCGCACTCGCGCCGGTCAGCGCAAAGATGGCTAGGCCGCTCAACGTCGGTGCTTGAATATTCATCAACGTTTTGGTGATGCTCGCGCCCAATCCCAGATACATTCCAACCAGCGCCCAGCTGGCGAGCAATGCGCCGACTGCGACGAGGAACTCGCGGCGCACCTCCTTGGGGATCATTACCGAGGGGATGAGCGAACGCCATACACCGTGACGGCGTGGGTGGCGCTCCTTGAGCAAGCTCGCCGGAATCAGCGCCAGAATCAACAATGCGGCGACCACCAGATAAGGGATCTGGAAGGGGTGCGGTGCGAACTGCACGAGAATGCCACTGAGCAGGGCGCCGAGGCCGATTGCCGCAGGTGGCACGGCGCCGTTGAGCATGGCGACGGTCCGGTGGCGCGAGGCGGGGGAGTAATCGAGCAAGGCTGCGCCCAGGGTGCCGAATCCGAGGCCCGAGGCAATACCCTGCAGGATCCGGGCGATCAGCAGCGCATTCAATGAATCGGCGAATGCCATGACGAGCATCGAAGCCGCGGCAATCAGCAACGCGCTAAAGGCGACGGGACGGCGTCCAATATGATCGGACAGTGCCCCGCAGGTCAGCAGGGTAACCAACAAACCGAAGATATATACGGCGAAGACGCTGCTGACTTCAAGGGAAGACAGTCCCCATTGCTCGGAGTACAGCGGGAAGATCGGTGACGGCGTGCCGGAGTGTGCTGCGATGAGGCAAAGGCCAATGAGTGCGGTGGTGAAGCCGAGTTTGTCGGCGACGTAGTTGTTGGCGTGTGCCACGAGATCTCTTCTGTGTTGTAGCGAATGGGTCGTGTGCGTGATGCTCCTAGGGCTGCTCAGCCAATAATCCTCGCACGGACCAGCGGACGGTTTCTTCAATGGAGGCCAGGTCAACGCTTTCGGCCTCGCGCATCAGCCGGAACACCGCTGCACCAAAGGCCACGTCCATGGCAACGTCGACATCCAGGCCTTCGGCCAACTGGCCCGAAGCGAGTGCGCGCGCAAAGAGGGGTTTGAGAGTTTTACGCCGCGGAGCTAGATAAAACTGCTCGAAATACGCGGCGCCGTGCGGCTCCAAGGAGCAGGCGGCCAGCAGCTGAAAGAATACGCGCCCGCTTTGGATGCTGTGGAAGGTTAACGATTCGACAGTACAGTCGATGAGATTCGCCAAGGGGTCTCCGTCGGTGGGGATCTTCAGCGCTTTTGTTGCGACACGTCCGAAAGCTTCGGCAACGATTGCATTCTTGGAGGGCCAGTGCTTGTACAGCGTCGCGGTGCTGACGCCTGAATGCTCGGCGATGCGCTCAATCGAAATCCCGCGGAAACCCGTGTCGCGGAGTAGTTCATTGGTGGAGTCCAAGACCTTGTGATGGGTTGCCACGCTGCGTGGGCGCGTACTAACCGGCAAGATTCCATCATTCATAGCGATTCCTAAACTAAAGTGTCACTTTAGTTTAGCAACATTCATCCGGTTCCAAGGATTTCGGGTACAAAATGACCGAGCGGCTCCTTAATGGGGAGCCGCTCGGCAAGGTGAGATTCTTTTCCGGCGAACTAATGGGCGGCGCTCTGCGCCATAATCCGTTCCAGAGTGGCAATCGCTCCCTGTGAATGCAGGGATGCGAGGGTCTCCAAATATGGTTTGGTGAACCGTTCATCGTTGATGACGTCGCCAAACAGGTCTCGCTGGCGCAGGAATGCCAAGGGATCTTCGCTGTGCTTCGCAGCGGCGGCGGAGACTTCCTGAGCCAGACGGTCAACGATCTGGATCGGCTCGCCCATTTCGTCGGTGCCCTCGGCATAGCGTGCCCAGCTGGCCACGATGGCGGCCGAAAGACGCACGTCGCGATCGGCGGCGAGGTTTTCGCGGACCACCGGCATGAGCCACTTGGGGATGCGATCCGAGGAGTCCGCGCAAAGCCGCGCAATAGTGTCGGCCACGTGCTCGTTGCGGTACCGCTCGATCAGCTTGTCCTGATAGGCGGCCAGGTCCACTCCGGGCAAGGCCGCCAGCGTAGGCTGCGCCTCGGTGCGCATGTAGCGCAGCAAGAATTGGGCGAAGAGCTCATTGCGTGCCGCGTCATGCACCGCGCGGTATCCGGCCAGATGGCCGAAATAGCACAGGCCCTGATGGGTGGCATTGAGCAGACGCAACTTCATCAGTTCAAAAGGCACCACATCTGCAACTACCTGGACTCCGACCTGCTCGAATTCCGGGCGGCCGGATACGAACTTGTCCTCTAGCGCCCACTGTACGAAGTCTTCGCACACTACCGGCCAGGCATCTTCGATGCCATAGCGCTCGGTCACGTCGCGCCGATCAGCGTCCGTGGTGACCGGGGTGATGCGGTCGACCATCGAGTTGGGAAACGGAACATTTGCCTGCACCCAGGCACCGAATTCTGCATCCAGCGCGGTGGCGAAGGCGCCAAACATCTTATGCGCCACCTCGCCGTTGCCTTGGATGTTGTCGCAGCTCATGACGGTAAAAGGCGCGAGGCCACGCTCGCGGCGAAGCTTCAGCCCGGCACTGATCAGGCCGAAGGCGGTTTTCGGGTTTTCCGGATCGGCCAGATCCGCGGCGATGGCGCGGTTCTGCAGGTCGAATTCCCCGGTGACCGGGTTGACGTTGTATCCGCCCTCGGTGACGGTCAGCGACACGATGCGGATCGCGGGATCTGCCAGCTTCTCGATAGCCGCACGGGTGTCATCCGGAGCGTACAGGTAATCGATAATTGAACCGATGACCCGCACCTCACGGCTGCCGTCCGGATTCTTGACTACCAGGGTATATAGTCCGTCGCTGTCGCTGAGGGTATCTCGCATGCGCGTGTCCGAGGGCATGATTCCCATGCCGCAGATACCCCAGTCGAGGGCTTGGCTCTCGTTCATGAGCCGATCGAGATACATGGCCTGATGGGCGCGGTGGAATCCGCCGACGCCGAAGTGGACGATTCCAGCGGAAACCTCGCTGCGGTCATAGGCCGGTACCTGTACCTCTGGCGGGATTTCTGTCAGCGTCTGATTAGAGAGTTTCATGAATTCGCAGTCTCCTTATGGGGGAAATATCAGTTGCTCAAGCGATCGCTTCAGGCGACGCGCTGCGGTGCGGGGGTGGGAACGCCGTTGAATCCGGGTTGGGTTCCGCGCAACAAGTGCGACATCAGCGCCGCAACCAAGTACAGCGCGGCGAATAGATACACCATTCCTGCGGCGCCCAGGGTGGTGTAGAGCAAGGCGACCAGCAACGGTCCGGCGAAGACCGCGGCACCGATGCCAAGGTTGTAGGAAGCCATCGCGGCTCCTGGATGCTCCGGCGCCAGCGAGACGGCGATGGCCGAAAGCGGCACAAACCCGGCCAGGCCGATGCCGAAGACCGCACCGATCAGCAGGGTCAGCAGATAAGCGTGTTCGATCCCGTTGTCTACCGCCCAGGCGGGCACCAGATAGAGCCCCGCCATCGACAGCGCACAGAGCACCGCGCCGAACCAGACCACGGTCTTTGACCAGCCCAGCTTGTCGCCCAGGGCCCCGAAGAAGAGGTTGAAGGGAATGTTCACCGCGTAGATCACCGTGGTCAGGATCAAGAACTGGCCCACGCTCCAGCCGAAGCGATCCACGAACAAGGCAGGGAAGAAGACCGCCATGCCGTAGGTGGGTACCGAATTGATGGTGCGGGTGAGCATCACCATCAACGCCTTGCGGTCGCTCACCAAAAGGCGAAGCCCGAAGCTCATGGTCTTCCACACCTGCTCCGGGTTATCCACCAGCGGGGCGCGTCCGGTTTTCTCCTTGACGCCGAGCAACGCCACCGCGGCACCGAGGATCACCAGGGCCAGCGAGATCCAAAGGGTCTGGTAGTAGTTCAGCCCGAAGATTTCCAGCGAGGCGGTCGCGGTCAGCGCGCCGAGCGTGGGCAGCCCGGCGCTGAAGGCCACGTAGAACCAGCCGATGGCAACCGCGAGGCGTTTGGCGTTGGCGGTTGCGGAGATCCAGACGAGGAAGCCGTAGGCGAAGAAGGGGTAGCCGAAGCCGCGCAGTCCGTAGGCGATGAAGATCAGCACCACGTTGGAGGAGTTCAGCGCGACGAGCAGGAAGAGCAGCTCGAAGGCCACCCAGATTCCAGCGCCAATGAACATCACCTTGCGCGGGCCCCACAAATCGGACAGCGAGGCGGAAAGGAATGCGGCAATGGCCACCGTGACCCCGTAGATGGTGATCAGGGTTCCTGCCAGCGGGATGGAAAATCCGTGTTCGCCGGTCAGGTAGGGCGTGAGGATATTGGTTTCCACGCCGTCGCCGATCATGAACAGGGTTAAGCCGATGAAACCCCATAAAAGCGGGCGCGGAAGTCCCATGCGGTCTAGCAGCCCGGTGCCGCCCCTGGTCGTTGGGGGTGCACTTGGGTTCGAGGGTTCCGAGATCATGGCGCTCCTTTGCGTGGGGCATTGCTGCCGCTCGTGATTTCACTAATCTAACACCAAATAAACAAATTCAACAGATTTTCTGTTAAATATTGTTTGGATCATGATGTTTTGAGAGTGCGAGCACAGCATCTATCATCGGAGGTGTGAGAAATGATGAACTTGCCGAAGGGAGATCCGCAGTGATGCGATCCAGTGGGCTGCCTCCGGAGAGCCGCCGCGACGAGCTGACCAGCTACGTCAATCAGGTCCACACCGCGCGCGTGGAAGCTATGGCCGACGCCTTCGGGGTCAGCGCCATGACCATCCACCGCGACCTGGACGTCCTCGCGGGCGAGGGGCGCCTCGAACGCATCCGCGGCGGCGCACGAGCGATCACCGCGCGGCTGGCCGAACGCGACGTGCGGCTGCGCCGCCATCTCAACGCGCGCACCAAGCAACGGCTCGCCCGCACCGCAGCCGAGCTCATCGAGCCCGGCGCGGTCATTGCCCTGGACGACTCCACCACCGTCGGCGAGCTGGGGCCGCATCTGGAAAGCCGCCGGCCCTCGACGGTCATTACCCACTCGCTGGCACTGATGAACACCGTGTCGGCCCAGTCGTCCATCGCCTTGGTGGGGTTGGGCGGCCAATACTATGCAGAAACCGATTCATTCCTCGGCTCGGTGGTAGTCGAGCAGGCTCAACGGCTCACCGCAGATGCGGTGTTCGTCTCGACCACCGCGGTCAAAAATCAGGCATTGCTGCACCCGGATGCCGAAGCGGCGCTGACCAAACGCGCCTTGCTGAAAACCGGTGGCCGGAAAATTTTGATCGTTGACTCAAGCAAATTTGAGGGCACCGGGCTCTATCACGTGATGGGATTGGACGAATTCGATGACATCGTCATCGATGACCAGCTGGCTCCCGAGCTCTTGGCCCTGCTGAAGTCGCTAAACCTCACTATCCACCTCGCCGCTAGCTCACCGAAGGATTAGCCATGCCATCGACCTATGTCTTGGGAATCGACTCGTCAACTCAATCGTGCAAAGCGCTGCTCGTTGATGCGCAGACCGGTGAGGTCAAAGCCTCCGGGCGCGCGCCCCACCCTGGCGGGACCCAAGTCGATCCGGCCAAGTGGATCAGGGCCCTTGAAGCCAGCACCGCAGGACTGCTCGAGCGGGCATCCGCGCTCTCGATCGCCGGCCAGCAGCACGGCATGGTTGCCCTGGATGAGCAGGGCGCTCCGGTGCGCGCCGCCATGCTGTGGAATGACATCTCCTCCGCCGGGCAGGCGCGGGACCTGATCGGCGAGCTTGGCGGAGAGCAGGGGTGCGCGCAACTTGTAGGCAGCGTGATGGTCGCATCGCTGACCGCCTCGAAACTGCGTTGGCTGCGCGAAAACGAGCCGGAAAATGCGAACCGCACCACCCGGGTTCTGCTGCCGCACGACTACCTGACCTGGCATCTGGGCGGACGCAAGGAAGCGACCACCGACCACGGAGACGCCTCGGGCACCGGATACTACTCGACCGCGCAGCGTCGTTTCCTGCCCGAGGTGGCGCGCCGGGCACTGGGCAAGCCGGTGGCATTGCCGCGGCTCGCGGCGGCAAATGAAATAGTCGGCGAAACTTCTGCGGGCCTCAAAATTGCGGCCGGCACCGGAGACAATATGGCCGCCTCGCTGGGACTGGATCTGCAGCCCGGGGACGTGTGCGTCTCCATGGGAACCTCGGGGGTGGCATCCGCGGTGGTGGATCACAGCGTTCACGATGGCACCGGGATGGTGAGCGGGTTTGTGGATGCCACGAATAGGTACCTGCCGCTGGCCTGCACCCTCAACGGCGCTCCGGTACTCGATTTTGGTGCCCGGCTGCTCGGTGTGGGCCAAAAAGAATTCTCTGACCTTGCGCTGGCCGCGGAGCCCGGCTCCGGGGGAGCGGTGCTGCTTCCGTACTTCGGCGGAGAACGCACCCCGAACCGGCCCGACGCGACGGGATTGATGCATGGCCTGCGTACCACGACCACCCGTGAACAGATCGCCCGTGCCTACGTTGAAGGATTGCTGTGCTCCATGAAGGACGCGGTCGCTGCCCTCGAAGAAGCCACCGGCATAGCAACCCGGCGAATCCTGCTGATCGGCGGTGGCGCGCGGTCCGAAGCGGTGCGCCGCATCGCGCCGCAGGTCTTTGGCGTCGCGGTAGATGTTCCGCAGACTGCCGAATATGTGGCGTTGGGTGCCGCGCGGCAGGCCGCCTGGGCGCTGAGCGGAGAAAAAGAACCACCGGTCTGGAACGTCGCGGCGTCCACCCGCTATCAGGGTGAACCGCTTCCCGAGATCTATGCGCGCTATGTGGATACCCGGGATGCAACCGCGGGGTGGAACTAACCGGAGGGCACGGCCGCATTTGGGCCCTTTGCGGCGTAGGCCGGGCGTCGCTTGTGCAGCGCCAGGAAGCACAGGGTGCCTCCTGCGATACCCCAGAAGGGCGAGACGATGCCCAGCGGCGCCACCCCGGACGCGGTGATGATGAGGGTGCAGACCGCGGCCTCCGCCGCACCGCTGGCCGGGCCGTCAAACATATCCTGCATCGATCCCTGCATGGCCGGAAGCAGGGCCACGCCCGCGACAGCGATGACCAGCTCGGCCGGGACCGCCGCAAAAAGCTGCAAAAAAGTCTGGCTGAACAGCCCGAAGAAGATGAAAAACGCACCGCAAGAAATGCCCGCCACATAGCGTCGCGCCGGATCCCGGTGGGCTTGGGCGGAGGTGCAGATCCCTGCGGTAATTGCTGCAAGGTTGATCGCATGCGAGCCGAAGGGTGCGAAAAGGATGCTCGCAAGCGAGCCCCCGCTGAGCAGGAGCCGATCATTTGGCCGGTAATTGCTGCTGCGAAGCATGGTCAGGCCCGGGCCGTTTTGTCCTGCCATGGTGACGATCAGCAGCGGAAGGGAAATGCCCATGATGGCGGAGAGGGAAAATGCCGGAACCGTGAATACCGGAGAGGTGAGCATGAACGATAGCGGTGCGTTCGAAATCTGGCCAGAACCTGCCGCAAGCGCGATGCCGGCGCAGAGCGCTACCGGGACCGCATAGCCCGGCGACCAGCGGCGGGCCAAGAAGTAGGCGGCCACTAGGCCGCCGGCGATCAGCGGCGAATCAAGGACCGCCTGAACCACCTCCATCACAAAGGGCAGCAGCACCCCGGCGAGAACCGCGGCCAAGACCGGTTTTGGCACGCGGGCCAGCAGCCATCCCAGCAACCCGCTGAGGCTCAAGAGCAGCCCAAGCAGCCCGGCAACGATATACGCGCCGATGGCTTCGGAATAGCTGTAGTCGCCGAGGACCGTCAGCAAGAGGGCGGCTCCCGGCACGGACCATGCGACGATAATTGGTTGGCGGGTGAACAGGCTGAGCAGCAAGCCGGTGATTCCGCTGCCGACCGAGACCGCCCATACCCAGGAACTGCTCTGCGCCTCGCTGAGCCCGGCGCGCTGTGCTGCTTGCAGTATCACCAGCATCGGGCCGGCGTACGACACGGCCATGGCGATGAATCCGGCGCAGATTGCGGAGAAGGAAATGTCATTTCCGAGCCTGCGCAACCCACGCGGTTGGACCGCTTTTTCTTCTGGCATGACCTGGCTCCCGTTTCGCTGACCGCAACGTCTGCCCACGTTACGCAGGTCACAGGTGAACGACAAATACTTAAAATACCGCCATTGATATGCAAAAACTCATGGTTCCGATGCCTAGGCTAAGCCTAGGCAGATGCCTAGTGTGACGGCGCGCACAGCCTGACAGGATAGAGATCTTGAATGGCCGCCTCGAGCGGTTGCGCCCTCCCGGGCCCAGATGAAGGATGGAGCAAAGCACATCATGACCGAGACTTTGAACGCCGTATCAGAGGTGCTCGACAACGCGCTTGTCGACAGCCCAGAGACCGGCGTATACCGTACCAACCGAAACATTTTCACCGACGAAGAAGTTTTCGAGCTGGAAATGAAGCACATCTGGGAGGGCAACTGGGTTTACCTGGCCCACGAATCCCAGATCCCCAACATCGGTGACTACTTCACCACCAACATCGGCCGCCAGCCGATCATCATTTCGCGCAATAAGCAGGATGAGCTGAACGCCATCATCAACGCGTGCAGCCACCGCGGCGCGATGCTCTGCCGCCGCAAGACCGATAACCGCACCACCTTCACCTGCCCGTTCCACGGCTGGACCTTCAACAACTCGGGCAAGCTGCTCAAGGTCAAGGATTCCCGCGGCGCCGGCTACCCGGAGCAGTTCAACAAGGACGGCTCGCACGACCTGACCAAGGTCGCCCGTTTCGAGAACTACCGCGGCTTCCTCTTCGGCTCGCTGAACCCCGACGTCCTTCCCCTGGAAGAGCACCTGGGCGAAGCGGCGAAGATCATCGACATGATCGTCGACCAGTCCGAGGAAGGCCTCGAGGTGCTGCGCGGCTCCTCGACCTACACATACGACGGCAACTGGAAGCTGCAGGCGGAAAACGGCGCCGATGGCTACCATGTCTCGGCGACCCACTGGAACTACGCCGCCACCCAGGCCCGGCGCAGCGCCGGCGAATCGACCAACGACACCAAGACCATGGATGCCGGCGGCTGGGACAAGCAGGAAGGCGGCTTCTACTCATTCGACAACGGCCACCTGCTGCTGTGGACCGAATGGCTGGACGCCGCAAACCGTCCGCTGGCCGAGAAGCGCGATGAGCTGGTCGCCAAATACGGCGAGGCCAAGGCCGACTGGATGATCGGTGTCTCGCGCAACCTCTGCCTGTACCCGAACGTGTACCTGATGGACCAGTTCTCCTCGCAGATCCGCGTGTTCCGCCCGGTGGCCGTGGACAAGACCGAGGTCACCATCTACTGCATCGCACCCAAGGGCGAGTCCGACACCGCACGCGCCAACCGCATCCGCCAGTACGAGGATTTCTTCAACGCCTCGGGCATGGCCACCCCGGATGACCTGGAAGAATTCCGCTCCTGCCAGAAGACCTACATGGCCACCGCGGCCAAGTGGAACGACATGAGCCGCGGCTCGGCGCACCAGATCACCGGCGCCGACGAGAACGCGAAGAAGATCGGCCTGGAGCCCATCGCCTCCGGTGCGCGCACCGAGGACGAGGGCCTGTACCCGATCCAGCATGGCTACTGGCTGGACACCATGCGCAAGGCGCTGGCCGCCGAACTCGAAACCAAGAACTAAGGCCGAAGGGAAAGCCACATGAGCACCATTGCATTGACCGAGGCCAAAACCAGCAACGGCACCGTCACCACCGGGGACGTCGAGCAGTTCCTCTACCAGGAAGCCCGCTTCCTGGATGACCGCGACTTCGACCGCTGGATCGACTGCTACCACCCGGAAGCGACCTTCTGGATGCCGGCATGGGCCGATGACGACAAGCTCACCGAGGACCCGCAGCGCGAGATCTCGCTGATCTACTACGCAAACCGCGGTGGCCTGGAAGACCGCGTCTTCCGCATCAAGACCGACCGCTCCTCGGCCACCAGCCTGCCGGAGCCGCGCACCGGGCACAACATCACCAACGTGGAGATCGTTGCCGTGGATGGCGACAAGGTTGAGGTCCGCTTCAACTGGTTCACGCTGTACTACCGCTACCAGAACGTCGACACCTACTTCGGCAACTCCTTCTACACCATCGACTACTCCGGCACCCAGCCGGTGATCACCGCGAAGAAGGTAGTGCTGAAGAACGACTTCATCCACCACGTGGTGGATATCTACCACATCTAATTCGGCCGCATCATCCAAGCCGACCTGCGCTGCGCCGGGCGTCAGCCCGGCGCAGCGCAGCAAAGAACTTACTGCTGCCCCACCAGCACAATTTTGAAATGAGCACCCTTATGACTTACCAGGTCGCCTTAGCTTTTGAAGACGGGATCACCCGCTTCATTAAAGTAGGCCCCCGCGAAACCGTCGCCGATGCCTCCTACAAGGCCCGGATCAACATCCCCCTTGACTGCCGCGACGGCGCCTGCGGCACCTGCAAGTCCTTCTGCGAATCGGGCAAATTCGACGGCGGCGACTACATCGAGGAAGCGCTGACCGACGACGAAGCCGAAAAGGGATTCTGCCTGCCCTGCCAGATGGTCCCCGAATCCGATCTCGTGCTGCAGATCCCGACCACCTCGGATGTGGCCAAGACCGCCGCGACCGTCTTCGAGTCGACGCTGACCGAGATCCGCCGCATCTCCGAGACCACCTACGCCTTCAGCCTAGAGGTCGACAAGCGCGAAGAGTTGTCCTTCCTGCCCGGCCAGTACGTGAACATCGAGGTTCCCGGATCCGGCGGCCAGACCCGCTCGTACTCCTTCAGCTCGGGACCAGAGGTCCAGACCGTCTCCTTCCTGATCCGCATCACCGACGGCGGGCTGATGTCCACCTACATGCGCGATACCGCGCAGGTCGGGGACCGGCTCACCTTCACCGGCCCGATGGGCAGCTTCTTCCTGCGCGAACCCAAGCGCCAGTCCCTGCTGCTGGCCGGCGGCACCGGGCTGGCCCCGCTGCTGTCCATCCTGGGAAAGCTGGTCGGCATGGAAAACCCGCACCCGGTCCACCTGATCTACGGCGTGAACACCGATACCGATCTGGTCGAGCTGGACGTGCTCGAAGCCTATACCTCGCGTATCGCGGGCTTCAGCTTCGATACCGTGGTCGGCGACCCGAACAGCGCCGCGGAAAAGAAGGGTTATGTCACCAACCACTTCGAGCCGCAGCACCTGGCCGAGGGCGACGTGGACATCTACCTCTGCGGTCCGCCACCGATGGTTGAGGGCGTGCGCCGCCACCTGGACGGCGAAGGAATCAAGCCGCAGAACTTCTACTTCGAGAAGTTCGCCCTGGCCGTCGTGCCGGAGGCCGCACCGGCAGCGGAAGCCGCGGCGCCGGTGGCCGAACCCACCCAGGCACCGGCAGCCGGCTACGAAATCGGCGAGGAGCACGCAACCTTCGGCGCCCAGTTCGATGCCCGCATGGCCCTTGAACTGGCAATTGTGGAACTGACCATGGGCAAGCTGACCGACGGCCAGCTAGGTGAATTCAAGGTCCTCGCGGAGCTTGCGGGCAAGACCCTGGACGGCGAGAAGTTCGTCAACGCCGCCGAATTCACCGTCACCAACGATGCCTTCCATGAGTTCCTGTTCACCTGCGTCGGCAACGAGCACCTGCTCCAGGCCTACACCCGCCTGGAGGTTCCGGCGCTCATGGCAAAGGTGCTGCGCCAGGAGCACTGGATCGACGGTGCGGTGGACGCCGACCACTTCGCCATCGTCGCGGCCTTCGAGCAGCAGGACATCGCGGCGGCCCGGGCGGCGATCATCTCGCACAACGAGCACGCCAAGGCCACCATGGCCGCGGCCTCGCAGGAACAAAGCTAGTGAGCGCGGACAACGCCCCGGCCAACGAGACCGCAGCCGCCGGATACCCCGAGTCCTTCCACCCCGGGCGCTTCGCCGGCCAGGTCGTCATGGTCACCGGCGCTGCCCAAGGCATCGGCTGGTCCGTGGCCCGGCGCATCGCCGCCGAGGGAGGGGAACTGGTTCTGGTTGACCGCGCCGGGTTGATCCACGACGTCGCCGAGGGCTTGCGCGCCCACGGCGCGAATGCGCTGAGCGTGACCGCAGACCTCGAAACCTACGCGGGTGCGCTGGCGGCGGTGACCGCGGCAATGGATGAATTCGGCCGGATCGATGTGCTCATCAACAACGTCGGCGGGACCATCTGGGCCAAGCCGTACGAGCACTACGCGCCGGAAGAAATCAGCAAGGAAATCCAGCGTTCGCTCTTCCCGACCCTGTGGATGTGCCGTGCGGCCTTCGAGGAAATGGTCAAGGCAGGGTCCGGCACCATCGTGAACGTTTCCTCGGTGGCCACCCGCGGGGTGAACCGGGTGCCCTATGCGGCGGCGAAGGGCGGGGTCAAGGCGATCACCTCGGCCCTGGCCATGGAAGGGGCCGCCCACGGAATCCGTGTGGTGGCTACCGCCCCGGGCGGCACCGAAGCCCCTGAGCGGGTAGTCAAGCGCGGCCCGGCGCCCACCGGCGAACAGGAAAAAGCCTGGTACCAGGCCATCGTGGAGCAGACCGTCGACTCGACGCTGTTCAAGCGCTACGGCACCCTGGACGAACAGTCCGCGCCGATTGTGTTCTTGGCCTCTGCGGAAGCCTCCTACATCACCGGAGCCACCCTGGCGGTGGCCGGCGGAGACCTCGGCTAGCCAACGCGCCAGAAATCAATGATCGCTTGCAGGCGGCGGGATCCCCGCCGCCTGTGTGCCCTCCAAAACCCGCCGCCCGACGATCTTTCGGGCCACGGTTCCCACGCCGCGCCCTCGCGCCGCGGTATTTCCCAGTGCCTCGATACCCGCACGATGACGTGCGCCCGGGCCAATGAAAATGGAGCAACTCGTGAAAACTTCGGAAGCAAGCAGCAACAGGAAACAGCAAAGCACGGTCCGCTGGGTCGTGGCCATCGCCACCATGGCGCTGATCTTCGACGGATATGACCTGGTCGTCTACGGAACCATCGTTCCGCTGCTGCTGGGCGATCCGACGCAGCTCGGAGAGGTCACCCCGACCACCGCCGGCGCGCTGGGCAGCTGGGCGCCGGCCGGCATGATGGTCGGCGCGCTGGTTGCCGGCGCCATCGGCGACTACCTGGGCCGGCGCAAGATCATGATCACCGGAATTATCTGGTTCTCCGTGGCCATGGGCCTGACCGCCCTGACCAATGACGTCACTTCCTTCGGCGCCCTGCGTTTCGCCACCGGAATCGGGGTGGGCGCACTGGTTGCCACCGCCGGTGCGGTGGTCGCCGAGTTCGCCCCGAAGGGCAAGCGCAATTTCTACAATGCGATCGTCTACTCGGGTGTTCCCATCGGCGGCGTGCTGGCCTCCCTGCTGGCCATCATCCTGCTCGATGCGATCGGCTGGCGCGGCCTGTTCCTGATCGGCGCGACCCCGCTGCTCTTCCTGCTCCCAATGGCGCTGGTCAAGCTCCCGGAATCCCCCGAATGGCTGATGGCCCGCGGCCGCACCGCGGAAGCAGAACGCGTTTCGATCCGCACCGGTGTCCCGATCCACGTGCTGGAACCGGTAGCCGGTTCGGACAAAGCCGCTGTGGCCGCCGAAAAGATCGGGTTCCGGGCGCTGGCCTCCAAGAAGTACGCGTTCCCGACCCTGCTGCTCGGATTCATGAGCTTCACCGGCCTGATGCTGACCTATGGGCTGAACACCTGGCTGCCGCAGATTATGTCGCAGTTCGGCTATGGCAAGGACTTCGCGCTCACCTTCCTGCTGGTCTTCAACGCCGGCGCGATCTTCGGCGGGCTGATCGCCTCGGTGGGCGCGGACCGGTTCGGCGTGAAGCGCACCGTGTGCACCACGTTCTTCCTCGCCGCGGTGGCCATGGTGCTGCTGACCATGCATCTGCCGTTGGGCATCCTGCTTGCGCTGGTTGCCGTGGCCGGCGTGGGAACCATCGGCACCCAGGTGCTGATCTACGGTTTCGTGTCCAATTACTACAACAGCGCCGCCCGCGGCGCCGGGGTGGCCTGGTGCGCCGGGTTCGGCCGTTTGGGCGGCATCTTCGGGCCGCTGTTCGGCGGGCTGCTGATGGCGGCCGGCGTTCAAAACCATGTCGCTTTCTATGTCTTCTCCGGGGTTGCTATCGTTGGTGCATTGATCACCCTCGGCGTTCCGTTGCGCAATTCCGAGATCACCGCCAAGCTGCGGCCCGCGCGGGTCGAGCTCGCAGCTGCGGACGCAGAGAAGTAGAGACGGAGCGAGAAACAACTCGGCAACGCTGAAAGGTCGGTGAACGCATAAATGAGTCAACTAGTTGCCCAGGATGCGCTCGCCGACCTTTTGCGTGAAGTGCAGCAGCAGCGCAGCGCCCTGGCCGTCCTGCAAGGACCGCAAGGAAGCGGCAAAAGCACCGTGATAAAGCAATTGCTGCGCCGTTCCAACATGGCAGCGGTTACCGTGGTTACCGCCTCGCGCTGGGAATCCAGGCGCCCTGGCGCGGCTCTGGGGCCACTGCTGGAACGCGGAAACCCCGGGCCAAGCGAAGAGCTCGGCCCGGCGTTGCTGGAATACCTGCGCGCGGATCCGGAGCAAACCCGGGTGCTGGTCATCGAAAATGCCCAATGGGCAGATGCCGCAAGCTTCGAGGCGGTGCGCTACGCCTGGCGCCGGCTGCACACCGAACGCGTACTTATCGTCTTGGTTCTGCGCGACCAGGACATCGCGATGCTTCCCGCCGAAACACGTGAGTTCCTAGGCGACACCGATCTAGAGGTCCTGCACGTTGATGTGCCGACGGCTGCCCAGGCCCGTGAAATCGTCTCTACCAGGCTGGGAATCGAACTGCCGTCCATGGCGGCCGAGCATCTGATGCGCTACACGCAAGGCAATCTGCATGCGGTGCTCGAACTGGCGCAGGAAAATCCGGAACAAAGCTGGGAACAATGGGATCGCTGGCCGCCGGCGCCGCGCGCGTTGTCGCTGCATATCAAGCAGCTGCTCGACGAGTTGGAGCCGCGCGCCCGCGCGCTCGTCGAGGCGGCCGCGGTGCTTGGCCGCCAAGCTCGGATTGACCTCATTTCCAGGCTTGCCAAGGAAGATTCCCCGCTGGCCTGCATCCAGCAGATTGTTGATGCCTCGCTGGCGCGCACCCAGGGGCATAGCGGAAAGGTGCGGCTGGGTTTTGACAGCGAGCTGACCCAGATGGCCGTCTATCATCAGATTCCGTTGAGCACCCGCATTCGCCTGCATGCGGCAGCTGCCGAGATTGCCGAAGACCGCGGGGTCGTACTGGGCCATCGAGCCGACGCGAGCCTCTTGCCAGATATCGGGCTTTCGCGCGAACTGGAGGGGTACGCGGTGGCCCAAGGGCAGCGCGGTGAATGGTCCTCGGCGGCAACCGCGTTCTTCCGTGCCATGCATCTGACACCTGAACCTGCGCAACGCGAGGCATTGCTGCTCAAGGCGGTAGACGCGGTGGTTGCCGCCGGAGAGATTCCACGGGCGCTGACCTTTTCCCACCAGCTGGCAAGCTTGGGAAGCAGCGCCGAACGCGACGTGCTTTCGGGGTACATCGCCATTCTCCAGGGCCGGGCGCAGACCGCTAACCGCTGGTTGACCAGCGCCTGGCAGAGCGCGGTACGCCTGCAGCTCAGCGACACGATGGCGGTCATTTCGCAACGCCGCGTGCTGCATTCCCTCTGCCAGCTCGAAGGCCAGAAAATTCTCGATTGGGCCGAACAGTCGCTGCGCCTCGCGCAGGCAGGCAGTCCGCAGGCCATCGAAAGCGCTGCCATCCAGGGCCTTGGCCTGGCCATGATGGGCCGCAGGGAGGAAGGCGAAAGGGTATTGCTTCAGTTGCTGGGCAAGCTTCCCACCGGCGCCCAGCGGCAACGCGCAGAGATGTCCCTCGGCTGGGTGTATTTGGCAAGCGGGCGGATCGAGCTGGCCCGCCACGAATTGGCGGCAGCCAGTTCCACCGACTTCAGCGAGGGTTCGCTGCGAATCTCGTTGTGGGCCAAGGCCTGGCTGGCACGGGCCGAATTCCTCGTGGGCGACTGGGACCAGGCGCTGGAGACGGTCCGTGGGGCGCAAGCAATCCAGGAGCGCTTCGGGATTCAGGTGCAGCGGCCGCTGATCCAGTACACGGCGGTGCAGATTCATGCGCTGCGGGGAAACACGGAACTTGTCGAGGTCCACTTGGCCAAATCGTGGGTGCGAGTGGGCAGCTACCAGGTGATGGAGGTGCCGTATCGCATGGCGCGGGCCGAAGCCGCGCGCGCCCAGGCCAATCACGAGGAAGTGCTGCTGGCCCTGGAACCCATCCTCCGCCTTGACCGCAGCCAGGGCATCGACGAACCAGGCTTCTGGACTTGGCAAGACATGTATGCCGAAGCGCTGATTCGCAGCGAGCGGCTGGAGGAAGCCGAAGAATTCATCGCCCCCTTGCTGGAGGCCGCGGAGAAGGCCGGGCACAACAACGGCATCGGAGCCTTCCTCGGGGTGCGCGGCATGCTGCTGGCGGCCCTGGGGGACATCGATGCGGCGCGAGAGGCCTTCGAGCGGGCGTTGCTTTGCTTCCAGGGCGTTGGCACCGCCTATCACCGGGCGCGGATCGATTTTGCCTACGGGCAGTGCCTGCGGCGCGCGGGAAAGCGGGCGGACTGCGTTGCCCCGCTAACCCGTGCGCTGTCGATCTTCACGCACCTGGACGCCACCGTCTACGTTGAACGCTGCACCCGCGAACTGCAGGCGAGCGGCATTGGCATGGCGCGCCGCGAAGCGATGGACTGGTCAACGCTGACCGCTCAGGAACAGGCGGTCGCCAAGCTCGTCTGCGAGGGCGCAAGCAACCGCCGAGTGGCCGAGGAGCTGTTTGTCAGCACCAAGACGGTGCAATATCACCTGACAAAAATCTACGCGAAGCTTGCGGTATCCACACGGACCGAACTTGCCGCGCTGACTCGCGAGGGTTTTGAGCACTAGGTTGCGCCTCGCAAGGCACGGCGGCCATCGGCGAGAATGGTTTCATGCCAAAGCTCATCGACATCGTCACTTTCCACGAACCGCCTGTTCCTGACGGGCAATCGCCGTACCTTCCGGGGGCCGGCCCATCGCCAGAGGTTGAGCTAGCCGATTGGAACGATGCCTGGCCGCACCAGTTCCAGCTGCTTGCTGAACGGGTCCGGGAGGCCCTTGGCTGGCGGGCCTTGGCTATCGAACATGTTGGTTCGACCTCGGTCCGCGGGCTCCCGGCCAAGCCCATTATCGACATCGACCTGATTGTCGCCGACCCAGACGATGAGCGTGCGTATGTTCCCGCGCTTGAACGGGCGGGTTTCGAGCTGAGGGTGCGCGAACCTTGGTGGTTTGGGCATCGGTTCCTGCGCCATCTCGACCCGGCCTGCAATCTCCACGTTTTCGGTTTTGACAGTCCCGAGACGATCAAGCATCGGCTCTTCCGTGAGTGGCTCCGTGCGAATCCAGGCGATCGGGAACTCTACGCCAATGCCAAGCGAAAAGCCTCAGAGCTGTCACGCGATGCCGGCGAGCACTCCATGCAGTACAACGCACGCAAGGAAGCGGTTATCAGAGAGATCTACCAACGGGCTTTTACCGCCATGGGACTCCTCGAGGCTTAGCCCGGGCAATACATCGCTGCTGCCGGGCACCGGGTGCGGATGTGCGGAAGGCCCCGGACAGCGTCTTTGCTGTCGGGGGCCTTGCGCATGCGTCCGCGCTGCAGCGGACGGAAGTCTAGGCGGCTAGTGTTGAGCCGCCGTGTTCGGCCTCGGGCATCCAGCCGGTCCAAGCCCAGTGGTTCTGAGGTTCCCGAGTGCCGGTAGCGGGCCACGCAACGGTTCCGGACTGGAATGCTACGGCAGGGTTGATCAGTGTTGAGGCAATCATGATGTTCTCCCTTGAGATCGGTTGCTGCTGGGGTGGATTCGAAGGCGTGCGGTCTTCTGCCTGGGCATTGGCCAGGGCGGCAAGCGCAACGTTCGTTGTACGACAACGGCGGGGTGCCCAGCAGTGTTGCCGGGAGCCCCGCCGTGAGGAGGTGCGCTAGGACCTACTTGACTGGGTCAAGCACGAAATCGTAGGTGACCTGCTTGCCGTCGCCGGACTGCGCTGGCTGCAGGTCGAGCATCAATTCTGGCTTCACCGCGGTGGCGATGTCATCATCGTTGTGCGCGTCGCCCGGGAAGTACAGCTGCGCGGTGAGCAGCTCGTGGCCCTCGGCCGAGACCTTCAGGTGCAGGTGGGCCGGGCGCCATGCGTGCCAGCCGGCGGCGGCGATCAGCTGGCCGCAGGCGCCGTCGGTAGGGATCTGGTACGGAGCTGGCTGCATGGTGTTGATCTGGAAGTTGCCTTCCGCATCTGCGATGAAGGTGCCGCGCAGGTTCCACTCCGGGATGCCGGGAGCGAACTGCGAGTAGAAGCCTTCTTCATCTGCGTGCCACAGCTCGATCTTCGCGTTCTTCAGCGCGCTGCCGTCGGTGGAACGGACCTGGCCCTGGAAGAGCAGGTTGGTGCCCTTTTCGTCTTCGCGCATCGCGATGGTGGCGGGGGAATCCTGCTCCGGAGCATTTGGCACGTAGTAAGGGCCCTCGATGGAACCCTTGTTGCCTTCGCGGTGGTCGGTAGCGACCTCTTCCACCGAGTGCTCCAGCCATACGTCCATGAACAGCGGCCATTCGCCATCGTCGCCGACCTTGATCAGCCAAGCCTTGAGGGCGTTGAACTCGTCGTAGCTCACGCGCTCTTCGAGGATGATGTCGTTTGCGGCCTTGACTAGCTTGCTCGCCAAGAGGTTCACGCGCTCAACGGACGTCTCTATCGCGGCAAGCTTGCCGGAGCTGCGGAAGCTGTCGGTAGCGGCATTTCCCGACTTGGCTGCTGTTGCCTCTGCTGGAGTTTCGGCGGTCATGATGACTCCCTTGTCTTTGTGTGGTGTGGCTGCTGGAGATTCATATTGTGACCCCCATCATCCTGTGCGATTGATATTCAATGTAGTGCAGGGTCTATAGCGTGTAAAATACTTATTTCCCGCACACTGAGACTGTTTGCCTATCAATACTTGTGGGCTGGCGTACGAGCCGGTGGTTGGCTCTTAAAAAGCCGCTAGCTCAGTGAATTCGGGTGCTTCGCCAGGGGAGTTACCTTGATTTTCATGTGCGCGTACATCGGGAAGCCGCTGAGGATCTGGTGAAGCTCGTCATTTGACTCGACGTTGAATAGCGAGTGGTTCGCGTACTCTCCGACGATGCGCCACAGGCCCTGCATCTTGCCGCTTTGCTGCAGCTGTGCCGAATAGGCCTTCTCGCGGACCTGGAAGTCGGTGACCTCTTCGGCCGTGAGGTATGCGGGGAAAGTTACGTCCATACGTGCAAGGAACAACATGGGTTCTCCTAAAGTTGGGGTGGGCTACTGCTAGTCCTGGCGGTAGTGCGCCAGCTTGGTTTCGTCGATGGCGGCACCGACTCCTGGAACGTTGCGCACCGAAATGCGGCCATCGGTGATAACCAGTGGATCGGCAAGCAGGTCATCGGTCATGTCCAAGAAGTTTGACAGCTCGCCGGCCTTGCGGGTGGTTGCTTGGTGGGCGGCGCCGAAGGTGACGGTGGCCAGCGAACCGACCTGGGTATCGATCTGGTTGCCCATGGTGACATCCACGCCCAACCCGGTGCACAGGCCCAGGATTTCGGTGGCTTCGGTGAAACCCGAGCGGGCGGTCTTGATGCAGATCGCGTTGGCACCGCCGGAAAGCAGTTCGCGCGAGACATCACCGGCGGTTGGCACGGATTCATCGGCGACAATCGGGATCGGGGAGTGCTCGACGAGGCGGCGCCGGCTCATGGCTTCCTTGGCGTCGCAAGGTTCTTCGAGCATCGTCAGCCCGAGGCCTTCGGTCTGACGCAGGACTTCCATGGCCTCGTTGGCGGTCCAGCCGCGGTTGGCATCGAGGTAGATTTCGACGTTTTCGCCCAAGCCCTCGCGCAAAACCCGGCAAGCCTCGATATCCAGCGCCAAGGGGCGCCGTCCCACCTTGAGCTTGAAGGTGGTGATTCCGTACTCTTCGCCGAAGCGCAGCGCTTCGTCGAGCAAATCCTGGGCCGGGCGGAAACCAAGCATGTGCGAGACCCGCATCGAATCGGTGAAGCCGCCCAGGAGCTTGTGCACCGGGGTATTGGCAGCCTGGCCGATAGCGTCCCAGATGGCGATGTCCAGCGCACCCTTGGCCACCTGATTGTGGATGGTGCGCTCCATGATCTGGCGGATCTTTTCCCGGTCGAAGATGTCCAGGCCGATCACCTGGGGGCCAAAGATGTCTTGCACGATGGTGCGGATCGAGGTCTGGGTTTCGCCGTAGGTATACGGGCGGGGCGGTGCGTCGGCGGTGCCGATGATCCCCTCGTCGGTGTGCACGCGAACCAGCACGTGGTCCGCGGTATGCACCTCGCCGCTGGCGAAACGCAAGGGGTGGGTATAGGGGATTGCGTAGGGAATCGCTTCGATGCGCGCAATTTTCATTCGGAATTTCCTTCCACGGAGGTCAAGGTGGTGCAGAGTTTCAAGAAGTTCTGGACCAGGGGAGCCTGGTTGCCGGCCTTCCACGCCACCGCAAGATCCACTGCCGGTGCGTTGCGCAGCGGCCGGAAGACGATCCGCTCGCTGTGCGGCAGGTAATTGGAGGTCGGGACCATGCCAATGCCCAGGCCCGCCGCGATGAAGGTGAGCAAGGTTGAGGTTTCGCGGGCCACCTGCGCGGTGCGCGGGATGAACCCGGCATTGCGGCAGGTCTCAACGAAAATGGTGTTGACCGCCGACGCGGTGGGGTAGCAGATGAAGTCCTCGGTGCGCAGTTCGGCGATATCGATTTCCCCGTGCGAAGCCAGCCGGTGCCCGGCCGGCAGAGCGACGGCGAGCAAGTCCTTCTCCAACAGGGAGTATTCAACCTCCTCGTTGTGCACCGGTGGGCGCAGGATCGCGATATCGAGCCGGCCTTCGGCGAGGGCTTCTTCCATTTCCGGGGTGAGCATTTCCCCCTGGACGTTCAGCTGCAGCCCTGGCATATGCTCGCTGGTCGCTGCAATGACCTGCGGCATGATGCGGTAGGTGGCGCTGCCGGTGGAGCCCAAGCGCAAAACGCCGCTGGCCCCGGCGCCCACGGTGCGCACGTCACGAGCCAGCTGCTGGTGCTCTTCGAGCAGCGCCCGGGCGCGGGTGAGCAGCAGCTCTCCGGCGGGGGTGAGGTCCACCTTGCGGGTGGTGCGGATGAAAAGCTGGGTCCCCAGTTGCTCTTCGAGCTGCTTGATCTGCTGCGAGAGCGGGGGCTGGGCCATATGCAGCCGTTCGGCAGCGCGGCCGAAGTGGCGTTCTTCGGCAACTGCGACGAAGTAGCGTAAAAGTCTGGTTTCCATGGATGCTCCGATCGTCGATCCGCGCTGAAGGCTGTAGCGACGTTCATGGCAACTCTAGCCAGCCGGTTCGATAGTGAGAAATACTTATTCGACAGTTATTGAGACTGCTTGAATACTAATCTCTTGTCGGCCTCGATGGAAAGATGCATCAACGGGTGTGACGAACGGAAGAATTGGCAGGTCAGCTCGAAAAAGCCAAAATCAGCTCCCCGGCAGAGAAAATGACCACGCCGGCCAGCGCGCCAATCACGGTTCCATTGATTCGGATGAACTGCAGATCCCGGCCCACCTGCAGCTCGAGTTTCTCGCTGGCCTCGGCCGGATCCCAGGCCTGGACCGTGTCGCTGACCAATCCGGCCAGCGTCGCACCGTGCCGTGCGACGAGCGAGGCAACGCCATCGATGGCGCGGTCCTCCAAATTTCCACGCAATTGCGTGTCGCTTTGCAGGCGCTCGCCGAAGGTGGCGATTGCCGCACGGAGTGCGCTGCGCAAGGGGGACGCCGGGTCCTGCAGGGAATCGATCAGCCCGGTCTTCAGCGAAGCCCAGCCGCGCATTGCCAGCTCACGCAGCTGTTGATCGCCGAGCAGCGAGTGCTTGAACCCTTCAACCTTGTTGATGGTTTCGGGATCGTGCTGCATTGCCACGGTGAATTCCGCCAACCAGCCGGTGAGCGCCAGCCGCAGCGGATGGCGCTTAGTTCCGGCCACCGCAAAAAGCAATCCACGCAGTTCCTGGTGGACCTTTTGCGCCAGCATCTCGTCGACCAAACGCGGAACCCATGAGGGGGAGCGCCCGGAAACTACCTCGAGGAAAACCTCCGGATGGTCCGCCACCCAGGAACCTGCCCGCTCCGCAAGCAATTCGACCGCGGCCTCATGGTGCCCATCATCTATGAGTTTCTGGCCGAGCGTGCCTAAGGTCGTGGACCATTCGGGAGCGACCATGTAATCGGTGGCCAGCACCTGCAGCACCGTCAGCACCTGCTCATCGTCCAGGGAATTCAAAGCACCGGTAGCCATGGCGGAAACCTGTGCCGCCGTGGCCTGCGCCCCCGGGTCGCTGGAGAGGTAGCGGCCCGCGCGCAGGCCCAGATCCGCTTGGCGCAATTTGGCTGAGATGACATCCGGAGTGAGGAAATTCTGCTGAACGAAGTCGCCTAGCGAGGCGCCCAGCTCGGTCTTCTTCCGTTGAATCAGATTGGTATGCGGGATCTTCAGTCCGAAGGGGTGCCGGAAGAGCGCGGTCACCGCAAACCAGTCGGCGACGGCGCCCACCATGCCGCCCTCAGCGGCCGCCTTCAGGTAGCTAAGCCCGGGGACAAGCTCCTGGAACAGCACGCTGATGATGAACAGGGCACACATCAGCAGGAAGAGCAGGGTAGCTACACGCTTCATCCCTCGGAGGTCCTGGGCGCGCTGATCGAGAAGTTCTGGCATGCGCCCCACTTTACCCAGTGCGCGGCACGGCATTAATCACGTGCGCCACAGGGGCAAACCAGTAGCGTAGGGGTTATGGACACGCTCTTCTACGCTCATCGCGGCAGTTCGCACAGATATGCCGAAAATACCCGTGCCGCTTATCTGCAGGCGATGGATGAGGGGGCGGACGGCATCGAATGCGATGTGCATCTGAGCCGGGATGGTGTTGTGGTCTGCCACCACGATCCGACCGTGGACCGCACCTCGGATAGCACCGGAGAGGTGGCCGGATACACGCTTGACGAACTGCGATCCATGGACTTTTCCTCCTACATGCCGGTAGCGGTTCCCGCGGAGTATGGGGCGGAAAATGAACAGCTGCTGAGCCTTGGCGAACTCCTTGAGCTCATCGACGAACGCGGCCTCGGCATCGGGCTGGCCGTAGAGCTCAAGCATCCGAGCCCCTTTGGCCACCTGCTGGAGGAGGAAACGCTGAAGGTGCTTGCCGGCTTCGGGTTCGACCCGCAAACTGGCAAAGCCGGTCGGAGGGGGCAGATCCAGGTGACGCTGATGAGCTTCGAGCCGGACTGCCTCCGCTTCCTCTCGCGTACGGTCAATCGTGCACAGCTTTGCCAGCTGATGACCGAGATCGATCCGCAATACGTCACCGAGCTGATGGCCGGCGGGCAGACCGGACGCGCGGCGCTCTATGAGGTCATGCGCCGTTCGGTGGCCGAGGGCATCGAACTCATCGATGCCGGTGGCGCCGGTATCATTGGCCCTGGCAACGCCTGGGTCCGAGCCAACGAGCCGCTGGTGCGCAGGTGGCTGGAGCGTGGATTGACCGCCCGGATCTGGACGGTTGACCGCCCCGCCGACGCGCAGTACCTGATCAACTTAGGCGTCACCCAAATTACCAGCAACCGCCCGGCAGAACTCCGGCAGGAACTAGAGCAATCATGAGCACCGAAACAACCACTACGCAATATCAGCTGTATCTTCACGATTCCTACGTCTTCACCGCCCAAGCCGCGGTCATCGGCTCGGGCAGCGACGAGACGGGGAACTGGATTGCGCTGAGCCCGAACATCTTCCACCCGCGCGGCGGCGGGCAGCAGGAGGACCGGGGCACGGTCAACGGCGTTGCGGTCGATGTGGGCCGCTCGGCAAGCGGAACGGTGATTCTCTACGGCGCAGGAGACCATGCCGTCGGGGAAACAGTCACTTCGAGCATTGACGCCGAAACCCGGCGCAGCAATGCGGCCTTGCACACCGCGGGGCATATTCTTGGTTTTGCGGGGGAAGAGCGCGGTTGGGAGCACCGCGGCCACTCGCATTTCCAGGGACAGTCACGCCTGGATTTTGACCCCTCCAGCGTGGACTTGCCGCTGGGCGACGAAGCCGAGCGGGCAGCGGCGGAAGCCTGGCTGCAGCAGCGGGTGGATGAGCTGATTTCCCGGGGTGGCGAAATCAGCACCCTGATCGATGAGCAGGGCCACCGTACGGTTAGCATCGCCGGAGTGAACAGCGAACCGTGCGGTGGAACCCATGTGCAACACGTGGAGCAGCTGGACGAGGTAAAAATTGGCCAAGCCCGGGTCAAACGCGGTGTCTACAAGATTCGCTACGATGCCCGCCACACCGTCTAGCTGGCTGACCCCGGCCACGAAGATGGGCCTGTCCATCGCGCTTGCGACAGGCCTCTACGGGATTTCCTTTGGCGCTCTGGCCATCGCCGCGGGGCTGAACCTTTGGCAGACGGTGGCGTTGAGCGCCCTGATGTTCACCGGCGGGTCGCAGTTCGCCTTCATCGGGGTGATCTCCGGCGGCGGGGCCGCCTCGGCGGCTTTCTCTGCGGCGACACTGCTCGGAGTGCGCAATGCGGTGTACGGGATGCAGCTCAAACAGACCCTGCGCCCCGGGGTGCGCATGGTTCCGCTGATGGCTCAGGTCACCATCGACGAGTCCACCGCAACAAGCCTTGGACAGGCGAGCCAAAGCGAGCGGCACCGTGGTTTCTGGACCGCCGGGCTCGGCGTGTATGCGCTCTGGAACCTGTTTACGCTCGTTGGCGCCCTACTCGGCGAACGGATGGGGGATCCGGCCGCGTGGGGACTCGACGGAGCCGCGGTCGCGGCGTTCCTCGGACTATTGTGGCCGCGGCTGAAATCCGCCCAGCCGATTATCGTCGCCTTCGCCGCGGCCGTGGTCACCGCGTTTGCCGTGCCGCTGACGGTTCCCGGCGTGCCAATTTTGATCACCGCCGGCTGCGCGGTGGCGTTTGCGGTGCTCACCGGGCGCCGCGCCGAACCGGCGACCGAACACGGAGACCTGCAGCAAGTAGATCGGGAGAAGCCATGAGCGAATTGAGTTGGTGGCTGCTCGGCGCCTGCGCGGCAGCCTTCGCGCTGAAGATCTGCGGCTATTTTGTGCCGCGAAAAGTACTTGATTCTCCGTTGATGAGCCATGTGGCAGCAACCCTCACCGTTGCCCTGCTGGCCTCGCTGGTCACCATGAACGCGGTGACCAGCGGGCAGGAACTTGTCATTGACGCGCGTATCGGTGCGCTGGCAGCGGCAACGATCGCGCTGGTCTTCAAAGCCCCATACCTCGTGGTGGTGCTCGTTGGCGCCTTGGCTGCGGTCGCGCTGCGTGCCACCGGACTGGCTGCCTAAGCGGGTCGGCAGGCGCTCGCCGGCAGCGGCGGCCCGCGGCCGGGATGC
>NZ_JBQSWU010000015.1:0-105650 GCF_052377485.1 Glutamicibacter sp. AOP38-B1-38 | reverse complement strand
GTGAACTGGCGCGGCACTACATGAATGGTGAACTGGATCATGTGGTTCTTGCAGACCCCGAAGGAAATGAATTCTGCGTGGTTTAAGTAGCATTCGACCCTCGGCGCAAAAAAAGGTCCCGCATCAGCGGGACCTTTTTATTTGGAGGGGATGACGGGAATCGAACCCGCATCATTAGTTTGGAAGACTAAGGCTTTACCACTAAGCTACATCCCCACATTTCGTGACTTCATCGCCGCGAACAGAATTTAGTCTAGACCATAAATCTAGGTCCATGCAAATCGGCTGATTTGGGTTCCGACTTGGACGCATCCTCTATAGCACCACGTGGAGCCCGGTGGGGCGATAACGCGCCGAGGGGCCAGGATCTCCTGAGTGATTCCGCACCCACGCATCCAGATGCCTAGCGTGAAGCGTCTTTGCTGCGCGGCAACTTCTGGCACCGCGGACACCAGTACAGTTTCCGACCAGCCACTTCTTCGAGTCTTATGCTCCCTGGGCACTTGCGACAGCCCATCCCCTGACGCTGATAAACGTAGTAGGCGTTGTCCGGCCAGAGCACGCCTTCAGGATCACGATCCTCTTCGCGAGTGGTAATGATCTTTCCATCGCGGACCCCGTCCTCCATGATGGCGACAATATCCCACCACAATCTGTTGGCGGTTCGCCCGGAAAGCTGGTTGGACGGAAGGCTTGGGCAAACACGATTCCGGAATAGCGCCTCGGCGCGATAAATATTCCCAACACCGCTGATCAGGTTCTGATTCATCAACGCGACGCCGATGGGTGTGCTGGTGCGCGCGAGATTGACTCGAAACTCCCTGAGCCCTGCGTCCAAGTATCGCTGGTCTACGCCTGGTTCCACCTGCCACTTGGCAGCTTGAAAACGCGCGGATGCCCCCGCCAGCGGATCCGGCCCAAGCTTCGCTAGCTGCCGTTGCACCTGATCGATGTCCAAGACTTCGCATGCGGTAGGTCCACGTAGATCCGCCCAGCCATGCTTGGATACGATGCGAGCACGGACCGCTCCGATTGGAGCAGGCGGTCCGGAGTACGACGCAGTCTCCTGCATGCTGGCTTCGCGCTCGCCTATGCGTCGTGGAGCGCCGATGGACGATGCACCAGCGAATAGGCTGTCGCCGCCAAAGTCGAAAGCCCCATAGAGGCCTAAGTGCACCCGCAGATATAGGTCGTTGGAGAAGCGGCAAAACAGTTGCTTCCCTTTGGCGAAGGCGTGCTCTAGCTCGTGGCCGTCAATGCGAGCGGCATCCGATGCAAAGCGCCCTTGGGGCGAAGAAACCTGTACCGCCTGTCCACCAAAGACATCGTCGAATTGGCGGGACAGGCGATGCAGGGAATGTCCTTCAGGCACAGTTAGTCGATAACCTCGCCGGTTGTTTCATACGAGGCGATTTTGCCGATGCGGCGCACATGTCGTTCGGCGTCGCTAAAAGGTTCAGCCAGGAATGCTTCGATTAGCTCAGCGGCTTCCACCACCGAGTGCTGGCGTCCGCCAACGGCGATGACATTTGCATTGTTGTGCTCGCGAGCAAGCTTCGCGGTATCAAGGTTCCACGCTAGCGCTGCGCGCACGCCTTCCACCTTGTTCGCAGCAATCTGTTCGCCATTGCCCGATCCGCCGAGGACGATACCCAAGGCGTCTAGCCCCGCGCGCTGATCCGCAACGACAGCTTGGGCCGCGTTAATGCAGAAAGCTGGGTAATCATCTTCTGGATCATAGGCCTCCGGCCCGTGATTGACCATTTCGTACCCTCGGTCCGTGAGGTGCTTGACCAAGAAGTCGCTCAGTTCCAGACCTGCGTGGTCAGTGGCGATATGCACGCGCATGTTTTATTGCCTCATTCATTGGGAGGAAAGCCGGTTTAATGCTCCCTCAAGCTTAGCGACCCCCGGGACATAGAATCTAACTCTGCAATGTTTCGCAGTGTCTGTGACACCTCATATGAGCACGCACTATTTTGCCAGTCATAAAAAAATTTTGCGGTCAAGGACTTGCGTGCTCCCCCGTTGCCAGTGACACAATGGAGGAAGTTATTCAATATTCGTTTCAGAAACTGAGGCGATGTCACTTCATCGCCTGAAGACGGAGAGCCCAATGCCCGGAATGAACCTCACGCGCGCCGAAGCAACCGAGCGCGCGAATCTGATCAATGTCGACAGCTACGAGGTGAGTCTGGACCTAACCCAGGGCGACCGCGTATTCACTTCCCGCACTACCGTACGTTTCACCGCGAGCCCGGGAGCAAACAGCTTCATCGACGCGATCACCGACACCGTCCGTTCGGTGGTCCTCAACGGCACCGAGCTGGATCCAGCAGTCGTCTCCGACGGTGTACGGATCCAGCTTCCAGAACTCGCGGCACAGAACGTGCTGGTGATCGACGCCGATGCGCGCTATATGAACACTGGCGAGGGACTGCACCGATTTGTAGACCCAGTCGACCAGGAGGTATATCTCTACTCCCAGTTTGAGGTCGCCGACTGCCGCCGCATGTTCGCCGTATTCGAACAGCCGGACCTTAAAGCCACCTTCCAGTTCTCGGTGAAGGCCCCGACGAAGTGGAACGTTGTTTCAAACGCGCCAACACCTCAGCCAGTGGTCGATGGCCAGGCCTCACGTTGGGATTTCCCGGCCACTCAACGCATCTCTTGCTACATCACCGCACTGATCGCAGGACCCTACGAGGTTGCAAGGGATTCGCTGGTCTCGTCCGACGGCCGCACCATAGAGCTTGGAGTCTTTGCCCGCGCCTCGATGATGCAGTATTTGGATACCGAAGATATCGTCACCATCACCCGCCAGGGATTCGAATTCTACGAAAAGAACTTCGGAGTGGCATATCCGTTTGAAAAGTACGATCAGCTTTTCGTTCCGGAATTTAATGCCGGGGCCATGGAGAACGCCGGAGCCGTTACCTTCCTCGAAGAATATATCTTCCGCTCCCGTCCGACCCACGCCATGGTGGAACGCCGAGCGATCACCATCCTGCACGAACTGGCTCACATGTGGTTCGGCGACTTGGTCACCATGAAGTGGTGGAATGACCTATGGCTCAATGAATCCTTTGCGGAGTTCATGTCGACCCTTGCCGCGGCGCAGAATACCGAGTTCACCAGTTCTTGGACCACCTTCAACATCATGGAAAAGAACTGGGCCTACCGCCAGGACCAGCTTCCGAGCACCCATCCGATCGTTGCCGAGATCAACGATTTGGAAGATGTGGAAGTCAACTTCGACGGCATCACCTATGCCAAGGGCGCTTCGGTGCTGCGCCAGCTGGTGGCCTTCGTTGGCCAAGAAGAATTCATGGCCGGTGTGCGCGAGTATTTCAAAAAGCATGCATGGTCCAACACCGAGCTGCCAGACTTGCTGACCGAGCTTGAGTCGGCAAGCGGGCGTGATTTGAGCGATTGGGGCACCTCCTGGTTGGAGACGGCCGGCGTGAATACTTTGAAGGCGGACATTTCCACCGATGATTCCGGATGCATCACCGGATTCACCATTAACCAGTCGGCCATCGAACAGTTCCCAACACTGCGCAAGCACCGGCTGGCGGTAGGCTTCTACACCCTCGATGAGCAGGGCAAGCTCGTCCGTGTACACCGCGAGGAGCTCGATGTTGCTGGCCCGGCCACTGAAGTTCCAACGCTTGTAGGAATGCAGCGACCCGATCTGGTCTTGCTTAACGACGATGACCTGACCTACACCAAGATTCGTCTGGATGAGATCTCGCTGGCTACCGCCAGCGAGCATTTGAAGGACTTCACCGAGTCATTGCCGCGCACCTTGGTGTGGAGCGCAGCTTGGGATGCGGTGCGCGATGCTGAGACCCCGGCTAGCGCCTATGTGCAACTGCTGCTCAACAATATCGGACACGAAATTGATTCCTCGGTGATCATGGTGCTGTTGCGCCAGCTGAATACCGCAATGGATTACTACGTATCCGGCGACAAAGCCAAGGAGCTATCGGTGCAAGCCGCCGATCGCCTGTGGGAATTGGCGCAGCGGGCCGAAGCAGGTTCCGATGCCCAGCTTCAGTTCGCCAAGGCCTTTGCGCATCGTTCGCGCACCGCGGCCCAGCTCGACCAGGTGGCCGGCTTGCTCAATGGCACGGTTCTGTTGCAGGGCCTTACCCTCGACACCGATCTGCGCTGGTCCTTGGCGATCGCGTTGTCTGCCGGATCCCGCATGGATGAGAAAGCCCTCGACGCGATGCTCGCAAGCGATGACACCGCTAAGGGCAAGGCAAGCTGGTTCACCGCCCGGGCAGCTCGACCGACAGCCGAGGCGAAGGCCGAGGCCTTTGCCGCAGCGACCTCGGCGACACTATCCAATGATCAGCAAGGCGCGGTGATATCCGGATTCAATATTGCCCACGATAACTCGCTGCTCGAAAGCTATACCGAGGATTACTTTAATCTGCTGATTGATGCGTGGGAGAACTTTTCCCATGAAATGGCGAAGCAGATCGTGCTCGGTTTCTACCCTTCCTCTATGGTCTCCGTGCAGACCATCGAACGCACCGATGCGTTTTTGTCGGCGCTAGGTGAAAAGCATCCGGCCATGCGCCGACTGCTGGTTGAAAGCAAAGCAGATGTGGTTCGGGCGCTGGCCGCACAGGCCACGGACGCCGAAGCCTAACTTTTAGTTTGCACCGGTGGTGTGCGGTGTGGCTCGATGGGGTTATGGTACCTAGTAGGTACGGAAACCAGCCATTGTGCCACACCGCACACCACAAGCATTTTAAAGGGTGGGAGAATAGCAGCATGGACCTCTCGCAGCACAGCTATCGAGTCGACATAGAGTGGACAGGTAATCACGGAGCTGGCACCACCAGCTATCGTGACTACGGCCGTGAGCACATCATCCGCGCGGCCGGGCTACCCGACATCGCGGGCACGGCCGATCCGACTTTTCATGGCAGCCCCGATCGCTGGAACCCCGAACAGCTCTTGTTGGCGGCCTTGAGCCAATGCCATATGCTCTCCTATCTCCATGTAGCCGTGACCCATGGAGTTGTTGTCACCAGCTATCAGGACCAGGCTTCCGGTAGCTTGCGGTTGAACCGAGATAACAGTGGAGAATTTACCGAGGTGATTCTCCGCCCGCAGGTTCAGTTAGCCGATGAGTCCCAACGAGAACTCGCGGATTCTCTCCATCAGCAAGCCAATAAGGTATGTTTCATCGCTAGATCCGTGAATTTTCCGGTTCTCCATGAACCAGTTGCCGCTTAATTTCAGGAAAGTACCCATGAGCGATTTGAACCCACTGCCCCACACCGTGAAGCGGGATCCCATGACCAATCCGGTGGTTACCGGTCCGTCGAGTGAAGAATTCCTGCAATTGGCGCAGGCACCGGTGGATGCGTCCGACTACGCCGGAACCTTCTACGCGGAAGTAGGCGGCCGCGAAGTCTTTGCGCAGCTGAGCAAAAACTTCTACGCCTCCGTTGCAGAAGACGCGGAGTTCCGGGAAATGTATCCGGAGAAGGATCTCTTCCCCGCGCAAATTCGACTACAGCTGTTCCTTGAGCAGTACTGGGGCGGCCCGACATCCTACTCGCAGCACCGCGGGCATCCACGCCTGCGCATGCGCCACATGCCTTACCTCGTCAACCCGCATAATCGAGATGTTTGGCTCGGGCATATGAATAAGGCTATCGATCAGCTGGAGCTGCCAATGCTTCATGCCGAGACGCTGCGAGAATATTTTGATCGCGCGGCGCACTCCTTGCTCAACGCATCAAGCTAAAATCTCGATAGGCAGTCCGCGCCGGGACTACCGGCGCGGATTTCGCCTCTAGGCAAGCAGGGCCGAACGGCGCAGCAGCACATGTCCCAGGCCGTTGCTGAGTCGAATCCAGTTCCCCTGGCGCAGTACACGGCTTTCGCCGCCGGGGGTCAGGAATCCCAAGGCATGCATCGCGAATGCGGCGCCAAGGGGCAGAGGCGGCTCGGTGTTCTCCAGCTCGGAAGACCAAACCCGCTGGCGGATTTGCGCTACGACAGGTTTCCCCGGATTAGCAGGTAAAGCTTGGGCTACCGCGTCAATACCTGTCTGCGTGGCTGCGGATAGAACGTCATCAGGAACGCTCCCAGCATCTTCCCACCCAGACATTGGAACGGTAATACCTGCCCACCTGGGATTTTCTTCCACTGGCGGCAACACGAATTCGGTGGATGCATCGCCCATTCGCGCCAAGCGATCCTGAATTGCGGAGAAAGAATAGCAAGCATTTACCGCGCCCGCCACGGCTAACCGATGCACACGCATACCAAGAATGGTGTAATTGCCCTGGCCTAGCTCGGCCGGGACTAGAACCGGAACATAAACCGCAAGGGCAGTGCCTCTAGCGGTCAGCAAGGCTCCGTCATCTTCAATTGCCTTTGCCCTGCTCAGCAGGTTGGCTAAATCGCTTACTGAATTGGAATCTTCAAAAACAAGTGCGTCACTGACCATAGGCCAATCGTCTCATGACTTGATCCTAATCATCCGGTGCAAGCAAGCATTTTCGTCATATGCCGGCTCCGTCGTGCGGTGCTGTCGCGAGATTCTTGACACTTGTCACGATAGAGTTTTCAAAGTCATCGCAAGCACGTCAAGGAGTCATTATCGTGACAGAGGAACTAGGCACTACTCAGATCCTGCTAGATCTCTTGGATCTAGACGGAGACGACCGGGCGCGTACGGATGAAGATATCTTCATCGGCCATACTCCCAAACAGTCTCGAACCCGAGTCTTCGGTGGCCAGGTCCTGGCCCAATCCGTGGTTGCTGGATCACGCACCGTTCCCGAGGGACGGGCAATTCATTCAATGCATGGTTACTTCCTGCGTCCAGGTGATGCATCGCAGAACATCACCTTCGGTGTCCAGCGGCTGCGTGACGGGCGTTCATTCTCGGCGAGACGAGTCCATGCCTATCAAAACGGCGTGCCCATCCTGTCCATGATTGCTTCTTTCCAGGAACCTGCTTCCGGCCTGGATCATCACGATCCGGTGCCATTTGACGTGCCGGCTCCGGAGACTTTGCGCACAACGGCGGAGATTATCGGCAAGTTCGACCACCCGGTTGCTCGCGAATGGGCCTACGAGAGGCCTTTTGATATGCGTCACATCACCGAACCGGTTTATCTTCCCGGCTATGACCAGCACGAGGCCATGGCAGCGGTATGGATGCGCACCACCGCCCCGATGCCCGATGATCCGATGCTGCACCGCGCCGCTCTGGCCTACGCCAGCGACTACATGCTGCTTGAGCCGGTGCTTCGAGGACATGGAGTCAGTTGGATTCATCGTGGCCTGAGTATCGCCAGCTTGGACCATGCCATGTGGTGGCATCGTGAATTCCGGGCCGACGAGTGGTTGCTCTACGTACTGCGATCACCGAGCGCTTCTTCGGCTCGGGGCCTCGGCACGGGGCAAGTCTTCAATGCTGCCGGTGAACTGGTAGCAACCGTAGCTCAAGAGGGCATGGTGAGACTTCCAGAATTCTTGTCCGAAGACGAATAGCCTCGGTTCGCGCTCGTTCGCAATCAGTCCCCTGGTGCGGCACGCAACGATGGACAGGCTCTTTGGTTACTTGTTCTTTGGCGAGGAGAATCAGACGCGCCAGGAAACGGGCTAGGAATGGGCAGAAGTCGTCGCGTGGCTGTTAATGTCGGCAGAACACCTGAGCTCGTTGCTTAAATATCGCCCTCGGCTTCGCCGGTTTCCAGTCTTCGGGCGCCGGCTCCTTCTTGGGCGAGCGCGTCCTCTGGATTCAGCAGCAAGCATGCTTGCATCGAAAGGCACCCGCAACCGATGCAGCCCATGAGCCTGTCTTCTAATTCTTCGATTGCTCGCCGGCGGCGCTCGAGGACCCGCTTCCATTCGTTGGATGCGCGTTGCCAGTCCTTCTCGGAGGGAATTTTATCCATTGGCACCGGCTCAAGAGCGTGCCGGATGTCCGCCAGAGGAATGCCGAGCTTGCTGCCGACGGTAATCAGCGAAATGCGTCGAAGCATATGGCGTGGGTAACGTCGCTGATTGCCGGATGTTCTGGTCGAACAGATCAATCCAATTTCTTCATAGTAGTGCAGCGCTGATTTTGCCACGCCGGTGCGTTCGCTGACGTGTCCAATCCCGAGCAGCTCCTGGCCGGGTTCTACATGTTCCGCCATGTTTGCTTCCCTATGCCCCTCATCACTGTCCAGTAGCTTGACCTCAAGTTTACTTGAGGTTCTAGGCTAATGGGTAGATGGTGTCCATGCACACAGATACTTTTCGAATAGGAACCATGGATCGCGAAGATTCAGCAAGCGAAGGACTACTTACATATGAAGAATTTGTCGGCTGATTTCCGCGATGCATTTCGCGCACACCCTGCGGGTGTAGCCTTAATCACCGCAACGGTAGCTGGCATTCCCTACGGACTAACCATCTCCAGTCTGGCATCGCTGTCCATCGAGCCTGTAGCGGTTTCTTTTTCACTCACCAAAGAATCCGGAGCCGCAGGTGCGGTACTTTCCGCAAGCTCTTTCATGATTCACATGCTGGGCGAAGACCATTCGGAGCTTGCCGACAATTTCGCCCGCCCCGGCGCTCCTCGCTTCACACCCGAACAGGGTTGGTCCTATCTGCCAACCGGCGAGCCTCACTTCGACCAGGCGCCCGTGTCCATGCGTGCACAGATTCACTCGTCGATTAGCGTCGGCGGTTCGCGGCTGATAGCGGCAGAGATCCTTCAAGTCATCATGGGAGAGCCAGTCCAGCACCTGATGTACCAGAACCGCGAATACCTGAAGCTGCCTTCGCTGCTCGATGCATCGGCACCGCGTAAATAATCAAGGCTTGCGGCGGCAACGTTACTTAGATAGCCCAAAGGCCACCACGAAAATAATTCGTGGTGGCCTTTGGCTTCGACTCAGACTTAGTCGCGAGTCAGGCGACGGTGGGTCACGCGATGCGGCTTAGCTGCGTCGGCCCCCAACCGTTCAACCTTATTGTCTTCGTAAGACTGGAAGTTTCCTTCGAACCAGTACCAGTTCGATGGGTTTTCTTCCGTACCCTCGTAGGACAAGATATGGGTTGCGACCCGGTCCAGGAACCAACGGTCGTGCGAGACGACCACTGCGCAACCGGGGAACTCGAGAAGAGCATTTTCCAGTGACGAGAGAGTTTCAACGTCAAGGTCGTTTGTAGGCTCATCGAGGAGCAAGAGGTTTCCGCCCTGCTTCAGGGTCAATGCAAGGTTCAGACGGTTACGCTCACCACCGGAGAGGACACCGGCCTTCTTCTGCTGGTCTGGGCCCTTGAAGCCGAATGCCGAGACATAGGCACGCGATGGCATCTCAACCTGACCGACCTGAATGTAGTCCAGGCCTTCCGAAACTACTTCCCATAGGGACTTTGTCGGATCAATGTTTTCGCGGTTCTGGTCAACATAGGAAATCTTGACGGTATCACCGATCTTCAGCGTGCCCCCATCGAGTTCTTCCATGCCAACAATGGTCTTGAACAGAGTCGATTTACCAACACCGTTAGGACCGATCACACCGACGATGCCATTTCGAGGAAGTGAGAAGGACAGTCCGTCGATTAGCACACGTTCGCCGAAGCCCTTGTTCAAGTCCTGGGCTTCGATGACGACCTGACCCAAGCGTGGACCAGGTGGAATCTGGATCTCTTCGAAGTCAAGCTTGCGGGTGCGCTCGGCCTCCGCAGCCATTTCTTCATAGCGGGCCAGACGAGCCTTCGACTTCGTCTGGCGTCCCTTGGCGTTGGAGCGCACCCAGTCGAGCTCTTCGGCCAGACGCTTGGCAAGCTTCTGGTCCTTTTTGCCCTGTACCTCCATACGCTCGCGCTTCTTCTCCAGGTAGGTGGAGTAGTTGCCCTCGTATGGGTGCAGGCGACCGCGGTCAACTTCACAGATCCACTCTGCGACGTGATCCAGGAAGTAACGGTCGTGGGTTACGGCCAAAACCGCGCCCGGGTAGGCTGCCAGGTGCTGTTCGAGCCACAGTACGGACTCGGCGTCCAAGTGGTTAGTAGGCTCATCGAGGAGCAACAGGTCTGGCTTCTGCAGCAGCAATTTGCACAGCGCGACGCGTCGACGCTCACCACCGGAGAGGTGGGTGACCATTTCGTCGCCCGGCGGGCAACGCAGGGCATCCATTGCCTGTTCGAGCTGGTTGTCGATGTCCCAAGCATCGGCGGCGTCAATAGCCTCCTGGAGCTTGCCCATCTCTTCTAGCAAGGTGTCGAAATCGGCACCTTCCTGAGCCATCTCTTCTGAGATTTCGTTGAATCGGGTGATCTTTTCATAGATCTCACCGACGCCTTCCTGGACGTTGCCCAGGACGGTCTTTTCTTCGTTGAGGGGTGGTTCCTGCAGCAAGATGCCCACAGAGTAACCAGGTGAAAGACGTGCCTCACCATTGGACGGGGTATCGATTCCCGCCATAATCTTCAGGATCGTTGACTTACCAGCACCGTTAGGACCCACGACACCAATTTTGGCGCCCGGGTAGAAGGACATGCTGACATCGTCAAGGATGACTTTGTCACCAACGGCCTTGCGAGCCTTGGTCATTGTGTAAATAAATTCCGCCATGGTCTTAAGGCTAGTGCCTCAGAGGGTGCAAATCCGAATCCACACACCACTATTTTGCTCCAGTGGTGCCCGGTTTCACACGTTTTCCCGCGACACCACTGAATGCAGAGGATTTACGCTGCGTCGGTGTCCCTTTCAGGCCACGAGCCACCGGTATTCTCGCTCATGGGATGGTTGCGCGATTCGATTTGGGAGGGATGTGGCGAACGTTCAATGTCTCCCGAGGCGGTTCGCACTTTAGTGAAGTGCGAAGTCCCGAACTTCAGGTCATGGCCGAACGAGAAGGCCTCAATATCAGCGCTCGTTCCGCGCGATCCATCCGCCCGTTCGAACTGGCGAATTTGGAGCTTGCCGATGATGACAATGTGGTCGCCCTGCTCCAACGACTCCATCCCATTCTCGGCCAGCCCTCGGAAAGCACTGACGGAGAACCAGTTGGTTCCGGCATCGACCCATTGCCCGGTTTCAGGGTCCTTTTTGCGTTCGTGAGTCACCGCACGAAATTTGAGCACCGCAAGCCCCTGCGGGGTGATACTCAATTGTGGCTCTGTTCCAATTACTGCACGGATGGTCACAAGATCACTCATGACGTTCTTCTCCTTTGGTCCTGCCCCGGGAGCGGCCCCGGGCTTCAGTCCATGCTGAGCCCCTGCCCATTGGATCCAGTACTCTTCAGCTCATTCTGTGGATAACTTGGATCGGTTCTTGCCCGGAAGGCTCCGAATAGCACCATCACCAAAATCACCGCCCCAGGCAAGATCCAACCCGACCAGCCCAGGATTGAGGCCTTGGTCGAATCAAGCATTGACCCCATCATCATGAACAGCGATACCAACCCCACGCTGGCATTGAAGACGCCATGAGCAAATGCGGCAGGCCAGACGGAGCCACTGAACGTGCGCAGCCAGGCAAAAAATGCCCCTACAACGATGCACATTCCGCACATCGCGGCAAGGCCCCACGCGCCCTTGGCGAATGGGTAGTTGTATCCCAATAAGATCAATGGAGCATGCCAGATACCCCAAATAACACCTGAAATCAAAATTGCGGGCACCTGCCCTATTGGCTGCAGTTTTGGCCATAGCCATCCACGCCAACCGATCTCTTCACCCAGGGCAGGAATGAGGTTCATTAATCCGGCAACGAGGATGATTCCTGCCTGGCCAAGCAAATATCTGCCGGGTCCGTCGGTCCCCGCCACGAAGTTCAAGACCATGAACTGGTTCAAGTCTCCGGGGAAGACCCCTAGCCACGTTCCAATGATTGGCGCCTGAACTATCAGGACGATCGGCAATAGGTAGGCAAGCAGCACTGCGAGCAGAAATCGCGTGGGCTTGCCAAGCGGAAGCAGTCCGGATTCCTTCAAGAATTGTTTTCCGCGACGTTGAAGCAAGCTCATACACAGGGCAGCGACAGCGGGCGTCAGCATCATACCCATGGCGATCCACATGAATTGCGGATGATGAAGGCCCGAGCCTTGCCACAACGGCAAAGCGACGAGCCACGCGAGCCCTAAACTTATGGCCGTATAACAGGCGATGCTTTTCAGACCGCCAATTCTCCATCGCTGCATACAAAGATTCCCTACTCAACGCCCAACAAAGCGGTCCTACTACAACACTAGCGTCTCCGGTTAGAGATCTTGCTTGTCAATGGGCTAAACTAATTTTCGGTTACGCCTCCGTAGCTCAGCTGGATAGAGCAAGAGCCTTCTAATCTCTAGGTCGCCGGTTCGAATCCGGCCGGGGGTACCAAATTAAACCGTCGCTCTCTTGGTAAAACAAGTGAGCGGCGGTTTTTCTTTTCGAATCGAGAAAGAGGCCGCCTTAGCGGGCTTTGACCATAGTTTTGTTTTTCAGCCCCAAGCCATGGCATCTTTTCAGATTTGCGCATCACCAAATGAAGTATTCCTCAGACCAGGATTCAGGCCTGCAACAGTCCACCACGTTCGCGATCACATCATGTCGCTTCAGGGCTAATGCGCTTGCCCGCCGAGATTGCACTCCTGCCCGTGGATCGTCACTGGCAGTCCCGCAACAATTTGATTCGAAAACTCCTAGTTTCACCCCTGCCCCAGGCCGCATCGCTTGCATGGCGCCTTCGTGGCGCTTCGCCAATCGCTTTATTGCCGATAGAAATCCTCATGCTCAGCGGCTTAGAACGAACTCCGGCTAGCCGAACACCGGGACTAAAAGTATCCGATACTTAGAGTTTCATCGGAGCCCCCTAAAAGTGCGCTAGCAGTACTCGGAATCGCATAGATTTTAGTTTCAACTTTTTTGAAACTGGGATAAACTCAAGGTGCTGTACAAATCAGGAGGAACCGGTAAATGGCGCTCATCGCCCCCGCTCGAGCAAAGCCGGTATTCGGCGAACGCTTAAGCGTTAACCTGATCTTTTTGATTGCTGGTTTATCCTTTGCCTCCTGGGCGGGCCGACTTTCGATCTTCGCCATGATCTTTGATTTTTCTGGCTCTCGGCTCGGGGCTTTCCTCTTTTGCATGACCGCCGGAACACTGGCCGGCATCACGTTTGCACCGGCACTGAGCCGAAGAATCTCGGCCAAGAACTTGCTCTTGGTGTTGCCGATAATCCTTGCCCTAATACTTGTCGGGCTAGGAATGTCCGTGTCGATACTGCACAGCGAGGTCTTAGCATTCGTCGTGCTTTTCACCAATGGGCTGGTTTTTGGTTGCCTTGACATCACCATGAATGTCAATGGGGCCAAGGTTGAACGAAAACTTGGTAAGAGCATCATGCCTTCCCTGCATGGCTACTTCAGCCTTGGCTCCTTGCTTGGCGCAGGAATCGCGACGACCACCCTCAGCTTGGGCATCACTACGGCATGGCACTTTATTCTGGTCGCCGTCGTGATCATTGCATTGGCACTAGTAGCGCAGACTGGATTCAGGGATTGGAACTACAACTACTCCCGTCCACGAGAAAGCACCCAGCTGAAGGTTTCGGGAGCACGCTCCCACCGGGGCTTATTGCTCTTGCTCGGACTTATGGTGGCTGGACTGAGCTTCGCCGAGGGGGCGGCCAATGACTGGCTGGCAGTGGCCTCGGTTGACGGCCATGGTTTGGACCACCCAACCGGTGCCTTGATGTTCACCCTGTTCGCCGGAGCCATGACGATAGGCCGGTTCGCCGGTGGGCCGATCGTGGACCGCATCGGCACCAAGTGCTCGCTGATGATCATGGGAATGATCGGCCTAATCGGGATCGTGCTATTCATCCTGGGCGAAAACACTGCAACCCTAGGAGCGGGCGCCGTACTTTGGGGTCTTGGAAGTGCCCTTGGCTTCCCTGTTGGCATGTCGATCGCTGCCTCACGTAGCGATCACCTCGGCCCACGAGCCGTGAGCGTGATCAGCGCTTTCGGTTACGGTGCGATGCTCAGCGGACCTCCGGTAATCGGATTCGTAGCGGATGTCACCGGCTTACCGCAGGCGCTATGGATCATTGCGGGTATTTTGGTGATTTCGCTGCTCATTACACCTCGCGCCGCGCAGTCCGGCAACGCGGTTGAAGTCAACCATTAGACCGGCAGGATCGCCCGCTCTTTGATATTTCGCATCACGATCGTGCTATTTAGTTTTTCTACTCCTGGCAGCTCGACTAGCACGTCATCGTATAAGTGCTGATAATGCGTCAGGTCTTTGGCGTACACACGAAGCAGGAAATCCGGTTCGCCAAACAAGCGCTGCGCTTCGACGATGAGTTCGTCCTTCTCTACAGCCGCCTCAAAGGCCTTGAGTTGGGTTCGGTCTTTCAGTGTCACGAACACCAACGCTTCGAAGGCCAGCCCTACGCGCTCAGGGGTGACAACGGCTTGATATCCGGCGATAACCCCCGTGCGTTCGAGTTCGCGAATGCGACGGTGGCATGGCGCCACCGATAGTCCCACCTTGTTCGCCAAGGCGGTTGCACTCATCCGGCCGTCCAATTGCAGCTCAGCGATAATCGCACGATCCAACTTATCCATAGCGCCAGCATACTACGCAAAATAATTGCGCTAAGCGCGGCTATCTCGAATAAATTGCGCTCAAATTTCGTCATTTCAAGCAAAATCGGCAAACACTTTTCGATGAATATTTCCTACGCTTGCCCTAGTACTGCAAGAACCACGAGGAGACACCTTGGATATCGCTCAACTAACCGGATTCCTCCTTGTCTCCGTTACGCTTGCCTGCACTCCGGGTGCCGATTGGGCGTATATCATCTCTTCTGCCATTGGGCCCAAGGGGTATTGCGCAGCGGTTTGGGGGCTCCTCACCGGATATCTGTTTCATACCGTGCTACTGGTCTGCGGTGTGGCGGCACTTGTGGCTAGCTCGCCGCAACTCTTGTTGTGGCTCACCATGGCCGGATCCCTTTACCTTTTGTGGCTTGGCATCATCACCCTCGCGAGTTGGAGATCCGCGAAATTTTATAGCGGCTCATCAGCTACACCTTCCGCGTCCATGACTCCGGTGAGTTCTTCAAGCGATCCCACGGAGCTTCCATTCGCGGCTGCCGCCGTGCTTACCGAAAGCCGTCCGCTGCTGAAAACTGCCGGCCCATGGCGCGGCGCGTTTTTCAAGGGCCTGCTCACCAGCAGCACCAACCCGAAGGCTTTGCTTCTCTACCTTGCGCTCATCCCCCAATTCATTGACCATTCTGCCGCCTGGCCGCTATCGCTGCAGACCGGAGCCCTGGGGCTCACGCACTTCGCCGTTTCAGTCCTTGTGTATTTCTCGATTGCCTTCGCCTCGCGTCTTTTATTACGCTCACGTCCACTGGCCGCACGGATAGTGACTGCATGTTCAGGAATCATCATGATCGGTCTCTCACTAGTGCTTATCTACGAGCAGTTCCTCGGCTTCTAGAAATTTCTTGAACACCGATCAAGACAATTGAACAGTGATCAAGTATGCTCTTTTCTCAGTGGTTCAATCGACCACGAAGAACGCAGCCCTACCGCCAACTAGCCACTGGTGATTTACTGGGCGAACAAGTACGTCGCGATGGAGCATTGTGGAACTACCAGAGATCCAACTTGAGCATGTCACCGTCAGCTTCGAGGACCGGACGGTCTTAGCTGATATTAATCTGACGCTCAACGAACGTCGCATCGGAATCATCGGCGCCAACGGCGCCGGGAAAAGCACCCTGTCCCGATTGCTCAACGCTCTCGTTGTTCCCACCTACGGCACGGTGCATGTAGGCGATTTGAATACCTCCAAGCATGCAAAACAGATACGCCGCGATGTAGGTTTCGTCTTCCAAAACCCTGCAAACCAAATCATCATGCCGCTGGTGGCTGATGATATTGCGTTCGGCCTGAAGAACCTAGGGCTGTCAAAGGCCGACCGCAAGGTCCGGGTCGCGCAAACCCTAGACGAGTTGAACATCAAGCATCTAGCGGACCGGGAAAGCCATACCCTTTCAGGGGGCGAGCAGCAGATGGTCGCGCTGGCCGCCGTGATTGCAATGCAGCCACGCACGATCGTCTTCGACGAGCCAACGACCATGCTCGATCTGCGCAACCGGCTACGATTCCAAGGAGAAATTGCGCAGCTTCCACAGCGCGCGATCGTGATCACGCACGATCTGGAACTGCTCGAAGATTTCGATCGCGTACTGGTCGTCACCGACGGAACCATTGCATTTGACGGCCTTCCAGCGGACGCCATCGCTCACTACCGGCAGTGGAGCCACGTATGATCGCGGCACACAATACCTCTTATCTGGCCAAGCTTCCTGCCGGACTCAAGTTTGGCGCGCTCTTGGCAATCAGCATCGGGTTGTACCTGATCCCGAGTTGGCAAGTGCTCTTCGCGCTGCTCATTGGCAGCCTCCTGCTACTGTTCAGCGCGCGAGTGAAACTTCGGCAGTTGCGCACCGCGTTGATCACCTTGTTGCTGATCCTCGGCTTTGTCTTTATTTCACTGGGAATCCAGACCACTTGGGAAAACGCTTCGGTGTCTGTGCTTCGTTTGCTCACCATGTGCATGTTCGCCTATGCGGTCAGCCTGACCACGACCTTCGACGCCATGCTGGAACTATTTCAGCAGGTAGCCTCTCCCCTGCGTTATGTGGGCGCGAACCCAGCGCAAATTTCCTTGGGTCTATCCCTGGCCATTCGATTCATCCCAGAGCTCAAGCGCGTGTATCTAGAAGTACGCGAGGCGCAGCATGCTCGCGGACTGGCCAACAACCCTGTGGCTGTAGCGGTCCCGCTGGTGATTCGCTCGCTGCGAATTGCCGACGACACCGCCGAGGCATTGGAAGCTCGTGGATACGACTCCGCCGACAAAGACAAATAACCTCTCCCTCAGCTCTCGCAGCATCACTCGATAGGACCCTCCGATGGCAACTGCCACTTCCTCGCAAACCCGAAATACCGTCTACGTAGCTATTTTTGCTGCGATGATCGCCGCCATGGGACTTGTTCCCCCAATCGTGATTGGCATCGTTCCGGTGCCCATCACCTTGCAGACCTTAGGCGTCATGCTGGCAGGCGCGCTGCTGGGTCCCATCAGAGGCATGCTCTCCAGCCTGGTTGTGGTTGTCCTTGCCCTGGCAGGATTGCCGCTCCTAGCCGGCGGCCGCGGCGGACTTGCGGTTCTACTCGGCCCAACCGGCGGCTACCTGCTCGGCTGGATCTTTGGCTCCTTAGTCATTGGCGCATTGTTCAAGTACTGGGTGCTTCGCCAGAAAAGCCAGGGCACACGCATCGTGACCGGACTGCTCTCCATACTGCTGGGTGGAATAGGCATCATCTACCTCTTCGGAATTCCCTGGACTTCCGTGGTGACCGGCCTCGACCTTGGCACCTCTGCTCTCGGTTCGCTGGCATTCATCCCCGGGGATCTGATCAAGGCAGTGGTCGCCACGCTGGTGGCCGTCACCGTTCACCGCAGCTACCAGGGACTCATGCGCTAGATCCATGAATCTCGCCAGCCAGCTGCATCATCACGCGCTCACTCGTCCAGATCACCCGGCGGTCATCAGCCTCACCCAGGTAATCGATTATGCGACCCTGTACGCCTCGAGCCACGATTTGGCTCAGGCGTTGCAACGGGATCCACGCATTGGCCGTAGGGCAGGACTCTACTGCTCGGATCCGGTCGCATTGGCCATAGGATTCCATGCTTGTCTGCTCGCCGGGGTGAGCGCCATGATTCTCGATCCGTCATGGCCTGCCGAAAAGCTCAAGGACACGCTCACGCAATTCGGGTCTCCAACGGTCCTGACGGATCAGCCCGGTGAAAGGTCGGTGACGGAGATTGGCCATACGGCCCTGCGCGTGCGCACGATATCCGATCCAGGCCAGACCCTTCCGCCCCTCGCCACCCAGACCGGCTCCGACTCCGAGCTTTTGCTTATCTTCACCTCCGGATCCACCGGCAGCCCGAAGGCAGTTGTTCGCACCCGTCATTCATGGGAGCAATCCATAAGCCGGTGCGCGACGATTCTAGGGGCCAGCAAAGATTCCAGAACACTGGTTCCCGGACCGCTTGCTCATGGCCTCGGCCTATATGCACTGGTTGAATCGGTCGCGCTCGGCGGCACGCTGGTGGCACCGGGACGTTGGCAGGCCGGGCACGTTCGGCGACTATTGCAGTCAATAAGCTGCAACCGCCTGGTCGCAGTTCCTTCGCTCGTGCGCCTGCTGCTCCAGAAGATTCCACTCCAGCGGCTCTCCGGCCTACGTCATGTGGTCACCGGCGGCGAAGCCCTGAGCCTGGATCTGGCCCAGCAGATCCTGCAACTCTCGAAGGACGTAGATTGCACCGAATACTTCGGCAGCAGCGAGCACAGCCTGATTGCCTACCGCCAGCGCAGCCTTGAAGAGACCGAGGAGAGCCCTTTCATTGGCACGCTCTTCGACGGGGTTAGGGCGCATTTGCACGCGCAGAATCGAACCGATGGGACAGGTCGGCTCATGATTCGAAGTGCCTTCAATGCCACCGGCTACGACCCGCTGGGCTCGGGCCGGCTAGAACGCTGCGAGGAAGCGACCGGAATCGGAGATATTGCCCGCTTGCTACCCGGTGGGCGTATTCAAATCCTTGGCCGCGGGGGCGAGATGATGAACATCAATGGAAACAACATCTACCCGGCCGAGATCACTAGAGCGCTCGAAGCAGCAGGCTTGAGGCAGTCGCTCGTTCTGGCGCACCGCATCGCCCACGGCAAGACGGTGCTGACCGCCTATGTGCAGCATGCTCTTCACCAGCCACTGCCCGATCCACCTGCGGTGTTGGCGGCACTGCGCGAGATTCTGCCCGTTTACAAGATTCCCCACGACGTAGTGTTTTTGCCTTCTTGGCCACTGACCGCCAGCGGCAAATGCGATATTCAGAATCTTCCAGCACCAACAACATCCGGACTAAGAAAGCTGCGCTTGCGATGAATGACGCCCTGATCATAGCCGCCAGGCGTACGCCAGTGGTGCGCTCAAATAAGGAATTCGCTCGCCTCGGAGCCGACCAACTGCTGGGTAAGGTCTTTGACGCCTTGTTGGAGGACACTGGAATCTCCCCCGCTGACGTGGACCACGTCTTCGCGGGGAACGCGGCAGGACCCGGCGGAAACATTGCGCGCGTCGCGACGCAGGTTTCTCGGCTGCCTGACTCCGTGCCGGCAACCACCCTCGATGCCCAATGCGCGAGCGCGTTGGAAGCCATCGCAGCGGCAGCCAGAATGGTGCGCTGCGGCGAGGCACGGGCCGTGATCGCTGGAGGGGTTGAATCGGTTTCCACCGCGCCATGGCGAATGGAGAAGAATGGGGATCCCGTTTCTCCGCCACGGGTCTATTCGCGCGCCCGCTTTACCCCGCACCCGCAAGCCGACCCGGAAATGGGTGTGGCCGCGGAGAACATTGCCGCACAGTTTCAGGTCTCCCGCACCGCCCAGGACGAGTTTGCCCTACGCAGCCACCAGCGCGCGGTGCAAGCGCAGCAGGCCGGACGCTTCAACCAGGAAATCGTGCCGATTGGCACTCCTTCGGGAGTGGTCCAGTCCGATACCTGCCCACGCGAGGGATTGTCGGCCAAGAAACTATCCTCCTTGCGGCCCGCCTTCGTTCCCGGCGGTACCGTGACGGCAGGCAATTCATGCCCCATAAATGATGGGGCCGCAGCCGTGTTGGTTGTCGATGCAGAGTATTTTGCACGACTTGACGCGCGCTTTGCGCTGCGGTATCTGGGCACCGGAACCGGGGCCTGCGACCCACAAATCCTCGGCATGGCAGCGGTGCCCGCGTATCAGAAGCTCGGGCAACTGCTCGGCCTCGACCGGCTCGCCCAGGCGGAACTCATTGAGTTCAACGAGGCCTTCGCCGTCCAGGCCTTGGCCTGCCTCGCCGAGCTGGGCATCGAGGCTTCAACCGTTAATCGAGACGGCGGTGCGCTGGCCTTGGGCCACCCCTACGGCGCCAGCGGGGCCTTGCTGGCCACGCGGCTCTTTTGGCAGGCACGGGCCGCCGCGCGCGGCGATGAACTGTGCCTGGCCCTCATGGCCGCCGCCGGTGGCACCGGCACGGCGATGGCTTTTGAATCGGTACTCACACATAGGCTCTAACTCCAAGGGCTCTCGTGGATAGAGGCATCTCCAGCAGAGAATCGACCTGCGGATTAAGCAAAAGGCACCTTTCGAATCTTGAAAGATTCGAAAGGTGCCTTTTTAGCTCTACAACTTAGATGTTGAACCCAAGGGCCCGCATCTGGTCGCGACCATCATCGGTAATGCGTTCTGGACCCCATGGCGGCATCCAGACCCAATTCAAACGATGCTCGTCGACAACGCTTTCCATCGCTTGGGCGACCTGCTCCTCGATAATATCGGTGAGCGGGCAAGCCGCGGTGGTCAGGGTCATGTCGAGAATAAGTGCGCCGTCTTCCGCGTACTTCAGACCGTAAAGCAGGCCCAAGTCGACGATATTAACCCCGAGTTCCGGGTCAATGACGTCCTTGAGCGCCTCCTCTACGTCTTCCAACGGAGTCGTAGCGGCTCCCGTGCTCTGTTCGGTTGATTCACTCATGGAATTTACCTTACTAGGCCTTGACGTTGAGGAAGCGGTCGTAACCTTCATCTTCCAAACGATCTGCAAGTTCCGGGCCACCCTGCTCGGCGATGCGACCGTCAACAAACACGTGCACGTGGTCTGGCTTGATGTAGCGCAGGATGCGAGTGTAGTGGGTGATCAGCAAGGTGCCCATCTGGTTATCGTCCTGAGCGCGGTTGACGCCCTCGGACACGGTCTTCAACGCGTCAACGTCGAGGCCCGAGTCGGTCTCGTCCAAGATGGCGAACTTAGGCTTGAACAGTTCCATCTGCAGGATTTCGACGCGCTTCTTCTCGCCGCCGGAGAAGCCTTCGTTGACGTTACGGCCGGCGAAGTCCGCATCGATCTTCAGCTTCGCCATGGCTTCCTTGACGTCCTTGGTCCAGGTACGCAGCTTCGGAGCTTCGCCGTCGATTGCGGTCTTGGCGGTACGCAGGAAGTTGGTCATGGTCACGCCGGGGACCTCGACCGGGTACTGCATGGCCAGGAACAGGCCCGCCTTGGCGCGCTCGTCAACGCTCATCTCCAGCACGTCGACGCCATCAAGGGTAATCGAACCCGAGGTGACCTTGTAACGTGGGTGACCGGCGATGGTCGAGGCCAAGGTGGACTTGCCCGAGCCGTTAGGGCCCATGATTGCGTGGGTTTCGTTGGTGTTGATGGTCAGCGAAACACCCTTGAGAATTTCCTTCTCACCCTGCTCGGTGTCGATCGAGACGTGCAGGTCTTTGATTTCCAGAGTAGACATACGTCGTTCCGTTTCTATATCTAAAAGGCTGGTAGAACCGGCACTACCTAGAGGGTAGTGGTTGCCAATTCTTCTTCGATGGTGTCGGTCAGGCGCTCCTGGAGCTGCTCATCACCGATCTGCTGGACGATTTCGTTCAGGAAGCCACGAACCACCAAGCGGCGTGCGGTCTTCTCATCGATACCGCGAGCCATCAGGTAGAACAGGTGCTCGTCGTCGAAGCGTCCGGTGGTGGAAGCGTGTCCGGCACCGTCGATCAGGCCGGTCTCGATTTCCAGGTTAGGCACCGAGTCGGCACGGGTTCCGTCGGTGAGCACCAGGTTGCGGTTCGCCTCGTAGGAATCGGTTCCCACGGCAGCCTTCCGGATCAGCACGTCGCCAACCCAGACGGTGTGTGCGTTCTTACCCTGCAGGGCACCCTTGTACAGCACGTTCGACTTGCAGTTCGGGACTGCGTGGTCGACGAACAAGCGGTGCTCCAAGTGCTGACCGGCGTCGGCGAAGTACAGGCCGTAGAGCTCGATCTCGGCGTGCTCTCCGGCAAAACGAGCCGAAGGGTTCACGCGCACCAGGTCGCCACCGAAGGTGACCACGATGTGCTTGAAGGTTGCGTCCTTGGCCACCGAGGCCTGCTGCGAGGAAGCGTGGATTGCATCCGATTCCCAAGCCTGCAGCGAGACAACGCGCAGACGAGCGCCCTGGCGCACATCGAATTCGATGTTCTGCGCCAGCACTGCCGAGCCTACGTGGTCGATAACGACCATGGCTTCGGAGTTCTCTTCCGCCACGATGATCAGGTGCTGAGCCGCTGGATCCAGCGACTCGCCGGTGATGCGCAGGACGCTATTCACATCTTCGGCGTTAGCCGGGATGGTGAGCACCTGTGCGCCGTTGGAGTACTTCCAGCTGTTGGCCGACACGCGGTCATCAGGGGTGAAAGCGTTGCCGCGGATCGCGTCGTCTGCCGCAACGGTGCGCAGCGAGACGTTTTCGGAACCGGTCAGTTCAACCTTCGGCGCCTTGCCGGTCAGCTCAGCGGTGTGCAAGCCACCGATGCGCTTGAGCGGGGTGAAGCGCCAGTCTTCTTCGCGTCCGGTCAGCTTCGGGAAATCCTCGACGTTGAAGCTGGTCAAACGACCGGCACGTGAAGAATCCGTCACACCTTCGCCGCCGCCGTGGCTGTGGCTCTTGGCCGAGTCGCCGGCAAGTGGGGAGGTGGCGCTGTCGTTCAATGGCGAAAGGTTTTCGCCCTCTTCTGTGAAGCCCGGGATGGAGGGGGCGCCAATGCGCGCCTTCTCATCGGGAATCTGAGTAGTGGTCTCGGACATTCTTAGCCGACCGATCCTTCCATCTGGAGTTCAATAAGGCGGTTCAGTTCCAGCGCGTATTCCATTGGAAGTTCACGGGCGATTGGCTCAACGAAGCCACGCACGATCATCGCCATTGCTTCGTCCTCGGCCAGGCCGCGGGACTGCAGGTAGAACAGCTGTTCTTCGGAAACACGGGAAACCGTTGCCTCGTGGCCCATGGTCACGTCATCCTCGCGGACGTCGATGTATGGGTAGGTGTCCGAACGCGAAATCTGGTCAACCAGCAGCGCGTCACACACGACCGAGTTCTTGGTGCCCTTGGCACCCTCGCGAACCTGAACCAGACCGCGGTAAGCGGAGCGGCCACCGTTACGGGCCACCGACTTGGCGACAATGGAGCTGGAGGTGTTCGGAGCGATGTGAACCATCTTCGAACCGGTGTCCTGGTGCTGGCCTTCGCCGGCGAAGGCGATGGACAGGGTCTCGCCCTTGGCGTGCTCGCCGACCAGGTAGACAGCCGGGTACTTCATGGTGACCTTGGAACCGATGTTGCCATCGACCCACTCCATGGTGGCGCCCTCTTCGCAGACGGCACGCTTGGTCACCAGGTTGTACACGTTGTTCGACCAGTTCTGGATCGTCGTGTAGCGGACGCGGGCGCCCTTCTTCACGATGATTTCCACGACTGCCGAGTGCAGCGAGTCCGACTGGTAGATCGGCGCGGTGCAGCCCTCGATGTAGTGGACGTAGGAGTCCTCGTCGGCGATGATCAAGGTGCGCTCGAACTGACCCATGTTTTCCGTGTTGATACGGAAGTAGGCCTGCAGCGGGATCTCCACGTGTACGCCCTTGGGGACGTAGACGAACGAGCCACCGGACCAGGTCGCGGTGTTCAACGAAGCGAACTTGTTATCGCCCGCCGGGATGACCGAGCCGAAGTACTCCTTGAAGATGTCTTCGTGTTCCTTCAACGCGGTATCCGTGTCGAGGAAGATGACGCCCTGGGCTTCGAGGTCTTCACGCAGCTGGTGGTAGACAACCTCGGACTCGTACTGAGCGGCTACGCCGGAAACCAGACGCTGCTTTTCAGCCTCTGGAATGCCCAGCTTGTCGTAGGTGTTCTTGATGTCTTCGGGCAGGTCCTCCCACGTGGTGGCCTGCTTCTCGGTCGAGCGAACGAAGTACTTGATGTTGTCGAAGTCGATGCCCGAGAGGTCTGGACCCCAGGTAGGCATTGGCTTGCGGTCGAAGTACTTCAAGCCCTTCTGGCGCAGCTCCAACATCCACTCAGGTTCTGACTTGAGGTTGGAAATGTTGGCTACAACATCGGCGTCAACGCCGCGACGTGCATTCGCACCCGCGTCGTTCTTGTCTGACCAGCCGTATTCGTAATTACCGATTCCGTGGAGTTCGGGGTTCTTCTCCAGAATATCGGAAATTACACCTGGGTCGGCAGACTCCTGTGCAATCTGATCCGTCATCGCGGCCTCTCCTGCTTCGTGAACTTAATTCGAGTTCTCTTCTCAGCGCGTATTGGCGCCTTTCCGCGACCCACAGGGATGTGGGTCGTGCACACATGTCCACCGCCGGCCAGCGTCGACAGCCTTCTCACGTCGACACCGACCAGACGGGCAAACATTTCAGTTTCCATGTCGCAAAACACCGGAAACTCGCGTGCCAAATCTTGTATGGGGCAGTGCCCCTGGCACAGCTGAACGCTGCGCATTAGTGCTGTTGAAACCTTCGCTTCAACCTTGCGGGTGTAGCCAACGAAGCCGTCGGAGCTAAGCAATTCGCTGAGCTTCGCCGCCCGTTCCTCCAGCCCTTCAACACCGTCTAATGCTTTCGCATAGCGGCTTTCCATCGTCGCGAAGCGGTCCTGGGCGAATTTGCGAATCGCATCTTCTCCCGCCGCGTCCCCCAGCACTTTGAGTGCCTGGGTGGCGATATCCAGGTAGTCATTGCCCAGTTTCGTCTGTCCCCGGTGCGAAAGTACGTACCGACGGGACGGACGGCCTGCGCCCGACTTCTGGTTGGCTACCAGCTTCACCTCTACCAGTCCGGTTTTGGACAAGGCATCGAGGTGACGCCGAACCGCCGCGGGCGTGAACCCGAGCTTGGTGCCAAGCTCGGCCGCACTAACCGGTCCATCTTCAAGGACTGCGTTCAGAACTCGGTCTCGCGTGCGCTCCTCAGTATCCCCAACCGCGTCAACCGTAGTGCCAGTTGTGGTACTAGCTGTGTCTGAATTAGATGAATACACAACATAAGCATGCCTATATTTTTAGCGTACGTCTAGTAAGGAAGGACTTACTAAGGTAGAGCTTGTCACCTTGTGAATCTCGCGGATTTTCTCTTCCGCTACAACCATCATCCTCCGCACGCAAACCTAATTCGAGTCTTCGTGACAAAGGACTCAGGGCCCTTGACTTCGACATGACGTAGAATGCTGTGGTGTCTTCAGTTACTCCCAGCCTCATCATCAATGAGCTGAGCAAGGATCTGGGACCGGTTCCTGCGCTGAATAATCGCATGCTCAGGGTCCTGGATTCCGTCTCCCTCAAAGCCTTCCCCGGGCAGGTCACCACGCTTCTCGGCTCCAATGGCGCCGGCAAATCAACGACCCTCGCCTGCGCCCAGGGGCTTATGCGCCCGGAAAGCGGAACGGTGCAATTGCTCGGCCAGGATCCCTATGGGGACAATCCAGACCTCCGCTCGCGTGTCGGCGTCATGCTGCAGGACGGCGGGCTGCCACCCTCGATGCGCCCGGTTCCCTTGCTGCGCCATGTCGCGGCCATGTACAAGAACCCAATAGATATTAACGCGCTGATAACGCGTCTAGATCTCGAATCCTTCGGCAGCCGCACCATCCGCCGGCTTTCCGGCGGCCAAAAACAACGCATCGCCCTGGCCCTGGCGCTGGCCGGGGACCCGGAGGTCCTGTTCTTGGACGAGCCAAGCGCGGGACTGGACCCGCAGTCGCGCCAAGTAGTTTTCGACCTGATCAGCGAACAGCGCGACGCCGGCAAGGCGATCGTGCTCACCACCCATCTGATGGATGACGCGCAACGCCTCAGTGATTACGTGTACATCATCGACAAGGGCCGCACCGTTGCGCAGGGCACCGTCGCCGAATTGACGACACTGGCCGCCGCCGAACATGAGACCCGCCCGGTGAGCTTTGGGGCGGCACCTGGCCTCGCGCTACCGCACCCGCCGGCAGGCCTGCACTTGAGCGAAACGGCACCCGGCGAGTACCACCTGACCGGAGTGAGCGCCGCGGAGCATCTGCACTGGCTCACCAGCTGGTGGGCACGCGAGGGAATCCTGCCTAAGCATATGAATCTGCAGGCACGCAGCCTCGAAGATGTTTTTCTGGAATTCGCGCAAAAGGAGGTACCGGCATGAGCCAGACAGCCGCCAAATCCAACGCGGTTTCCACACCCAAGCGCATCGCGCTCCAGGGCAAATACGAAACGATCATGATGCTCAGCAATGGCGAGCAACTGGTACTCGCGGTGGTACTGCCCATCATCGCCTTGTTCGGTCTCACCTTAACCGATTTGCTCGAAGGCGTTGCCCCGCGCAGCATCGATGCAGCCGTCCCCGGCGTATTGGCCCTGTGCGTGATCTCCACGGCCTTCACTGGCCAAGGCATTGGAACTGGCTTCGACCGCCGATATGGCGTGCTGCGGATGTTCTCCACTACTCCCCTGGGAAAGACCGGATTGATCTTCGGCAAGGTCATTGCGGTGCTCACCGTGCTGGCCATCCAGGTAGTCCTCATCACCCTTGTGGCCTTGCTGCTCGGATGGGAGCCAAACCTGTTTGGAATCCTTCCGGCGATCCTGTTCTTGCTGCTCGGGGCAGCGGCCTTCACCGCCCTGGGGCTGTTGATTGCCGGCACAGTTCGCCCCGAAGCCACATTGGCAATCACGAATTTGGCGTGGATCCTGCTCGCCGGAGTGGGCGGGGTGCTCTTCCCGCTGAGCATGGCGCCGCATTGGATCCAGCCGACCCTGGACGCCTTGCCCTCTGCCGCACTCGGCGATGCGATGCGCTCGGCGCTCATAGAAGGCCGGTTCAGCATCGCGAGCGTGATCTTCTTGGTGCTTTGGGCCGCAGCTGGTTCATTTGCTGCCATCAAACTATTCAAATGGAACTAACCAGAACACCAATGAAGGGGAGATTTCCATGTCTTCAGACCTAGCTAAACGAAGCTGGGCTTCCAGGATGCTCGCCAAGATCGGTGACCTCTTCGGAATCATTGTCGCTGCCGCCAATACATGGCTAGGCACTATGCCGCCGAAGGTCACCGGCATCGTCCACGGCCTGGCAATCGCCTCCTTGGTTTCGCAGATCGGGATCATCGTGACCGGCGGTGCGGTGCGGCTGACCAAGTCCGGGCTCGGCTGCTCCCACTGGCCTAACTGCGTCCCGGGGTCGATGACTCCGGTTCCAGAAATGGGTTACCACGGGCTGATCGAGTTCGGGAACCGCCTGCTGACCTTTGTCCTGCTTGCCATCGCGGTGGCGTTCTTGATTTCGATCTGGAATATGCGCAAGAGCCACCCTTCGATCTTCAAGCTCGCAGTGGTGCTGCTGGCAGGCATTCCGGCTCAAGGCGTGATCGGCGGCATTACCGTCTGGACCGATCTGAACCCCTGGGTAGTTTCCCTGCACTTCATACTCTCGGGCACGCTGGTGTGCCTGGCCACAATCCTGGTCAACCGAACCCGCCGCGAGCTGAAGCATGACATCACCCCGCCAACGACGAAGACCATTGGGCAATTCGCGACCGCCGCTTGGGTCCTGTCGATGCTTGCCGTCATCATGGGAACGATCGTAACCGGAACCGGTCCGCACGCCGGGGATGCCACCGCTCCCCGGCACCTCTTCGACCCCTTGCTGGTCACGCGCATGCACACCGCCCCGGTGTACCTGCTCGTCCTTGCCACGGTGATCGTCTTGGTACTGGCCTACCGCACCGGAGGCAACGCCAAGCTCCGCGCAGCCAGCTGGTGGCTGGTCGTCGTTATTGCCTTGCAGGCGGCTCTGGGTTACATCCAGCACTTCACCGGTCTACCTATCGGCTTGGTGCTTCTGCACATGCTCGGCGCGAGCCTGCTAATGGTCGCCTCCACGAACCTGTGGGATCGTGCGGCCAGACTGCCGAAGAGCGAGCGAGTCGAGCAGCACTAACATCGGACTCGGCATGGCAAAAGGCTGGAAACCAAGGATGGTTTCCAGCCTTTTGCCTTCCCATATGGGCTAGCGCATGTTGTGCGAAGCAGGCTCGCCAGCAGCCCCTAGCGCAGCAGCACATAGCGCCCGAAGGCAGGGACCAGTCCCCCGGACAGCCAGCAGAGCGGCGACGAGCGTTCCTCCGTCGAATGCCGCACCGTAGAATGAATCGCCGCGTAATTGAGCGCGGCCAGTCGGAAATCTCCGTTGAGCTCCACCGATGGCAAGCACCTGCGGGAGCAGCATCAGGGGCACTCGGGTCGAGTCCATCCAAGGAGACAAAAATCCCCGCCTCCAACTCAATGGAAGCGGGGATTTCAGAGTATTACTTAGCCAAACAGCGGGCTGCCGACGAACGGGTCAATGGCCAGCGCCAAGAACACGACCGATAGGTAAGTGATCGAAATATGGAAGACCTTCATGGCCTTGCGATTCATCTCAGCAGGGCTGTGATCGCGCTGAGCCTCGCGGTAGAGCACATGTGATTCGTAGACGAACCAAACGCCTGCCCCGCCGGCGATCGCGGTGTAAACGATGCCCGCATATCCCATGGGCAGCAGCAGCAGGGAGCAGACCACCGTGGCCCAGGCGTAGAGAACTACCTGCACCGACACACGGCGGGCATTGGCGATCGCTCCAAGCATCGGCACCGAGGCGGCGTTGTAGTCATCTGCATACTTCATGGACAGCGGCCAGTAGTGCGGCGGGGTCCAAAGGAAGATCACCAGGAATAGGATGATCGCTGGCCATTCCACGGTCTCGGTGACCGCCGCCCAAGCGATAAGTACCGGCATGCAACCGGCAATGCCGCCCCAGACAATATTCTGCGAGGTGCGGCGCTTGAGAATCATCGTGTAGAGGACTACGTAGAGAAGGATCGCGGCAAGCCCCAGGGCTGTGGCCAGCGGATTGGTGCCGAACCAGAAAACTACGAGCGATGCAATCGCCAGGACCCACGAGAAGATCAGCGCCTCGCGCGGGGTGACGTCACCGGTAACCAAAGGCCGCCCCTTGGTGCGCTTCATCAGCTTATCCATGTCGCGGTCGATGTAGCAGTTGAATGCGCTTGCCGCACCGGCGGCCATGGCGCCGCCAAGAATGGTAGCAACCATCAACCAGACGGCGGGGAAACCGCGCTCTGCGAAGATCATTGTCGGCAAGGTGCTCACCAGGAGCAGCTCTACGACGCGAGGCTTGGTGAGCGCCAGATAGGCACGGGCCTTGCGCTTGGCAAAATCCCCAGCATTTTCGTCAGGTTGGCGCGATGAGCGCGGTACTAACGATCCGGCGACGCTAAGAGTCTTCAATTAAACGCACTCAGTTCTACACGGGTACAAGACAGACACCACTTATTCTACGACGAATAGAACTCAGACGGTAGTTGCTTGATGTAAGTATTCAAGGCCAACTCCGTGATTCCGGTCATCTTTACCCCTCTGCCATCACCGGGGAGCAGCCTCGCACGCTTCGCAATGCTGGACGACCTCCGCCAGCCGGCACCCGCGCCGCGCGGCGGCACCGCCACCCCGTCCCGAATAAACAATCTTCAAAGTTTGTGATTCTAAGACAAACAAGAATATAACGTTGTTGACCAAGGGTTTTCCCAAGCTTCAAACGCAACCTCGCCTGGATGTCCAGTGCGCTCCGCGCGATAACCATTTCTCCACGGCCCCCGCCCGGCCACGGCGCGGCATTCGCGCCGCGCCGGAGCGCAGCAGAAGGTCCCTAATTCAGCTCGCCCGGTCATTGCCGCAACCCGGGCCGCGGGAGGCTCGCCCTCCGGTTGCGCTCTCGGCAATGTTCGATGGGTCAAAGATTGATGCAAAATGTGCGTGTCATGTTTGTTCAACCCATACAGTCATAGAGCGATTCGCGATACAGTGGACACTAATCGCGCCGTCGCCACCTGATACCCCAAAAAGCTCGACTACGGGTAGCAGGGTCGACGGCGTATTGCGTGTCAGCGGGATAAACCCCGTCCAAGCCTGAATGGAAGGAACGCCGCAGTGGCGATTGAATCCTTAGTAGAAGAGTTCTCACTTACCGAGTTGGATCGTAAGGCCATCGACACCACTCGTGTCCTGGCAGCCGACGCAGTAGAAAAAGTTGGCAACGGCCATCCCGGTACCGCCATGAGCTTGGCTCCGGCTGCGTACCTGATCTTCCAGAAGCACCTGCGTCACGACCCGAAGGATCCGAACTGGATCGGTCGCGACCGCTTTGTGCTCTCCCCCGGTCACACCTCGCTGACCCTCTACCTGCAGCTCTTCCTCTCGGGCTACGGCCTGGAGATGGAAGATATCGAAGCGCTGCGCACCTGGGGCGCGAAGACTCCGGGCCACCCGGAATACGGCCACACCGCCGGCGTAGAGATCACCACCGGCCCCTTGGGCCAGGGCCTGGCCTCGGCCGTTGGCTTCGCTTACTCCCAGCGCCGCATGCGCGGCCTGCTGGATCCGGCAGCAGAAGCCGGCACCAGCCCGTTTGACCACACCGTGTACGTCATCGCCTCCGATGGCGACCTGCAGGAGGGTGTCACCTCCGAGGCCTCATCGCTGGCTGGCCACCAGGAACTGGGCAACCTTGTCGTTATCTACGATGACAACAAGATCTCCATCGAAAACGACACCGACATCGCGTTCACTGAAGACGTGCTGGGCCGCTACGACTCCTACGGCTGGCACACCCAGCGCGTGGACTGGACCGTGACCGGCGAATACATCGAAGACATGCATGCCCTGGACGCCGCAATCCGCGCCGCCAAGGCCGAGACCTCCCGTCCCTCGATGATCGCGCTGCGCACCATCATCGGCTGGCCTTCGCCAACCAAGCAGAACACCGGCGGCATCCACGGTTCGAAGCTCGGCGGCGAAGAAGTCGCAGGGCTGAAGAATGTCCTGGGCTTCGACCCTGAGCAGTCCTTCCACATCGATGAGGAAGTACTCGCCCACGCCCGCGAGGTAGTGACCCGCGGTGCGGAGCTGCACGAGTCGTGGAACGAGACCTTCGAAGCGTGGAAGCGCGCCAACCCCGAAGAGGCAGCGCTGCTTGAGCGCCTGCAGGCAGGGGAACTGCCGGAGGGCTGGACCGAAAAGATCCCGACCTTCGAACCAGGTTCCACCATGGCTACGCGCGCCGCTTCGGGCAAGGTCATCAACGCGATCGCCGATGAGCTGCCGGAACTGTGGGGCGGCTCCGCGGACCTCGCCGGTTCGAACAACACCACCATCGCCACCGCGAAGTCCTTCGCACCCGAGCGCCGCTCCACCGATTCCTGGGATGCCAGCCCCTACGGCCGGGTGCTGCACTTCGGCATCCGCGAGCACGCCGCCGCGTCGATCGTGAACGGCATCGTGCTCTCTTCCCCGACCCGCGCGTTCTCCGGAACCTTCCTGATCTTCTCGGACTACCAGCGTCCGGCCATCCGCCTGGCCGCCCTGATGGGCATCCCGTCGATCTTCGTCTGGACCCACGACTCGATCGGCCTGGGCGAGGACGGCCCGACCCACCAGCCGGTGGAGCAGCTCGCTTCCTTGCGCATCATCCCGAACTTCGACGTCGTCCGTCCGGCCGACGCCAACGAGGTCGCCTACGCCTGGCGCGGCATGCTGGAGTTGACCGGCACCCCATCGGGTATCGTGCTCTCCCGGCAGAACCTGCCGATCTATGACCGTTCGGCGCCAGGCTTCCGCGGTGCCGAAGGCACCCTGAAGGGCGGCTACATCCTGGCCGAGGCCGTCCGCGAGGGCGCCGAGACCACCCCGGATGTCATCTTGCTGGCCACCGGCTCCGAGGTCGAGCTGGCCGTCGAGGCCCGCGAGGCACTGGCCGCGAAGAACATCGCCGCCCGCGTCGTCTCGCTGCCGAGCTTCGAGTGGTTCGCCAAGCAGGACGCCGCCTACCGCGAAGAGGTGCTCCCGGCGGCCATCACCGCCCGCGTGTCGGTGGAAGCCGGCGTAGCCCAGGGCTGGCGCGAGCTGGTCGGCGCCGCAGGCGAAATCATCTCCCTGGATCACTTCGGTGCATCCGCAGACTACAAGAAGCTCTACAGCGAATTCGGGATCACTACCGATGCAGTTGTCGCAGCCGCCGAAAAAGTTGTTAAGTAAAGGAACTGGCACACATTATGAGTAACCCGAATACCCAGGCCCTGTCCGACGCCGGCGTTTCGATCTGGCTGGACGACCTTTCCCGCGAGCGCCTGACCAGCGGTTCGCTGGCCAAGCTCATCGAAGAGCAGAACGTCGTTGGCGTGACCACCAACCCGTCGATCTTCGCCGCGGCACTGACCAACGCAGCGGTCTACGGCGAGGCCATCGCCGAACAGCGCCACAAGTCGGTCGAAGACGCGATCACCGAGATCACCAGCGACGACGTTGCCGCCGCCTGCGACCTCTTCCGCCCGATCTACGACTCGAGCAACGGCTTCGACGGCCGCGTGTCCATCGAGGTCGACCCGCGTCTGGCCCATGACACCGCGCAGACCATCGTCCAGGCCAAGGCCCTGCACGAACGCGTAGCCCGCGAAAACGTGCTCATCAAGATCCCCGCCACGCTGGCCGGCCTGGAGGCCATCACCGAAACCATCGCGGCGGGCATCAGCGTCAACGTCACCCTGATCTTCTCGCTGGAACGCTACCGCGAGGTCATCAACGCGTACCTGATCGGCCTGGAGAAGGCCAAAGCCAAGGGCTTGGACCTGTCCAAGATCCACTCGGTCGCCTCCTTCTTCGTCTCCCGCGTGGACTCGGAAATCGACAAGCGCCTGAACGCCATCGGCACCGAGGCGGCACTGGCACTGCGCGGCCAGGCCGGTGTGGCCAACGCCCGCCTGGCCTACCAGGTCTTCGAGGAGACCTTCGCCTCGGCACGCTACGAAGCGCTGGCAGCCTCCGGGGCCAATGTGCAGCGTCCGCTGTGGGCTTCGACCGGTGTGAAGGATCCTGCCTACCCATCCACCCTGTACGTCACCGAACTGGTGGCACCGCAGACCGTGAACACCATGCCGGAAAAGACCCTGGAGGCCACCGCCGCAGAGGCCGAGGTCCGCGGAAACGTGGTTTCGGGCAGCTACGCCCAGGCCAACGGCGTGCTCGACGCGCTCGCGGCCCAGGGCGTGGACTACAACGAGGTTGTGTCGCTGCTCGAGGTCGAAGGCGTTCAGAAGTTCGACGTCGCCTGGAACGAACTGCTCGAGGACATGTCTGTGGCTTTGAAAGAGGCCAAGTAGATGGAGTTGGGCTTAGTTACTTCCGGCGCGGCCCTCGCCTCGGTCGACCGGCTGCTTCCGCAGCTCATCGAGGCTAAGGTCGGCAGCCGCATCGCCGGCCAGGACCCCACCGTGTGGGGTGCCGAGGCCGAAGCCGAGTCCGCCATGCGCCTGGGCTGGACCCAGCCCTTCGAAGCCGCCGCAAAGCTGCTTCCGCAGATCCTTGAGCTGCGCGAGCAGCTGCTGGCCGAGGGCCTGACCCGGATCGCCCTGTGCGGCATGGGCGGCTCCTCGCTGGCACCCGAGGTGATCGCCGCGCATGACGAGGTTGACCTGGTCATCTGCGATACCACCGACCCGCAGATGGTTTCCGAGATCGTGAACACCGAGCTGGAGCGCACCGTCGTGGTCGTCGCCTCCAAATCGGGGTCCACCGTGGAAACCGATTCGCAGCGCCGCGCCTTCACCGCGGCCTTCGAGGCCGCCGGCATCGATCCGGCTACCCGGCTGGTGCTCGTCACCGATCCGGGTTCCCCGATGGACAATCCCGAAGGGGTGCGCGCGGTCTTCAATGCCGACCCGAATGTGGGCGGGCGCTACTCGGCGCTGACCGCCTTCGGACTGGTGCCTTCGGGCCTTGCCGGGGCCGATATCGAAGCGCTGATCGAAGAGGCCGGGTTGATCTCGGACCTGCTCAGCGGCGACGACGAGGACAATATTGCGCTGCACCTGGGCGCCGCGCTGGTTACCGCCGGCCGCGACAAGCTGGTGATCGCGGAAATCGGCGACGCCCTGCCGGGCTTCGGGGACTGGGCCGAACAGCTCATCGCCGAATCCACCGGCAAGCTCGGCAAGGGAGTGCTCCCGGTGGTGGCCCACGCGGACGCGCCCGAGCTGGAGCAGGTGGCCGCCGATGTGCTGCCGCTCTACCTGCACGAGCAGCTGCCCGCGGAAATTGATGAGGAGGCCACCACGATCCACCTCAGTGCACCGCTGGGCACCTCGTTCATGATCTTCGAGTACGCAACCGCCGTGGCCGGCTACCTGCTGGGCATCAACCCGTTTGACCAGCCCGATGTCGAGGCCGCCAAGATTGCCGCGCGCTCGCTGCTCGACGCGCCGACCGCCGGATCCCCGGATGCGGTGGACGGCAGCGTCGAGCTGTTCGGCACGCAGGCCGCCGATCTGGCCGGCGCGCTCGATGCGCTGACCGCGCAGCTGGGCGAGGATGGCTACCTGTCCATCCACGCCTACCTGGACCGCCACGGCGACAAGGATCTGGAGGCGCTGCGCGACCTGCTGGCCGAACGCACCTCACGTCCGGTGACCTTCGGCTGGGGGCCACGCTTCTTGCACTCCACCGGCCAGTACCACAAGGGCGGCCCCCGCCAGGGGGTCTTCCTGCAGGTGACCGCGAACCACGAGCAGGACCTGGAGATCCCGGGCCGCGCCTACAGCTTCGGCGGTTTGATCACCGCCCAGGCTACCGGCGACGGTGCGGTGCTCGCGGACGCCGAACACGGCCGTCCGGTGCTGCGCGTGAATCTAACCGATCGCGCCGCGGGTATCGCGGCGCTGCTTGAGGCTGCGAGCTAAGAACAAAATATGAGCAATCCACTTCGCGACGCCCGCGACCGGCGGCTTAACCGCATCGCCGGTCCGGGCGCGCTGGTGTTCTTCGGAATCACCGGCGACCTGGCCCGCAAAAAACTGATGCCCGCGGTCTATGACCTGGCCAACCGCGGCCTGCTACCCCCGAACTTTGCCATCGTCGGCTTCGGCCGCCGCGACTGGTCCGCCGAGGACTTCGCCAACCAGGCCCGCGAATGGATCCTGGCCAGCGCGCGCACCCCGTTCAACGAGACGGTGTTCGACCAGCTGGCCTCCGGAATGCGTTTCATCTCCGGGGCCTTCGACGACGACAACGCCTATGAGCAGCTCTCCGCCACCCTGGACGAGCTGGCCGATTCGCGCTCCACCGGACGCAACCACGCCTTCTACCTGTCCATCCCGCCTAGCTGGTTCGACGTGGTCTGCCAGAAGCTCTCCGAGCACAAGCTCGCCAAGGATGAGAATCCCGGCTGGGAGCGCGTGGTCATCGAGAAGCCCTTCGGCCACGACCTGGAAAGCGCCCGCGAGCTCAACGAGATCGTCGAGTCGGTCTTCCCGCCCGATGCGGTCTTCCGCATCGACCACTATCTGGGCAAGGAAACCGTGCAGAACCTGCTGGCGCTGCGTTTCGGCAACCAGATGTTCGAGCCATTGTGGAACAACAAGTACGTGGACCACGTGCAGATCACCATGGCCGAGGATATCGGCATCGGCGGGCGCGCCAGCTACTACGACGGGGTGGGCGCGGCCCGCGACGTCATCCAGAACCACCTGCTGCAGCTCCTCGCGCTGACCGCCATGGAAGAACCCATCTCCTTCGACGCCGATCACCTGCGCGCCGAAAAGGAAAAGGTGCTCACCGCGGTGCAGCTGCCCGAGGATCTCGGGGCCGCCAGCGCCCGCGGCCAGTACACCTCCGGGTGGCAGGGCGGCGAAGAGGTGGTCGGCTTCCTCGACGAGGAGGGCTTCAACCCGAAGTCCAAAACCGAAACCTACGCGGCGGTGCGGCTGAACATCAACACCCGCCGCTGGGACGGGGTGCCCTTCTACCTGCGCGCCGGAAAGCGCCTGGGACGCCGCGTCACCGAGATCGCAGTGGTCTTCAAGCGCGCACCGAACCTGCTGTTCACCGACCACGCGGACGACGAATTCGGGCAGAACGCCTTCGTGATCCGCGTGCAGCCCGATGAGGGCGCGACCATCCGCTTCTCCTCCAAGGTGCCCGGCACCCAGATGGAGATCCGCGACGTGACCATGGACTTCGGCTACGGCAACGCGTTCACCGAGTCCTCCCCGGAGGCCTACGAACGCCTGATCCTCGACGTGCTGCTCGGCGAACCGCCGTTGTTCCCGCGCCATGAAGAGGTCGAACAGTCCTGGCGCATCCTGGACCCATTCGAAGACTACTGGGCCGCACAGCCCGAACAGCCAGATCCCTACCTGCCCGGCTCCTGGGGCCCGGCCAGCGGCGATCAGCTGATGGCCAAAGACGGAAGGACGTGGCGACGACCATGATGATCGATCTTCCCAACACCACCACCTCGAAGGTGGCCAAGAAGCTGCTCTCCTCGCGCCGCACCCACGGCGTGGTGGCCCTGTCCCGGGTGCTGACTCTGGTGGTCATCACCCGCGAGGGCTTCGCGGAGAACGCCATCGAGGCGGCCAACCTGGCCAGCCGCGAACACCCCTGCCGCATCATCGTGGTGGTGCGCGGCTCGGAGAAGGGCGAGAACCGGCTCGACGTGCAGATCCGCGTCGGCGGGGACGCCGGCGCCTCCGAGGTCATCGTGATGCGCACGCACGGCCCGGATATGGCCGCCGACGAGGCGCTGATCTCCGCGCTGCTGCTGCCCGACGCGCCGATCGTCGCCTGGTGGCCGCACGGGGTCCCGGCCGACCCGTACAACACCGCGCTGGGCAAGCTGGCGCACCGGCGGATCACCGACTCCAACGAGACCAAGGATCCCACCGAGGCGCTCTTCCAGCGCGCGAGCACCTACCGCGCCGGGGACACCGACCTGGCGTGGACCCGCATCACTCTCTGGCGCGCCCAGCTGGCGAGCATTATCGATTTGATCGGTACCGAGGGCCTGAGCGGCATCACCGTGAAGGGTTCGGAGAACTCTCCGTCCACCTCGCTGCTGGCGGCCTGGCTGACCATGCGCCTGGACGTCCCGGTGACCATCGCGGCGGATAAGTCCACCGGCGGGCTCTCCAGCGTGCGGCTGGCCCGCGAGGATGGCGACGTGGAGCTTTCCCGTCCCTCCGGAGCCGTGGCCCACCTCTACCTGCCCGGCAGCGCGCCGCAGCGCATCTCGCTGCCGCGCCGCTCGGTGGCCGAATGCCTGGCCGAGGAGATGCGCCGCCTGGACGCGGACGATGTCTTCGGCGAGGTCATCACCCGCGGGCTGAACCTGACCAACCTAAGGAGCATCATTCCCAGTGATCGCTAGACAGATTGTCATCCATGAAGACACCGCCGCCACCGCGCACGGGGTCGCAGCCCGGCTGATCACCTCCATCGCCGATGCGATCGCCGCCCGCGGGGTCGCCCACGTGGTGGTGACCGGCGGCACGCTGGGCATCGCGGCGCTGGTGGCCGTGGCGCAGAACCCGGCGAAGGCTTCGGTGAATTGGTCCCAGGTGCACTTCTGGTGGGGAGATGAGCGCTTCGTCGCCGCCGGCAGCACCGAGCGCAACGCGGTGCAGGCCGAACCGCTGTTCGCCGCCCTGGACGAGCTGGGCCTTGAGCGCGGCACCGTCCACGTGATGGGTGACAGCGACGCCTACGCCAGCGCCGAGGACGCGGCGGCCGCCTACACGCAGCTGCTCGCCGAGGAGGCCGGCGACGGCGCGGCGAACCCGGTCTTCGACGTGCTGATGCTCGGCATGGGCCCGGATTCGCACGTCGCCTCGCTGTTCCCGGACCACACGCGCTCCACCGAGCTCGGGGCGATCGCGGTGCACGACTCCCCCAAGCCGCCACCGCACCGGGTGTCGCTGACCATGAGCACCATCAACACGGCCCGCGAGGTCTGGCTGCTGGTCTCCGGCGCGGAGAAGGCGCCGGCCCTGGCCGCCGCCCAGCACGAGGTCAACGAGGCCAAGGTGCCGGCAAGCGCCGTGCAGGGCACCGAGGCTACCCGCTGGCTGATCGACCGCAGCGCCGCGACGCTGCTCTAAGCCTCACCGCAGACCGGTGCCGCCCAAAAGCCATGGGCGGCACCGGTCTTTGTGATTTGAAAGGACCCTGGACATGACCGCGCAGCAACAGCCGGCAGAGGCACGGCGCATCACGGTGATCGGTGCCGGAGTGATCGGGCTGTCCACCGCCCACGAGCTGGCCAGCGCCGGCCACCGCGTCACCGTAATCACGGATCAAGACCCATTGGAGACCGTCTCCGCGGTGGCCGCCGCCATCTGGTTCCCCTACCACTCGGAGAACTCCCCCGCCGCGGATCTGCTGCTGGCACGCTCGCTGGCGCGGTTCGAAGAACTGGCGTCCATCCCCGAAACCGGAGTGGATCTGCGTTCGGGCTTGAACGTCGATCATCTGCCCGGGGCCGACCGCTCCTGGACCAGAATCGTTGCGAAGACAATCGAAGCGCCAAAGGCAGATTTGCCCGAAGGCGCCCACGCCGGAGTCTACGCGCGCCTGCCGATCATCGACATGACCACCTACCTTTTGTGGCTGCGCAATGAGGCCGAAGCACTCGGGGTGGTTTTCATCCACGGTACGGTCATGGATCTTAGGGAGCTGCAGGGCGGCGCAGATCTTGTAGTCATCGCCGGCGGGCTGCGCGGTGGACAGCTATTGGGCGATGATGAGTCCGTCTACCCGATCCGCGGCCAGGTGGTACGCCTGGCCAATACGAAGAAGCTCACCGACTGGCTGTGCGACGACGATTACCCCGGCGGGGTCAGCTACATCATTCCCCGGCGCGAGGACATCATTGTCGGCGGCACCGACACGGCCAATGATTGGAACCGCGAGGTCGAGCCGGACACCGCGGCGGCGATTCTGCGCCGCGCCACCGAGCTGGTTCCAGAACTCGAAGGCCTGGAAGTCCTCGAGCACAAGGCGGGACTTCGCCCGGCGCGCGATGCCATCCGCCTCGAACGCGTTGCGGGACACCAGCTTCCGGTGATTGCCGCCTACGGCCATGGCGGCGCGGGTGTCACCCTGTCGTGGGGTACCGCGCAGCGCGTCGTCGAGCTGGTCGACGAGATTCACTAGCGCGACGCGATCCCTCAAGATCCTCGAAGGCAAATCCCGACTATGCGGTTTGACTTCGGGGTTCAACGCTTTAAGCCCGATGGCCGATGCACCGGGCGGCCCAATTAGATGAGATGCATATCACGGATTAATACCTTGAAGGCAGGCGTAGTATTTCATTCGTTACTCGCGCTCGCGCTTCCGCACGGCGTTACTACGACCAATGTGAAATCATGCTCGCAAAGAAGTCCGGACTCCAAGTGAGCCCTCGCCACAATCCCCTGGCCCGGCCAGCGCAACTGGTCGCCCTGGGGTTCCTAGGCGCCATCCTGATCGGTGGCCTGCTGCTCGCCACGCCGTGGGCACACACCGATGGAAAATTCACCCCGCTGATCGACGCGCTGTTCACCGCCACCTCGGCGGTCTGCGTCACGGGGCTGACCGTGGTGGACACCGCAACCCATTACACGCTCTTCGGCAAGCTCATCATCTTGGCGCTCATCCAGCTCGGCGGGTTGGGCATCATGCTTGTCGCCTCCCTGCTGAGCATGCTGCTCATGGGCAAGATCGGGCTGCTCACCCGGCAGTCCTCCCAGCGCGAAAGCAAGGCCCTGAGCGGTCAGGACGTCCGCACAGCCACGAAAACCATTCTGCTCTTCTCCCTGTCCCTCGAAGCGGTCACCGCGGTGCCACTGGCCCTGCGCTTCTGGCTGGGCTACGACTACGATGTGCCCTCGGCCCTATGGCACGCGGTGTTCCATGCGGTGTCCGCGTTCAACAACGCTGGATTCGCGCTCTATTCGGACAGCCTCATGGGTTTCGTGGACGACCCTTGGATCAGCTTGCCGGTCAGCTTCGCGATCATCCTCGGCGGACTCGGCTTCCCGGTACTCGTTCAGCTGCGCCGCTACGGACGCAACACGCTCAAATGGAGCATGAACACCCGACTCGTGCTGCTCATGACCGGCCTGCTGCTGCTCGGCGGTACGGTGTTCATCACCGCCATGGAGTGGAATAATCCGGAAACCCTTGGCACCTTGGACCCGGCGGCACGCGTGCTCGCCGGCTTTTTCCACTCGGTGCAAACTCGTACCGCCGGGTTCAACTCCATCGATATCGGCGCCATGCACCCGGCCTCGTGGCTCGGCATGGATGTGCTCATGTTCATCGGTGCCGGCCCTGCCGGTACCGCCGGTGGCATCAAGGTCACCACCGCGGCGGTGCTGCTATTTATCATTCTCACCGAGCTGCGCGGCGAAACGGCCGTCAATGTGCTGGGCAAACGGCTTTCGCGGTCCATTCATCGCCAAGCGCTGACGGTCACGCTCTTGGGCGCCGCCGCGGTCTTCGCGGGAACCATGGGATTGTTGCTGCTGACGCCGTATTCGCTGGATCGTTGCCTCTTCGAGGCCACCTCGGCCTTCGCCACCGTTGGCCTGTCCACCGGCATCACCCCCGACCTGCCCGATGCCGGCAAGAGCATCCTGATCGCGCTCATGTACTTAGGGCGCGTCGGAGTGCTCTCGCTCGGCTCGGCCCTCGCCTTGCGCGACCGCAAGGCCCTCTACGAACTTCCAAAAGAAAGGCCCGCAATTGGGTAAGCTACTGAATTTCCGCTCAGACTCGAAGCACATTGCCGCCGCGGACTCGGTCGCGGTGATTGGCTTGGGGCGCTTTGGCGCTTCGCTCGCCATGGAATTGATGAAATCGGGCACCCATGTACTGGGCATCGACTTGAACGAGGATAATGTCCAGGCGTTGAACGGTGAGCTGACCCAGGTGGTGCGGGCGGACGCCGCACGCCGCGAGGTGCTCGAGCAGCTCTCAATTCAGGACTTTGACCGCGTAGTGGTCGCCGTAGGCAGCCATCTGCAGTCCTCCATCCTATGCTGCTCGCTGCTGGTCAGCATGGACATTCCATTGATTTGGGCGAAGGCTCAGGATGACCGGCACGGGCTGATCCTCGAACAACTTGGGGTGCACCACATTGTCTACCCCGAAAAGGATATGGGCCGGCGCGTAGCCCATCTGGTGCGCGGCTCGATCATGGATTACGTGGAGGTCGATCCGGGCTACGCCCTGGTGAAGATGACCGCACCGGCAAGCCTGCATGGGATGCGGTTGAGCGAGATGGGAGTCCGGAAGAAGTACCGGGTGACCATCGCAGCGAAGGCCAACGCCTCCGGCATTTGGCAGAATACCGATGCGGACACCGTGCTTGTCGAAGGGGACCGCGTGCTGGTGCTCGGATCCACCGCGGACACCGATCGCTTCGGCCAGCTGCGCTAGGCGGCGCAAGCGAATCGAGGCTTAACTAGGAAAGGGGACCCACTGTCGTGGGTCCCCTTTCCTAGTTGTCTGCTATGACTCGATGCTGAAGCGCATGACCAGGGCTAGGCCAATGATGACCGCGCCCCAGACCAGACCAAGAACAATGGTGATGCGGTTCAGGTTGCGCTCGGCAACACCGGACGAACCCATCGAGCTGGTCATGCCGCCACCGAACATGTCGGACATACCGCCGCCTCGACCCTTATGGAGAAGGATCAATAGGGTGAGCAGGACACTGGTGATACCCAGCAGTACCTGCAGAATGATCTTGATGATATCCAAGTCGACGGTTCCTTAATTAGATTCAGTCGGTGACGAGATGGTGCTCGAACCTAACAATATTAGCAAACTCTTCGGCGTCCAAACTAGCACCGCCGACCAGCAGGCCATCAACATCGCGTTCACGCATGATCTGCGCGGCATTTGCGGCCTTGACGCTTCCGCCATAGAGCAGGCGTGCCTTCTGCGCAATCTCCTCGCCGAAGCGCTCGATCAATGCTCCGCGAATCGCGGCGCACATTTCCTGCGCATCGGCCGGGCCCGCCACTTCGCCGGTTCCGATAGCCCACACCGGCTCGTAAGCGATGACGAGGGTTTCGGCCTGTTCGGCGGTGACGCCTTCCAGGGACTCGGCAAGCTGGTTCAGCGTGTAGGCAACATGCTCGTTCGCCTGGCGCACCTGGAGCCCTTCGCCGACGCAAAGCACCGGGGTCAGCTCGTGGCGGTACGCGGCGGCAAGCTTCGCGGCAATCACAGCGTTGGACTCGTTGTGGTATTCGCGGCGCTCCGAGTGGCCGACCAGCACGTAGCTGCAGCCAAGCTTATTCAGGAACTGGCCGGAGATCTCCCCGGTATAGGCTCCCGAGTCCTGTGCGGACAGGTCCTGTGCGCCGTAGACGACGTCCAGCTTGTCGCCCAGGGTCAGGGTCTGCACACCGCGGATGTCGGTGAACGGCGGGAACACCGCAACCTCGGCACGGTCGTAATCGTGCTGCGCATCCTTCAGCGTCCACGCGAGCTTCTGCACCAGGGTGATGCCCTGGACGTGGTCCATGTTCATCTTCCAGTTGCCCGCGATCAGCGGCTGGCGCACGTAGGCGCCGTTATTCGACATCGTCATAAATTTAGCCTTCCAAAGCGGCAACACCCGGCAGGGTCTTGCCTTCAAGGTATTCGAGCGACGCTCCGCCACCGGTAGAGATGTGGCCGAAGTCGTCCTCCGAGAAGCCCAAGGCACGTACCGCGGCGGCTGAGTCGCCACCGCCTACGACGCTAAACGCCTCGGAACCTGCCAATGCCTGGGCCACCGTGCGGGTGCCCTCGGCGAAGGCCGGGATCTCGAAGACGCCCATTGGGCCATTCCAGAACACGGTGTTTGCGCTCTTGATGTAGCTTGCGAACAGCTCGGCGGACTTCGGTCCAATATCCAGGCCCAATCCGTTCGAGCCGAAGCTGGCTTCTTCGATCTTGTCGGCGGCAAGCACCTCGTGCTCGGCGTCTGCCCCGAACTTGCTGGCCACGACGACGTCCGATGGAACGATGATGTCGCAACCGAGCTTTTCGGCGCGGGCCAGGTATTCCTGGCAAACCGAGATCTGGTCTTCTTCAAGCAGCGAGCCGCCGATGGCGTATCCCTGGGCCTTGAGGAAGGTGAATGCCATGCCGCCACCGATCAGCAGCTGATCGGCCTTGCCTAGCAGGTTGTCGATGACCGCGAGCTTGTCCGAAACCTTCGACCCACCCAGGACGACCACGTAGGGACGCTTTGGCGCTTCGGTCAGGGTCTTGAGAACCTTGACCTCGGTTGCCACCAGGTCACCCTGGTAGCTCGGCAGCAAGGCAGCGATGTCGAATACCGAGGCGTGCTTGCGGTGCACTGCACCGAAGGCATCGTTGACGTAGGCGCCGTTGTCGCCGGTCAGTGCGGCCAGCGCCGTGGCGAATTCTTCACGCTCGGCGTCTACCTTAGAGGTCTCGCGGGCGTCGAAGCGCACGTTCTCGAGGACCAGTACCGCACCCTCGGCCAAGGCGGCGGCGGATTCGCGAGCCGAAGCTCCTACTACATCCGTTGCCACGGTGACATCGAAGTCTGCAAGTTCGTTCAAGCGGTGAGCGGCAGGCTCGATGGAGTACTTCGAATCGACCTGGCCCTTAGGGCGACCCAGGTGTGCCATCACGATGACCTTGGCGCCAGCCTCGGTCAGTTTAGTGATGACCGGAAGGGACGCGCGCACGCGTCCGTCATCGGTTACGGTCGCCCCGTCGAGCGGTACGTTCAGGTCGCTTCGGACCAATACGTACCGCCCGCGGACACCGTCAGCGAGTAATTCGTCGAGAGTGTGAGAAGACATGTCTCTAGGTTATCGACTAGAGGCTTGATCCCACGAATTCAACAAGGTCAACAAGTCGCGAGGAGTAGCCCCACTCGTTGTCGTACCAAGCCACAACCTTGACGGTGTTGCCAATCACGGAGGTCAGGCCGGAGTCGAAAATGGCGGAGTGCTTGTTCGTCACAATGTCGGAGGAAACCAGCGGATCGGTCGAGTACTCGAGGTAGTCGGCCAGCTTGCCTTCGGTGGCAGCCTTTTCGAAGGCGGCGTTGATTTCTTCAACGGTGGCGGTGCGAGCCAGGTTGACGGTCAGATCGGTGGCCGAGCCGGTTGGTACCGGTACGCGCATTGCGTAACCGTTAAGCTTGCCCTTCAATTCCGGAAGCACCACGCCGATGGCCTTGGCGGCACCGGTGGAGGTCGGGATCAGGTTCAGCGCAGCGGCGCGGGCACGGCGTGGGTCGCTGTGCGGTGCATCCTGCAGGCGCTGGTCGGCGGTGTATGCGTGGATGGTGGTCATCAGGCCGTCAACAATGCCGAATTCATCGTTCAAAACCTTGGCCATTGGGGCCAGGCAGTTGGTGGTGCACGATGCGTTCGAAATGATGTTGTGCGTAGCCGGATCGTACTTGTCGTGGTTGGCGCCCATCACGATGGTGATGTCTTCATCGCTGGCCGGAGCCGAGATGATGACCTTTTTTGCACCGGCGGTGATGTGCTTGCCAGCGTCGGCAGCCTTGGTGAAGAATCCGGTCGATTCGATGACAACGTCGACGTTCAATTCGCCCCATGGCAGGTTTGCCGGGTCGCGCTCCGAGAGCACCTTGATGCGGCGTTCTCCGACGACGATGGTGTCGCCATCTACGGATACTGCTTCGCCGACTGGGCCCAGAACGCTATCGAACTTCACCAGGTGCGCCAGTGCATCGATGGAACCGAGGTCGTTGACTGCAACGATTTCGATGTCTGCCTTGTGCGCCAGAGTGGCACGCAGGAAGTTGCGTCCGATACGACCGAAACCATTGATTCCAACACGAGTAGTCATGTGGCTATCTCCTCTAAATGGGATGATTGCGCCACTGCCGTGCTTTTCACGGAAGTGGCCTGCTTATCTAAGAGGACACTCCGTTGTGTCGTGAGTTGCAGACCTCGTGAAACACGAGGTCTGCAACACACCTGATACATCCTACGCGAAATTCGCACAGAATGTGAGCTGAATTACCAGAAGGTTAATTCGGCAATAATTACTTACCTGGAACCACCAGCGAAGCAGCGCCATTGCGAGCGGCTTCGAAGCGAGCCTGGACATCAGCCCAGTTCACGATGTTCCAGAAGGCCTTGACGTAGTCGGCCTTGACGTTGACGTAGTCCAGGTAGAAGGCGTGCTCCCACATGTCCAGCATCAGCAGTGGGATGGTTCCCACTGGGACGTTGCCCTGCTGATCGTACAGCTGCTCGATGACCAGCTGGCCACCTAGCGGCTCGTAGGCCAGAATTGCCCAGCCCGAGCCCTGCAGGCTCATTGCCGAAGCGGTGAAGTGACCGCGGAATCCGTCGAAGGAGCCGAAGAACTCGTCGATGGCCGCTGCCAACTCGCCTACTGGCTTGTCGCCGCCCTCTGGGGAGAGGTTGTTCCAGAAGATCGAGTGGTTGGTGTGTCCACCCAAGTGGAACGCCAGATCCTTCGAAAGCTTCGGAATGTTACCGAATTCGCCCTTTTCGCGGGCTTCTGCCAGCTGCTCCAACGCCGAGTTAGCGCCTGCAACGTAGGTTGCGTGGTGCTTCGAGTGGTGCAGCTCCATGATGCGAGCCGAGATGTTCGGCTCCAGTGCAGCGTAGTCATACTGCAGTTCTGGCAGTGAATAGACAGCCATGATTCTCCTCAATCTTCTCAATTGGTTGAATCTCCGCGGAAGGCCTCCCGCGGGGACACTTTTTACTGTTCCAGTTCATCTACTGGAACACTGGACTCGGTTCCAGGTATTCCCAGATCACCAGCTTTTTTATCCGCCATGGCTAAAAGCCGGCGGATCCGGCCGGCAATCGCGTCCTTGGTCATTGGAGGTTCGGCCATGCGGCCCAATTCATCCAGCGACGCTTGCTTGTGCTCCAGGCGAAGCACCCCGGCATAACGCAGGTGCTCAGGCGCCTCGTCGCCAAGAATCTCCAGTGCGCGCTCCACGCGCGCGCCGGCAGCCACAGCAGCTTGGGCGCTGCGGCGCAGGTTTGCATCGTCGAAGTTCGCTAGCCGATTTGCGGTGGCGCGGACTTCTTTGCGCATGCGGCGCTCTTCCCACACCATCAGCGCGTCGTGTGCGCCCATGCGTGTCAAAAGTTGGGCGATGGCATCGCCATCGCGAATCACCACACGGTCCACGCCGCGTACCTCACGCGCCTTGACCGTCAGGTCCAGGCGCCGAGCAGCACCGACTAGGGCGAGTGCGGCCTCTGGGCCGGGGCAAGTAATTTCAAGTGCCGAACTGCGTCCCGGTTCGGTGAGTGAACCGTGGGACAAGAACGCGCCGCGCCAAACCGCTTCGGCATCGGCAGTGGAACCGTTGACGATCACCGAGGGCAGTCCGCGTACCGGACGTCCGCGCTGGTCGAGAAGCCCGGTTTGGCGTGCCAAAACTTCGCCGTCCTTTGCGACGCGCACGATGTATCGGCTGCCCTTGCGGATGCCGGAACCGGAGACCATGACAATCTCCGCGTCGTGTCCGTAAAGCTCGCCAATGGCGACCTTGAGCCTGCGAGCGGTCGCAGCCAAGTCAACCTCGGCCTCGATTACTATTCGCCCGGAGACAATATGCAGTCCGCCGCTGAAGCGGAGCATGGTCGAAACCTCGGCCTTGCGTACCGATGGCTTGCGAATCTCAACCCGCGACAGCTCGTCTTTGACGGAAGCCGTCAATGCCATGAATCAAACTCCCTTACATAGATCCGATCAGGATCCTATTGCGGTAAACACCTCATGATAGGCCGCCGCTAAGCGCAACGGGTCGTGCTCGGCACGACCGTCAGATACACCTACTCTACTAAAGAAGACACGTGCCCCGAGTTTTTGCGCTGCCAGCTCAAATCTCTCCTTGTTACGAACCCGTGATTCATCAGCGATAATCGCGTCAAATTGCACGTTCGGGGCGTAACGTCCTAAAACCTCCAGATGCGCTGCGGCATCCATTCCCGAGGTTTCGGCGGTGTCAACGGATAGATTCATGGTCAGCAGTTTTTTCGCCGTGGTATCAGCAATGGCTTGACGCATATCGGGCAACAGCAGATGCGGAAGCACCGAGGTGTACCACGAGCCTGGGCCCAGAATGATCCAGTCAGCCAATTCGATCGCGTCCAACGCCTCGGGGCAGGCAGGAGCTCCGTCTGGTTCCAAATACACCTTGGAGACCAGTCCCCCACCTCCCGCTGCGGCTAGCTGCGCCTGGCCATCTATCCGACGCTTGATCAGGGTATCGGTGACTTCGTCGGCTTCAAGAACTTCACCGTGGATCGATAGCGGAACGGTGCTCATGGGCAGCACCTGACCGCGGGCGCCAAGCAAGGCGCCGGCCCAGCGCAGTCCGGCTACCGGACTGTCAAGCAGTTCCCAGAGCGCGAGAATCAGCAGGTTGCCCACCGCATGGCCGTTCAGCGGCTCTTCTGGATGCTCGTCGGATTTGAACCGGTGCTGCATGACATCGCGCCAGGTGCGGCCCCAGTCGTTGTCGTCGCACAGCGCGGCCAGTGCCATGCGCAGATCCCCCGGGGGAAGCACATCGAAGGAACCGCGCAGCCTTCCGGAACTTCCACCGTCGTCGGCCACGGTCACCACGGCCGTCAGTTCGGTGGTGAGCCGGCGCAGCGCCGAAAGCGAAGCAGACAGGCCATGTCCACCACCCAGCGCAACCACCGAGGGGTTGCGCATATCATCGGGCCGGGTAAGGCCTTGAATCGGGATTGGTCCCGTTGCGAATGCCATCGAGGACTACTCCCGGCCTAAGTCACGGTGCGTGATGTTCACACGCACATTGGGCAGCTGCGCCAGGCGGCGCCCCAATTCGATGGTCGTGGCTACCGAACGGTGCTTGCCGCCCGTACAGCCAACGGCAATCGTCGCGTAGTGCTTATTCTCTCGGCGGTACCCCTCGAAGACTGGTTCCAGTGCCTTGAGGTAGTTTTCGATAAATTCGTTGGTTCCCGGCTGGCGCAGGACGTAGTCCGAGACTTCCTTGTCCTTGCCGGTTTGCGGACGCAATTCCGGAACCCAGTGCGGGTTCGGAATGAAGCGCACATCGGCCACGTAGTTGGCGTCGGTGGGCAGACCGTATTTGAACCCGAAGCTCATCACGTTGATCCGCAAGATGATCGGGCCCGATTCGGCAAATAGCTCATTCGCCGAACGCGCCAGGTCATGCACCGACATGGATGAGGAGTCCAGAATAAGTTCAGCGGCTTCACGCAACGGTCCGGTCACGTCCCGCTCCCGCTTGATGCCGTCGACGATCCGCCCGTCGCCCTGCAATGGGTGCGGGCGGCGGCCCTGTTCAAAGCGCCGCACGAGGACCTCATCGCTGGCATCCAAATAGACCAGGCGGTATTTCACCCCGCCGCTGGTGAGCAGCGCCAGGGATTCACGAATTTCTGGAAAGAGATCTTTGGAGCGCACATCCATGACCACTGCCAATCGTGGAATGGTTCCCTGGGAACGGCTCATGAGCTCGGTCAGCATACCCAGCATGGAAGGCGGCAGGTTCTCCACCACATACCAGCCCAGGTCTTCGAGTGCGTGGGCCACGGTGGTTCGACCGGCGCCTGACATGCCGGTGACGATCACGAGCTCGGATTCCGGAGGTTTTACAGCTTCATACTCGGTGGTCATACCTCAAGGCTAGTCGAGAATTTCACCGGTAGTCATGTTCACACCCGCACGTGAAGTATCTTCCAAGGATTCTTTGATGGAAGTCGCAAGCTTTTCCCCGACTCCAGACACCGCCATGAGCTGCTCCAAGGACGCGGCCCGGATCTTTTTCATCGATCCAAAGTGCTTGCGGAGCGCTTCTTGCTTCGATTTGCCTAAGCCCGGAATGGCGTCCAAATCCGAGGAAATCATCGACTTCGAACGCTTGGCTCGGTGGAAGGTAATAGCAAAGCGGTGTGCCTCATCGCGCAGGCGCTGCACCAGGTACAACGCCGCCGAGGCACGCGGCAGGATCACCGGGAAGGGGTCCTCCGGCAGCCAGAGCTCTTCGAGCCGCTTCGCCAAGCCAACGACGGGAATATCATCAATCCCCAAGTCATCGAGGGCTTTTTGAGCAGCAGCTACCTGCGGCGGGCCACCGTCGACGATCACCAAGGACGGCGGGTAAGCGAATTTCTTGACGTCGCTGGCACCGGGCTCAACCTCGCCGGTATTAAAAGTCTCCGGGTCGATTTTTTCCTTCAGGTACCGGCTGAAGCGCCGGTGGATCACGTCGTACATGCTGGCGGTGTCATCCCGCGCGGCATCACCGGTAATCGAGAATTTTCGGTATTCGCTCTTCTTGGGCAGCCCATCTTCGAAGACCACCATCGAGGCGACGACGTTGGTCCCCTGCGTATGCGACGCGTCGTAACATTCGATGCGCAACAGGGCGGTTTCCGCTCCCAGCGCCTCCTGCAGTTCCTGCATCGCGGCCGATCGGGTCGAAATGTCGCCGGCGCGTTTGGACTTGTGCAGGCGCAACGCCTGTTCGGCGTTCTCCACCACGGTTGATGCCAGCGCCGCCTTGTCACCACGCTGCGCGACGCGCAGGGATACCTTCGAGCCACGCAGTTCGGTCAGCCAGGTGGTCACATCTTCAAGGTCATCGGGCAAGGTGGGCACCAGCACTTCGCGCGGGATCCGGTCGGCATGATCGGCATACACCTGGGTGAGCAGCTGTTCGACGAATTCGGCGTCGGTCAGGTCCGCAACCTTTTCGACCACCCATCCGCGTTGCGAGCGGATACGGCCATCGCGCACGTGGAAGACCTGCACCGCGGCTTCAAGTTCATCGGCGTGAATGCCGAAGATATCCGCTTCGGTGCTCTCGGCAAGCACCACCGCATTGCGCTCGAAAACCCTGTTCAGGGCGGCGATGTCGTCGCGATAGCGGGCCGCCTGTTCGTATTCGAGATCGGCGACGGCAGCGTGCATTTGCGCGGTCAGCTCGCGGGTGAACTTTCCCGCCTCGCCGCCCATGAAGGTGCACAGGTCATCGGCCAATGCCCGGTGGTCTTCCGGCGAGATCCGGCCGACACAGGGCGCGGAGCATTTATCGATATACCCCAGCAAGCACGGCCGGCCCGAGGCTTCGGCACGCTTGAACACCCCGGGCGCGCAGGTGCGCACCGGGAAGACGCGCAGAAGCGTATCGAGGGTTTCACGGATCGCCTTGGCCGGGTAGAACGGGCCGAAATACTTCACGCCCTTGCGCTTGTCCCCGCGCATGACCAGGGCGCGCGGGAACTTTTCGTCCATCGTGATGGCAAGGTACGGGTAGGTCTTGTCATCGCGGAAGACAATGTTGAATCGCGGAGTGTACTCCTTGATCCAGGTGTACTCGAGCTGAAGGGCTTCCAGCTCGGATCCGACGGTTGTCCATTCGACGCTGGCCGCGGTGAACACCATCGTGCGCGTTTTAGCGGTCAGGCGTTCGGGGTTAACGAAATATGAGGCCAAACGATTGCGCAGGACACGGGCTTTACCCACATAGATGACCCGGCCGTGCTCGTCGCGGAAGCGGTAGACACCCGGTTTGGTGGGGATATCCGAGGATTTCGGACGGTAGCTGGCTGGATCTGCCATGGCTACTTCGCGTCCGGCGGCAACTGGTTGTACGAGTCGACACGTTCCTGACCGCTCAGCTCGGCGATCGCGTCAACGATCCGGTCCGTCGCGCGGCGGCGTTCGGGCAGCGGGTGCTTGCGGCCCAGCTGGTCAAAGTACAGCGGCTCCCCGTAATGAATGGAGAACTTCGTCGGGCGAATGCCCTTGGTGTCGGCCGGCTGCAGCTTCTCGGTGCCGATCAGTCCCACCGGGATCACCGGGACGCCTGTGGTCAGGGCCAGCCAGCCCACGCCGGTGCGGCCGCGGTAGAGCTTGCCGTCGCGCGACCTGGTACCTTCCGGATAGATGCCGATTCCACTTCCGCTTTCGACGATGTCCACCAGCGAATCCAGAGCCGCCACGGAGGCCGCCTGTTCACCGCGCTGCACCGGGATCGAACCCACGGATTCGAAAAAGGTCTTCATCGCCTTGCCTTTGAGCCCGGGGGTGGTGAAGTATTCGGCTTTGGCGAAAAACGCGACGTCGCGAGGGGTCAACGCCTGGACGATGATCGAGTCGAGGAAGGACAAGTGGTTTGAGGCGACAATGAAGCCACCTTCTTTGGGCACATTATGGATGCCGGTGATCTCCGGACGGCACAAGGTGTGGAGCATGCCGCGGATCGAGGAGCGGGTCATGGTGTAGAGGCTCATTACTTCAGGCCCTCCTGCATCGGCTGTCCGTCTAGCGCAGCGGCGCGTTCTGCGTCCAGCAGCAAGACCGCGAGCTCATGCACGCTATCGGCCAGGTGGTCTGCCGCATCCAGCTCATTGGGAAGCGCAAAACCCCAGCTGACACCAATCGATGCCACCGAGTTTTCACGCGCCGCGTCCAGGTCGTAGTAGCGATCGCCGACGACCACGGTGCGCGCCGGATCCAGGTCGCCCGCTTGCAGTGCGGCCAAGACGATATGCGTCTTGCTCGAGCCCATGGAGCCGTGCTCCGAGGCGTTGCCGAAGATGGCGTCCAGCGAGGAGTCCAGTCCCTGCTTGGCGATCAGCTCCCGCGCAATGGGCTCCGGCTTGGCCGTTGTCACTGCGACGTAGATTCCGGCCGCGCGGAGCGCAGCCAGAAGTTCACGCAGTCCCGGGTACACCCGCGAGGCGGCCATGCCCACCGCGGCGTACCGGGCCCGGTATGCGGCGATGATCTGATCGATATTCTCATCGGTAACACCGTCCAGGGTGCGCAGGCCGATTTGCAGCGGTGGACCCACCAGCGCCTCGACGGCTTCCTCTCCGGGATCGGCGACATCATGCGCCGCGAGGGCATGACGAATTCCGGATGTAATGGAACCTGCGGGGTCCACGAGAGTCCCGTCCAGATCAAAGAGCACGCTTGTTACCGACATATTCACTTAGACATCATCCCATGAAGCGGACTCACGTTAGGAATCCATAACTGAAAACGCATATTCCGCGGGTCCGCCTCGCTCCGGATTTGAGGTTTTAAAGAATTTCGGCCAGGTACTTTCCGGTGTGCGATGCGGAGACCTTCGCCACGGATTCCGGGCTTCCGGTGGCCAAAATCGTTCCGCCGCCCGAGCCGCCTTCCGGCCCCAGATCGATCACCCAGTCGGCCGACTTGATGACGTCCAGGTTGTGCTCGATGGTCAACACGGTGTTTCCCTTGTCCACCAGTCCTTGCAGAACCAGCAGCAGCTTGCGGATGTCTTCGAAGTGCAGACCGGTGGTCGGTTCGTCGAGCACGTAGATGGAGCGGCCGTTTGAGCGCTTCTGCAATTCCGCGGCGAGCTTCACACGCTGCGCCTCGCCGCCCGAAAGCGTGGTGGCCGGCTGCCCCAGGCGCACATAGCCCAGTCCCACATCGACCAGGGTCCTCAGGTGGCGGGCGATCGGGGTGAACGCGGCGAAGAACTCGGCGCCCTCGGAGATCGGCATATTCAGCACGTCCGAGATGTTCTTGCCCTTGTAGAGCACCTGCAGGGTTTCGCGGTTGTAGCGCGCGCCCTGGCAGACCTCGCACGGCACATATACGTCCGGCAGGAAGTTCATTTCGATCTTCAGCGTGCCGTCACCCGAGCAGGACTCGCAGCGCCCGCCCTTGACGTTGAATGAGAAGCGGCCCGGCTGGTAGCCGCGCAGCTTCGCCTCATTGGTCTCCGCAAAGAGCTTGCGGATATTGTCGAAAACTCCGGTGTAGGTGGCCGGGTTCGACCGCGGGGTCCGCCCGATCGGCGACTGGTCCACGTGCACGACCTTGTCCAGGTGCTCGAGGCCCAGCACCCGGGTGTGGCGGCCGGGAACCTGCTTGGCGCCGTTGAGCTTATTGGCCAGCACCTTGTACAGGATGTCGTTGACCAGCGTCGACTTGCCCGAACCTGAGACACCGGTAATGGCGGTCAGCACGCCCAGCGGGAACTCCACGGTGACGTCCCGCAGGTTGTTTTCCTTCGCGCCCACCAGCTTGAGCATGCGCTTCTTGTCGGCCTTGCGGCGCTTTTTCGGCAGCTCGATCTGCTTGCGCCCGGAGAGGTAGTCTCCGGTCAGCGAGCGGGTGTTCTCCTTCAGCCCCTCCAGCGAGCCGGAATGGACCACCTCACCGCCGTGCTCCCCTGCGCCCGGACCGATGTCCACAATCCAATCCGCCTCGGCGATGGTGTCCTCATCGTGTTCGACGACGATCAGCGTATTGCCCAGCGAACGCAGATGCAGCAGGGTTTCGATCAGCCGGCGGTTGTCGCGCTGATGCAGGCCGATGGAGGGCTCGTCCAGCACGTAGAGCACGCCGACCAGCCCGGAACCGATCTGCGTGGCCAGGCGGATGCGCTGCGCCTCGCCACCGGACAGGGTGCCCGCGGCGCGTTCCAGGGTCAGGTATTCCAGGCCCACGTCCAGCAGGAACTTCATGCGCGCGCCAATTTCCTTCAGCACCTGGGTGGCGATCTGCGCCTCGCGGTCGCTGAGCTCCAAGGTGGTGAGGAATTCGGCCGCCGCGCGCAGATCCATGGCAGCCACCGCGGCGATCGACTTGCCGCCGATCAGCACCGACAGCGAGGCCGGGTTCAGGCGTGCGCCGCCGCAGGTAGGGCACGGAATCTGGCGCATGTACTGCTCGTAGCGGTCGCGTGCGTGATCCGATTCGGTTTCCTCATGCTTGCGGTGCACATAGGAGATGACGCCTTCGAATCCGGTGGAGTACTTGCGCTCCCGGCCGAAACGGTTCTTGTACTGCACGACGACCTTGTGGTCTTTGCCGTTCAGGATCGCCTGGCGCGCCGGTGCCGGCAGGTCCTTCCAGGCGGTGTCCATGCCGAAGCCCAGCTCCTTGCCGAGCCCCTCGATCAACCGGTTCCAGTATTCGGTGGTCGCCTTGCCCAAGGACCACGGCGCGATGGCCCCGTCGGCCAGCTTGACCTCGGCATCCGGGACGATCAGGTGCTCATCGACTTCAAGCTTGGTGCCGATGCCGCTGCAGGCGGAACAGGCGCCGAAGGGGTTATTGAAGGAGAAGGTCCGGGGTTCGATCTCATCGATGGCCAGCGGGTGCTCGTTCGGGCAGGCGAGGTTCTCGGAGAACGCACGGACGCGCTTCGGGTCATCCTCCGCCAGATCCACGAAGTCCACCAGCACGCGGCCATCGGCCAGAGTCAGTGCGGTTTCCACCGAGTCGGTCAGCCGCTGGTGCACCGTGTCGTTTATGGCGAGGCGGTCAACGACCACCTCGATGGTGTGCTTGACCTGCTTGGCCAGCTTGGGCGGCTCGGTCAGCTGAATGGTCTTGCCGTCGACCCTGGCACGGGAGAATCCCTTGGAGGAGAGCTCGGCGAACAAGTCAACGAACTCGCCCTTGCGGGCGCGCACCACCGGGGCCAGCACCTGGAAGCGGGTCTTCTCCGGCATTTCCAGCAGCTGGTCGACGATCTGCTGCGGCGACTGCTTCGAAATGGGCTCCCCGCATTCGGGGCAGTGCGGGCGTCCTACACGGGCCCAAAGCAGGCGCATGTAGTCATACACCTCGGTGATGGTGCCCACGGTGGACCGCGGGTTGCGGCTCGTGGACTTCTGGTCGATCGACACAGCCGGGGAAAGCCCCTCGATGAAGTCCACATCCGGCTTGTCGACCTGGCCCAGGAACATCCGTGCATAGGCGGACAGGGATTCGACGTAGCGGCGCTGGCCCTCGGCGAAAATCGTGTCGAAGGCCAGCGATGACTTGCCGGAGCCGGACAAGCCGGTAAAGACGATCATCGCGTCGCGCGGAAGATCCACATCTACGTTCTTCAGGTTGTGCTCGCGCGCACCCTTGACGATCAGACGGGACAAATCCAGTTTTTTGCTTTCTGCAGTAATAGCCACGAAGCAATACTAATCGAAAACTACTTCGAATAAACGTGGTGCTTGGCACAAATGCGCGTTACTTTCGCGCAGGGCGATATCCCGGGCATTTCCAGCCCTGAAGATTTGCTGGTCGGCGGCCGTTTGGGGCCTCAAACGGATCGAGCAGGAGAAACCAGACGATTAGGCACCAGCGTCGGCAGCGTTCATCCACTTGGCATGTCCCCATAAAATTTTCTTGACGAGCCTTGCTGCTTGCGCGTCTGGGCGAGGTGCTCCAGCCCGGCCACGGAACCCTTGGCCTTCAACTAAATACGGCCACCGGCGTCCGCTGGGATGACTTGCCAGTTCGCTCGGATAATGGGAGGCTGAGCTCCCGCGCCGGCATTGAGGAAATGTATCCACCATGAGCAAAACCATTATCATCACCGGCGGCAGCGACGGCATCGGTGCGGCCGCCGCGCGCACGCTGGTTGGCCGTGGCCATCGCGTCGTCATCGTCGGGCGCTCGGAGGGCAAAACCAAAAGCATCGCCGCAGAGCTGTCTGTGCCTTACTATGTCGCGGATTTCGCGGAGCTGAACCAAGTCAGAAAGCTGGCAGATGATCTGCTGAAGGCATACCCGGAAATCAACGTGCTCGCGAATAACGCAGGCGGGATCATGGGTAAGCGAACCCAAACCGTTGATGGGCATGAAACCACTTTCCAGGTCAACCACCTTGCTCCGTTCCTGCTCACCAGCTTGCTCATGCCAGCGCTATTTGCCGGCAAGGCAACGATTATCCAGACAGCCAGTGCGGCCGCTCGGATCTTCGGGCGGATGGATATCGAAGACCTGCAGAATACCGTGGGCTACGCCCCGCAGAAAGCCTATGGCAACGCGAAACTCGCTAACATCCTCTTCACTCAGGAATTGCAGCACCGGTTCGGACCACGAGGCGTCGCTGCCGTTGCTTTCCATCCGGGTATCGTCGCCAGCAGCTTTGCCAGCGAAACTACGCATTTCATGCGGCGCATTTACCACGGGCCACTCAAACGACTATTTACGGTCACTCCCGAAAAAGGGTCAGATCAGCTTGTTTGGCTCGCGGAAGGGACTCCTGGAACGACTTTCCTGCCGGGTTCCTACTATGAATCCCGCAGGATAGCGACAAGGGTAAGTGCCGAAATGCACAACCCGAAGTTCGCAGAACAGCTCTGGAAGAAGTCGGCTTCACTGCTCCGAACCGCCAACTGACAGGATTTGCCCGAGTTATCTGAGCGTGGCGCAGAATCTGCCGATGGTTCTGGTGCAGTGCGGTTTGGGCCCAACTTGCATGAACCAACCTCTAGGGACACTCAAATCGCGTTTCGGGTTAGCTCGCCTCGCACAGCCCGGTGCCCCATGGCCCGAAGGCCACTAATTAACGGGGCAGCGAGCTGAAAGCGGCGCGCAGGTATCTGACCGCGGTTTCTTCGTCCACCGACCAGGTCTGGGCAACGCGTGCCAGATCGGCTGCGGCATCGCTGACTTCTTGCTGGGCACGATCCTCGGCCGCTTGCACGATGGTTCCGTGCCGCCCGCGGGTCACGACCGCGCCTTGGGCTTCCAGCTCCTTATAGACCTTAGCCACCGTGTTCACCGCAAGATCCAGGTCACCGGCGAGCGCCCGCACCGAGGGAAGCTTGGTTCCGGGTGCCAAATCTCCACCCGCAATACGTGCCAGGATTTGCTCTCGTACCTGCTGGTACGGTGCGACAGCCGATTTCGAGTCGATACGGATGAAATCCAGATTGGCCATGGGCGCTCCATTCGGTGCAATGCTTTAGTTGATTCACTGAGCCTATCGCGTTCAAGCCAGTCGCCACCGTAGGGTAATGGGTATGAGTGAACTTCTATTAGCCGACGTCACGATTCGGTCGGTGAGCGTCTCGGAAATGAACAACAACGTTTACTTGGTCACCGAACGGGCCAGTGGCAAACAACTACTGATCGATGCGGCCGACGAAACTCCTGCGATTCTTGAACTCGTGGCCAGCGCCGCCAAGGATGGCCCCGAACCAGAGGTCGTTGGCATCGCCACGACCCATGAGCATTGGGACCACGTGCGGGCCCTGGCCGAGGTCGTCGAACGCTTCACCGTTCCCACGTACGCAGGCGCCGAAGATATCGACGGTATCGCCAAGGAGTCCGGCGTGAAGATTAGCCACGGGTTGACCCATGGCGATCGAATTTCCGTTGGCGAGATGGAGCTTGAGGCCATTCACCTTCGCGGGCACACCGCGGGCTCGATCGCCTATGCATTGCACGACTCCTCGGGACAACAGGTCATCTTCAGCGGAGACAGCCTATTTCCCGGGGGTGTAGGCAATACCTGGGAGGACCCGGAGCGGTTCGAGTCGTTGCTCAACGACGTATCCGAACGTATCTTCGAAAAATTCCCAGATGAAACCGCCGTCTTACCTGGTCACGGCGGCTCCACCACCGTAGGCACCGAGCGCCCGCACCTCGATGAATGGCGCCAGCGCGGCTGGTAGTCCATACTTTGAAGAATTGCCCGTCAGGCTACGGCCCGGTGGGCAATTCTTGCAGGTAGAGCAGCATCCGCCACTCACTGCCCGGTGCGTGGTTCACAAACCCGCGGTCCTCGTAAAAGCGACGAGTCTGCGCATCGTCTTCATCCACGTTGATGTGCATTTCGCTGCCCCCGCGCGCGGCCAGCTGGATCAGGACATGATCAAGGATGGCGCCGCCGATGCCTTGGCCGCGCAGTGGAGGGCGCACATACAGCTCATCAAGCACCGCGAGCGGTCCGTCGGAATAGATGGTTGGCCGCAGGGTAACGATGGCGTGACCCGATGGTTGAGATGCAGGACCGGCGAGCACTGCATAACAGTGCGGGCCAGCGAGCATGCCCCGCAACCGCCTGGCTAGTATCTGCTCCGCGGGGCAGGGAGAACCGAACTCCGCATTAAAATCAGCCTGCAGCTTGGCCAGCTGCGCGCAATCTTCCGCCGTAGCCAAGTGGGTGCGCCGCTTTTCCATGCGGCCATTGTCCTCCATGTCCAGCGGCGGCACCAGTGATTCAGCCCTGCTTGCGTGCCACCATAAAGATGCGCCGGAAGGGAAAGTTCGTCAGCTTGGCACCGTCCGGTGCCGTGAATGACGGGTAATGCTCGGCGACGGCAGCGGAGTAGTCCGCTTCGAAATCCAGGTATTCGTCCTCGGGCAGTGTTGCCTTGATGGGCAGCAACGCGGTGCCTCGCACCCAGTCAAGGATCGGGCTCTCCCCCACCATCACCTGGTGGTAGGTCGTCTCCCACACATTTGCCTGGAACCCTGCCTCTAGCAATAGCCGCTGGTACTCTTGTGGTTCGCCCACCACGTCTTCGTGCCGCAGCACGCCGCCGAGCCTGCCTGCCCACTTCTGAGAGTCGGCCACCTGACGCATCACCGCATGGGAGGCAGCGCCGAAGTTTCCCGGCATCTGGATTGCGACGTAGGCGCCGGCCTTCAAATCACCCAACCAGTTTTTGAGCAGTTCGCGGTGTTCGGGGAGCCACTGCAGCATGGCGTTGGAAAAGAGCAGGTCGATCTCGGGTCCCGGGTGCCAGTGGCGTGCGTCGAGCAGCTCGAAGCCCAGATTCGGCTGCTGCACCGCGCCGTTGGCTTGGGCGATCATCTCCGGGGAAGAATCCAATCCGGTCACCTGCGCCTGCGGCCACCGCTCGGCCAGCAAGCTCGTCTTGTCTCCCGGCCCGCAGCCCAGATCGACAATCTGCTTGGGGATGATTCCGCCTAGCTGGCCCAGCAGGTCTTCGTAGGGTCGTCCGCGGTAATCCGCGAATTCAGCGTATTTGTTCGGGTTCCACTTCATATTTCCGAGCCTAGTACCACGGCTCAGCGTTCAGCTAGCCTCCGGTCGCAGTTCTCAACGGATAGGCTTAGAACATCATGTTGCTCACCGATTACCTGCCTGCAGATGCGAAGAACGTTTCCGACGACGAGATTTACGAGTCCTTTGGCCGCTGGGTAACCACCCGCGGCATCGACCTATACCCTGCCCAGGACGAGGCTTCGATGGCCTTGGCCGCCGGAAGCAACGTCATTTTGGCGACGCCCACCGGCTCGGGCAAGTCGCTGGTCGCCATTGCCGCGCACTTCTACGCGATGTCCCGCGACCAGATCAGCTTCTATACCGCCCCGATCAAGGCCCTGGTGTCGGAGAAGTTCTTCGACCTGTGCAAGATCTTCGGCGCCGAAAACGTCGGCATGGTCACCGGCGATTCCTCGGTGAATGCCGACGCGCCGATCATCTGCTGCACCGCCGAGATCCTGGCCAACATCGCCCTGCGCGAAGGCTCGCGCGCAGATGCGGGTGTGGTCATCATGGACGAGTTCCACTTCTACGCAGATCCGCAGCGCGGCTGGGCCTGGCAGCTGCCGCTCATCGAGCTGCCGCAGTCGCAGTTCCTGCTGATGAGCGCCACCCTGGGCGACGTCAGCCGTTTCGAGAAGGAGCTTGAAGACCGCACCGGCAAAACCACCGTGACGGTGGCGCACTCCGAGCGTCCCATCCCGCTGCACTTCTACTACTCGATGGAACCGGTCCAGGAAGCCGTCGAGGAACTGATCAAAACCCAGCAGGTCCCGATCTACATCGTGCACTTCTCCCAGCTGGACGCCATCGATCGCGCCACCGGCTTGATGAGCGTCAACGTGTGCACCCGCGAGGAAAAGGACCGCATCGCCGAGCTGGTGGCCGGATTCCGCTTCGCCGCAGGGTTCGGCAAGACGCTGAACCGGCTGGTGCGCCACGGCATCGGCGTGCACCACGCCGGCATGCTGCCCAAGTACCGCCGGCTGGTCGAACAGCTCGCCCAGGCCGGACTGCTCAAGGTCATCTGCGGCACCGACACCCTGGGTGTGGGCATCAACGTGCCGATCCGCACGGTGCTGATCACCGCGCTGTCCAAGTTCGACGGCACCCGCACCCGCACCCTCAACGCCCGCGAATTCCATCAGATTGCCGGCCGCGCCGGGCGCGCCGGCTTCGACACCGCCGGCACCGTGCTGGTCCAGGCCCCCGAGCATGCGATCGAAAACCACAAGGCCATGGAAAAGGCCCTGAAGAAGCACGGCGAGGGCTCCTCAAAGCTCAAGCAGATCCCGAAGAAGAAGCCGCCGCAGAACTTCGTCACCTGGGGCGAGAAGACCTACGACAAGATCGTGCATGCCGATCCGGAAACGCTGAAGTCCTCCTTCCAGGTCTCCCACTCGATGCTGCTGAACCTGCTCGAACGCGAGGACAATGCCTTCGAAGCGGCCATGCGCCTGCTCACCGAGAACCATGAGACCCCCGCCTCGCAGCGCAAGCTGAAGCTGCGCGCCCTGGGCATTCTGCGCGAGCTGATCGCCACCGGCGTGGTGGTGCGGCGCGCGGAACCCGATGAATACGGCAACTACTACGAGCTGACCGTGCATCTGCAGCAGAACTTCGCGCTGAACCAGCCGCTGTCGCCATTTGCCCTGGCGGCCTTGGAACTCTTCGAACCAGAATCCCCCAGCTACGCGTTGGATGTCGTCTCGGTGATCGAGGCGACCCTGGAGAAGCCGCGCCAGGTACTTTCGGGCCAGGAGAAGAAAGCCCGCGGCGAGGCAATTGCCGCGATGAAGGCCGACGGCCTGGACTACGACGCGCGCATGGCGGCCCTGGATGAGGTCACCTACCCGCAGCCGCTGGCGGAGAAGCTCGAGGCGGCCTTCGAACAGTACCGTTCCGGTGCCCCCTGGTTGGCGGACTTCGAGCTTCAGCCCAAGTCCGTCGTGCGCGACATGTACGAACGCGCCATGGGATTCTCGGACTTCGTCCAGTACTACCAGCTGGCTCGTTCCGAAGGTGTGCTGCTGCGCTACCTCACCGACGCGTACAAGGCCCTGCGCCAGACCGTGCCGCAGGATTCGCTGCGCGAAGACCTCGAAGACCTCATCGAATGGCTGGGCGAGCTGATCCGCCAGATTGACTCTTCGCTGCTCGACGAATGGGAGGAGCTCTCCCGCGGCGAACTGCACGAGGAAACCGAGATCGCTCCCCCCGCCCCGGAGAAGTTGACCACAAATATGCGTGCCTTCCGGGTGATGGTGCGCAACGAGATGTTCCGCCGGGTCAAGCTCTTCGCCGATGAACAAGATCAGGCCTTGGGCGAACTCGATGGGCATAGCGGTTTTGCTGCCGAGGCGTGGGCCGAGGCCATGGATGACTACTTCGAGGAACACGAGGACATCGATGACGGCCCGAACGGGCGCGGCTCGAACCTTTTTGTGGTCACCGAGAAGCCGAACCGGATCTGGGAGGTCCGCCAGATCTTCGCCGATCCGGAAGAGCACCATGACTGGGGAATCAACGCCACCATCTCCTTGGACGACTCCGATGAACTCGGCGCCCCGGTAGTTACGGTCACCGCGGTCGGACGAATGGACTAGTTCTCCTCGGCAGTCGATTGCCTTGCCTTTAGCTCACCTAGTGGCGGTTGTCATACACCTGATTCAGGTGCATGAGAACCGCCACTTTTGTGGCAGCAGGGTTTTTCATATCTCCTAGTCCGACTGGTTATTAAACAAGGCTGGCCGGCTCTTGCCCCAGGGCAAACGCAGCCGATAAAAGTTTGGTGAAAATTAACCCGTCACGGCTAACCTTTTACGTGGATTCGACGGTATTGTTTGTCCCATGAATCCAATCAGGCTGCGCAAGATCGGCAGTTTCGTCATGTTCCTCGCATGGCTGAGTCTCATTAGCAATCACGCGGTGATGTTCACCGCCGAAGGTCTGCTGGCCACAGTGCTGCAGGTGGCGTTGACCGCGGCGGGTACGTGGCTGCTGTACCAGAGCTGGAAACCACGGTCCCAGGCGCAAGCGTTGCCTCAGCCCTAAACCGGCGAACCGCCCCCGTCCGGGGAAGAAATATTTCGCGGTTCGCTACGGCGCCTGGCCTAGCGGCTGGTTCCGCGCGCGGCGGCAGCCAAATTTTCCAGGACGCCTGCCTCCTCTTCACGGCTCAGACCGGTCCGTGCGCGGTCGGTTCCGTTGAGCCATTGAAGCGTGTCAAGACTCGTCCGCGCCAAAGGCCGGGTGCGCAGCCCCGCTTGCCGAGCCGGACGATGATCGCGATCAAGCATGCCGGCCACCGCCGGATCCGGGAGCCACAGCGGAAGCGAGTGTTCCCCGCTCCATGGCACGACGCCCTGCCCGTGCAGCAACGCAGCGTCGGCCCAGTGCACCCTTGGTTCGCCTTCCAGCGCCTCGAAGATCTGCGTGATGAATTCGCGGCGCGAGGTTGCCGGGCCCACCGCGTCAATGGTTCCGGTGCATTTATTCTCGGCGAGCTCGATGAGCCAGGTGGCCAGATCGCGCGCGTCCAGCACCTGCACCGGGTCTTCGGCGGCAAGCGGCACCAATAGTTCCAAGCCGTCCGCTAGGCTGCGCGCCGCATGCTCTGGCCAATAGCTGAACCTGCCGGTGGGATCCTTGGGCCCGATGAGCAGTCCCGGCCGGATGATCGCGGCCGGCGCGTGAAGTTCTCCAATGAGTTGCTCGCAGGCAACCTTCATCGCCCCATAGGACTCGGCCGTTGATTGCCCTCCGTCGCTTTCCAGCGGATCGAGCAGCTTGGTGTCGGCTGGTGTTCCGCCGGGGTGCGACAGATCGGCATACGCGGAAATGGTGGACACGAAGACCCAATGATCGGCGCGGAGCTCTTGCGTGGCCCGGCGCACGTGCGCCGGAATCCGCGACACATCGATCACCGCATCGTATTGCCGGGAGGCAAGTTCGGCTGGCGCCGGGTCGTTCCGGTCCCAAAAAATGAACTCGCTGCCCTGCGGAGCCACCCCGCTTTCCCCGCGGGCCGCGCAAGTCACCTGGTGCCCGGCATCCAACGCGAATTGGGCTACGTACTGCGATAGGAACATCGTTCCGCCAAGCACAAGAAGTTTCATGCTCCCAAGTACAGCAGTGGCAGAGACCACAACCAAGGGCTTTCACTCTGGGCACACCGCCAAGGCCCAGCTCCCTAGCCTCCGTATACCGTGCGTGTTAACATGTGAAAATTACCGGGCCGAGAAATGGTTCGCAGGAGGGTGTGCGCGATGAGTCGAAAGCTTGTTTATTATGTGGCGGTGAGCCTGGACGGTTTTATCGCGGCGCCCGATGGAGACTTTGCGGCGTTTCCCACCGAGGGAGACCACATGCAGACGATCCTTGGCGAATACGCCGACGCGGTACCCGCACATATTCACCGCGCCCTTGGTACCAGCGCTCCAGGCACCAAATTCGACACCGTGCTGATGGGCTGGAATACCTACAATCCCGAAATCTACGGCGGCCTCGACAGCCCCTACACCCATCTTCACCAGATTGTGGCGTCTCGTTCCGCGCGCTCGGTCCCGGAGCACATTGAACTCACCGGCGACCCGGTGGGCAAGGTACGCGAATTGAAACAGGAAGCCGGGCTGGACATCTACCTCTGCGGCGGCGGGCAATTGGCCGGAGCGCTCAGCGAGGAAATCGACACGCTCATCCTCAAGCGCTATCCGCTGGTCTTCGGCTCGGGAATTGCGGTGTTCGGCGCCGCCGGCTACGCAGCCTTGCCCTTTAGCCCGGTGCACACCCGGAGTTTCGACTCGGGCGTGAGCATCACCGAGTACGAGCGCAGGCGCTAAGCCAAGATCACCGCGACGGCTACATAGGAAGTCATCAGGCTGGCAAGGATCCATTCGGCTTTCGAACCGGTTTCGGCGAGGATCGGCAAGGCGACCCGCCCGTTGGCTTTCCAGCAGTCCCCGATGACCGGTATTCTGCGGAACCAACGCGGGGCACCGATCTTGATCGGCCACAACAGATTGCACCCGCCGATGGTGAGCATATCCCCCAGAATGTGCACGATCACCCCGGCGGTGACCGCCAGCGGGAACCAGGCCCGTTCGAGCGGAGCATTCATGCCGACGAACGCCCCGGCGGCCAGGGCAATCACCCAGCAAAGCAAGGGAGGCATGAATTTCACGCTTTTCACGGCGAAGGAAATCAGCAGGATCGCAAAGAGCGCTGCGCCGGGATACACCACCCCGAGCTGGGCGACGTCCATCGACCACGAGTCGGCCAGCCAGGCCACAAAAATGAAGAACAAGATGCCCAGGATCGAGTGCGTCCCGTTGCGGTGTCCGCCGGCGACCTTCCCGATGATCCGCGTGAGGATATTGGAGATCGGCGGCAGGGAACGGGCGATCGTGGCGTTGTGATGGTCGGCGTCGGGCAGCAGGGCCGCCCCGGCGCAGACGATCGCCCCCGCGAGGGTTTCCCACCGCTCCATGTGCAATGTGCCGAATCCCAGGTTCACGGATCCTACGGTCACCGGAGTTGTTATTGCTAGCCATGCGGCTGCGCCGCTCATGGCGTGGTGTCCACCCATCATGGATTCCACCTTAGGACTGGTCACCGACGTTATAGCCGCACGACGGCGGTAAGCTTAAGCACATGTCACGAATCAGAGAAGCGCGCCTCGCGGACTGCCCGCGAATCCTCGACTTGATCCACGAGCTGGCGGTGTATGAAAAAGAACCGGATGCCGTGAAGAACACCGTCGCGGACTTGGAAGAACACCTCTTCGGCGCGGATCCAAAGGTCTTCACCCACGTCGCCGAGGACGAGTCCGGGCAGCTTGTCGGAATCGCGATGTGGTTCCCGACCTACTCCACCTGGGAAGGACGCCACGGCATCCACCTGGAGGATCTGTACGTGCAGGAAAGCGAGCGCGGCAAGGGCACCGGCACCGCGCTGCTCAAAACCTTGGCGCAGATCTGCGTGGCGCGCGGCTACCGCCGGCTGGAGTGGGCGGTACTTGACTGGAACGCCCCGGCGATCGCCTTCTACGATTCGATTCTTTCGTCCACCATGGACGGTTGGAGCACCCGCCGCCTAGACGGCCCCGCACTAGAGGAGATGGCCCGATGATTCACTACCGAGGCATGGACGTCACCGAGCACCGCATCGAAGTCCCGCTGGAGCATGGGACCGCAGGCGGGGAGAAGATCACCGTCTTCGCCCGTGAAATCAGCACCGATGCGGGCAAGCCATGGTTGCTGTTCCTGCAGGGCGGCCCGGGCGGGAAAGCCCCGCGCCCCGGCTCCCTGTCCGGCTGGCTGGCCGAAGCGGTCAAGCACTTCCGCGTGTTGCTGCTCGATCAGCGCGGCACCGGCCTGTCCACCCCGGCGAACCACCAGACGCTGGGTTTGCGGGGCGACGCGGCCGCCCAAGCGCGCTACCTCACGCATTTCCGCGCCGACTCGATCGTGCGCGACGCCGAGGCGCTGCGTGAGCAGCTGGGCATCGAGAAGTGGAGCACCTTCGGGCAGAGCTACGGCGGGTTCTGCACGCTGACCTACCTGTCGATGTTCCCCGAATCCCTCGAACGCAGCCTGGTCACCGGCGGGCTCGCCTCCCTGGATGCCGATGCGCAGACCGTGTACCGGGCCACCTACCAGCGCATGGCCGAACGCAACCGCGAATACTTCTCCTGGTACCCGCAAGATTTCGAGACCCTGCACAGGATCTACGAGCACCTGCGGCACAATGACGACGAACTGCTGCCCGACGGGCGCAAGGTCACGGTGCAGCTGGTGCAGATGCTCGGCATGTTCCTAGGCGGCAACACCCGCGTGCACCTGCTGCACCACGTCTTCGAGGAGGCCTTCGCACCGACTCCGGGAGGCCCCCGGCTCTCGGATGCCTTCCTGTCCGCCCTGTACGCCCAGGCCTCCTTCGCCGCCAATCCGCTCTACGCGCTGATGCACGAAACCATCTACGCCCAAGGTTCGGCGACCCAGTGGGCCGCGGAGCAGGTACTGGAGGAGTATCCGGACTTCGCCGAGCAGGCGGACACCCCGCTGCTCACCGGTGAGATGGTCTACCGCTGGCATTTCACCGAAGATCCCGCGCTGCGCCCGCTCGAAGAGGTGGCGCGGATTTTAGCCGAGCACGAACATTTCGGCCCGCTCTACGACCTCGACGTGCTCGCGCGCAACACCGTCCCGGTCGCGGCCGCCGTCTACCACGATGACGTCTATGTCGACCGCGAACTGTCCTTGCGCACCGCTTCCCAAGTCAAGGGCCTGCAACCCTGGGTCACCGAGGATTTCCACCACGACGGAATCGGCGATGACGGTCCGGCCATCTTCCGCCGGCTGCTGGCGATGACTAACGGGGAAGACCCGGAAGCCGCAGCGGCCGGCGACTGAGCACTATCGCCGGTGCTCCGCGGTGGCTAGACTGGCACACAAGCAAAGGCGCCAACCAACCTCGAAGTTGCTTGGCGCCTTCGCTTTGGCGGGCCTTGGTGCAACTGGTGTGGCGGATGCTGTTCGCGCACGCCGCGCGTGCTAGGTTTTCGCTCAAGGGCAGCTAGCCCGATATATAGGTCGAAAGGAACACTATGGGAAACAATACTAATGGTGTCGATGTTCCAGACGATCTGGTCTCGAAGGTCGAAGAATTTGACGGCATCATCGCAGCCGCACACCTGCCATACAACATGACGATCGATCGCGCCGAAGAGGACGCGTTGGTCTACAAGTTCGTCGAGTCCGAAATTGACTTCGCTCTGGTTCTGCATGGTGAAGCAATTTTCGCCACGACCTCCGCACTGGATGATTCGGACGCGGATTTCGAGCCGGTTTATACCTTCGACCCGGAGTTCCCGCTCACCGCCGAGGACTTCGCCGAACGGCTCACCGACTTCGTGAACCTGACGCAGAATTGGCAGGAAGTTTCCGAACTGCCTTTCGTGGCCGAGCACCCCGAGTACTTCGGCCCCTCGGACAAGCCGAACAGTGTGCTGCTCTACGAGGATGGCTACCGCTACGAGCTGCTGTTCGTTGAGAACGGCGACCATTTGGTTCTGGCACGTCCCATCGATACCGAGGCCTACGAAGTGGACCCCGAAGAGGACGAAGACGAAATCCCGTTGATCTACACCAACCACCACATGCTGCACCCCACCATGGGCGGAGCATTCATCGTGATGTTGGCGGAGACCTTCGGGCTGCCGGCCGAGGAAGAGGCGCTGCTCGCGCCACTGCGCATCATCCTCACTCCGACGAACTAAGTATCAGTTAAACACGGCTGGGGCCTGAGTTACCTTAAGTGGTAAGTCAGGCCCCAGCATCGTTTTAAGCCCGGCTAGCGGGTCGAACCGGTGGGAGCCACCGTATCGGCGGCAGCTATTTCCTCGGGCCCCGTGTGCGCCCCGGCGCCGAGGTGGGACAGGTGCCCACCGAGCAGTCCCAGCACCAGGATCGAGGCGAACACGGCGGCGGCGCCGAACCAGTAGGGCGCGCCGGCCCCCATGGCCGCGGCGATCGGTCCGGCCACCGCAGGGGCGATCGCTCCTCCCAGGAAACGCACTCCCGAGTAGGTGGAGCTTGCCACGTTGCGCGGCAGCTCGGTGGCTTCCATCACCGCCTCGGTCAGCGCGGTGTTGAGGATGCCCAGCACCAGGCCGGCGACGACGATCAGCGCGATGAGCGCGCTCAGCTGCGTGTGCAACACCGCCATCGAGGCGAGCAGCAGTCCCAGCAGGCTCAGCGCGGCAAACATGATGGGGCGCAGGCCGAAACGCCGGGTCAGCAACGGGGCGACGAGCACCGAGGTGATCGCCAGCGACAGTCCCCAGCCGAAGAACACCCAACCAAGTTCCGCGGCGCCAAATTCGATTCCCTGCGTCTTGGCGGCGGCCTCCAGCGGGTAGGGCGAATAGGCCAGCAGCACGAAGAACCCGAAGTTGTACAGCACCGCGGTGAGCGCCATGGTGCGCAGGGCGGGATTCCGCAGGGCCGCAAAGCTTGCCCACGGGGAGATCTTCAGCTGGCCCGCGGGCTTGTCCGGCAAGCTGAGGAATGCGAGGATCGCGATGAGTCCGATCGCCATCAGCGAGGCGGTGCCGAAGAACGGTCCGCGCCAGGACAGGCTGCCGAGCACCCCGCCCAGCAGCGGCCCCACCGCCATGCCCACGCCCAGCGCCGCCTCGTAAAGCACGATCGCCTGCCGGCTGCCACCGCTGGCGGCGCCGACGATGGCGGCCAGGGCCGTGGAGATGAATAGCGCATTGCCCAGTCCCCAACCGGCGCGGTAGGCGAGGATCTGGTTGATCGAGCCGCTGGCCCCGGCCAGCGCGGCGAAGAGCACGATCAGCACCAGTCCGCCGAGCAGGGTCTGCTTCACGCCGATCAGCGTGGAGACCCAGCTGGTGAAGAACATCGCCAACCCGGTGATGAACAGGTAGCTGGTGAACAGCAGCATGGTTTGCGAGGCCGTGGCGTCCAGGTCTCGGCTGATCGCCGGAAGGATCGGATCGACCAGCCCGATTCCCATGAACGAGACCATGCAGGCGAAGGCGATGGCCCACACGGATTTTGGTTGGTGCAACAGCGGATTGCGCGGTTGAGTATTTTTCGTCATAAAGCCAGCTTCTGCGAATTATTAGTTGTTTTGGCAGGTGCGGCGCGGGGCTAGCGATCCAGGTTTTCGGCCAGTTCCAGCACCATGCGCTCGAGCAGCGGCAGCGCCCGGTTGAGCGTCTCCCGCTCCGGCTCGGTCATCGCTTCGATGCTGCCGGTCAACGCGTTGATCGCCCGTTGCCTATACGCCGTGAGCTCTTCTACCCCGAGCTCGGTCACCGAGACAAGCGAGGCGCGGCCGTCTTGCGGATCGGCGGCACGCTGCACCAGTCCGTCCTTTTCCAGGCGCATCACCAACCCGGTCATGCTCGGTTGGGCGATGCGCTGCTGCACGGCCAGATCCCCCACGCGCTGCGGTCCCTGCCGGTGGAGCACCGAGAGCACCCGCCATGCGGTGACCGACCGCCCGTCGCCAGCGGCCTGGCCGAGCAGCCGGGACATCGCCCCGGAAAAGAGCGTCAGGCCTCCCGCGAGGCCGGCCAGGGGATCTTCTTCGCTTGTCATAAGTACAACCTAGCAGATTTACATAGGCCACCTATGTAAATTGCGGCTTTATGTTACCCAGAGAACAGAAAACCCGCCGTATTCCATCGGTGAGGATGGAATACGGCGGGTGATTTCCCGATTCGGGTTCGGACTACTTGCCCGAGTCCTGATCGCGTTCGATCGAAGCATTGGAAGCAGCCTTTTCGGCCTCCGCAGCCTCGGCCTTGGCGGCCGCGTTGCGGCCCAATGGGGTCCAGAGCGAGAGCACCGTGGCAATAACGATGGTCGCCAGGATGACGATCAGCGACAGCGAGGTGCTGATGTCGAGCCATGGCAGGTCGATGTGCTGGCCGCCGTTGATGAACGGCAGCTCGTTCTCATGCAAGGCGTGGAATACGAGCTTGACGCCGATGAAGGCCAGGATGAAGCTCAGTGCGTGCTTCAGGAAGACCAAGCGGTTCATCAAGCCGCCAAGCAGGAAGTACAGCTGGCGCAGGCCCATCAGCGCGAAGATGTTCGCGGTGAAGACGATGAATGCCGAATCGGTCAGCCCGAAGATCGCCGGAATGGAGTCGACCGCGAACAGCAGGTCGGTCATGCCGATGGTAATGAAGACCATGACCATTGGAGTGAACAACTTCTTGCCGTTTACCACGGTGCGCAGCTTGTTGCCGTCGTACTCCTTGGCGAATGGCATCTTGCTGGTCAGCTTCTTGACCAGGCCGTTTTCGCTGCCCTCATCCTCATCGTCGTCCTTGAGCTGGTGCCAAGCGGTCCAGAGCAGGAAGGCGCCGAAGATGTAGAAGACCCAGGAGAAGTGCTCGATCATGGCCGCGCCGGCGAGAATGAAGATCGCACGCAGCACCAGTGCGATGATGATGCCGAACATCAGCACCTCTTGCTGGTACTTACGCGGCACCGCGAAGCGGGTCATGATGATGATGAAGACGAACAGGTTGTCGATGGACAACGAGTACTCGGTAATCCAGCCGGCGTAGAACTCCTGGCCGATCTGGGAGCCAGCCTGCCACCAGACAATGCCGCCGAAGATCAGCGCCAAGGTGATGTAGAAACCGACAAAAAGCCCGGCTTCCTTCATCGATGGTTCGTGCGGTCGACGCACGACGTACAACAAATCAAGCAGCAGGATGACGCACAGCGCCACCAAGGCAATGATTTCAAATTGGATAGTTAACCCTGTAGTGCCCACAGAAGAGCAGCCTTTCGTCGTAAGGGTAGGACAAAGATTCGCAAGTCTCTCCGCCGTCACAAATCAATTCGTGTTCGGCTGCTGCGCCCGGCGAAACTTCGATGGTCCGCGTGTTGACGTTCACAGCATTTGGGATACTCCCCTACGTACGAGATTCAATTGTAGCCTACAGGCGGTCTAGCGCGCGCCCCGGGCGGGGCACCCCACTGCCGCGCCACCACCCTTCCTGCACCTCCAGCGCCTGCATCCACGCTAGTCAGAGGGTACACGGACGGCGCTGATTAACATTGTGTTAAGCGTGCCCGGCGTCCTTCATCTGGCGTAGTTCCTTCTTCAGCTCCCCCACCTCGTCGCGAATGCGCGCGGCCAGCTCGAACTGCAGCTCGGCGGCCGCCGCATGCATCTGCTCGGTCATCTGCTCGATCTGCCCGAGCAGGTCTTCCGCCGGCGCGGCGGCCAGACCATCCTTGCGGATCGGCGCGGCCTTGCGCTTGGCGTCCTTGGCCAACCGGTTGTTGCTCAGCAGCTCCTGGGTGTCGGCATCCTCGCGGGCCAGCTGATCGGTGATATCGGCGATCTTCTTGCGCAACGGGGTCGGGTCGATCCCGTGCTTCTCGTTGTGCGCCCGCTGGATCTCCCGGCGCCGGTTGGTTTCTTCGATGGCCTTTTCCATCGCATCGGTGACCTTGTCCGCGTACATGATCACCTGGCCGGACACGTTGCGCGCGGCACGGCCGATCGTCTGGATCAGGCTGGTCGCCGAACGCAAAAAGCCCTGCTTGTCCGCATCCAGGATCGTCACCAGCGACACCTCGGGAAGGTCCAGGCCCTCGCGCAGCAGGTTGATGCCCACCAGCACGTCGAAGGAGCCCATGCGCAATTCGCGCAGCAGCTCCACGCGGCGGATCGTATCCACATCCGAGTGCAGGTACTGAACGCGGATCTGGTGCTCGGTGAGGTAGTCGGTCAGGTCCTCGGCCATCCGCTTGGTCAGCGTGGTCACCAGCACGCGCTCATTGCGGGCCACGCGCACGCGGATCTCGTCGAGCAGGTCATCGATCTGCCCCTTGGTGGGCTTGACGATGATCTCCGGGTCGATCAGCCCGGTGGGACGGATGATCTGCTCCACGAAGCCATCGGCCTTGCCCAGCTCGTACTTGCCCGGGGTCGCCGAAAGATACACGGTCTGCCCGACGCGCTCGAGGAATTCATCCCACTTCAGCGGGCGGTTGTCCATGGCCGAGGGAAGCCGGAAGCCGTGTTCCACCAGGTTGCGCTTGCGCGACATATCCCCCTCGTACATGGCGCCGATCTGCGGCACCGTCACATGCGACTCGTCGATCACCAGCAGGAAGTCATCGGGGAAATAGTCGATCAGGCAGTGCGGGGCGCTGCCCGACTCGCGGCCGTCGATATGCCGCGAATAGTTCTCGATGCCGTTGCAGAAGCCCATCTGCTCCATCATTTCCAGGTCATAGGTGGTGCGCATGCGCAGCCGCTGGGCCTCGACGAGCTTATTCTGCGACTCCAGCTCCTTCAGCCGCGCCGCCAGCTCGTCCTCGATGGTCTTGATCGCCTTGTGCATGCGCTCGGCGCCGGCGACATAGTGGCTGGCCGGGAAGATGTACATTTCGGTTTCCTCGCGGATGACCTCCCCGGTCACCGGGTGCAGCGTGTAGATCGCTTCCACCTCGTCGCCGAAGAACTCGATGCGCAGCGCCTGCTCCTCGTACATCGGGATGATCTCCACGGTATCCCCGCGCACCCGGAAGGTGCCGCGGTGGAAGTCCATGTCATTGCGGGTGTACTGCATGGCCACAAACTGGCGCAGCATCGCGTCGCGGTTCAGCTCCTCGCCGCGGCGCACCGTGACCATGCCCTCCACGTACTCCTCCGGGGTGCCCAGGCCGTAGATGCAGGACACCGTGGCCACCACGATCACGTCCCGGCGGGTGAGCAGCGAGTTGGTCGCCGAGTGCCGCAAGCGCTCGACCTCCTCGTTGACCGAGGAGTCCTTTTCGATGAAGGTATCGGTCTGCGCGACATAGGCTTCGGGCTGGTAGTAGTCGTAGTAGGAGACGAAGTACTCGATCGCGTTATTCGGCATCAGCTCGCGGAACTCGTTGGCCAGCTGCGCGGCGAGCGTCTTGTTCTGCACCAGCACCAGGGTGGGGCGCTGCACCTGTTCGACCAGCCAGGCGGTGGTCGCCGACTTGCCGGTACCGGTGGCGCCGAGCAGCACAATGTCCTTCTCGCCGCCGTTGAGCCTTTGGGTCAGCTCCGCGATGGCGGTGGGCTGATCACCGGCGGGGGTGTATTCGCTGACGACTTCGAAGGGGGCGACGACGCGCTTGATCGGCTGTGCAAGGCTCATGCCTCCAGCATAACGAGGCGCACCGGCACTCGCCTACGCTCGGGGGCATGCCGATCGCGAAATTACTTGCCGCGGCCCAGCCGGGTGCCGGTGCGCACCGCATTGCGCGCCGCGGTCCGGCGGATCTGCGCGCCGAAGAACCCGACGGTCAGCGTGGTGGCGGCGATCAGCCCGAGCAGGGCGATCCAGCCGGAGAGGTACACCACCGGCGAGTAGGGGCCCGCAGATCCGACGTATTCCGCCCGGCCTCCGAAGCCCAGCCAGAGCACCAGCGCGAGGGCGAAGCTCGCCAGCATCGTCCACTTCGAAATTTTCAGCATCAGCGGCGCAGTTCCTTCTCAAATAGTTCGGTCACCCGGGCGCGGAGCTCTTCGAGTGTCCCCTCATTATGCAGCAGATGGTCGGCGATCGCCGCGCGCTGCGCGTCACTGGCCTGGGCGGCCATCCGGGATTCGGCCTCCGCCTCGCTCCACCCGCGGTCCTCGACCATCCGGCGGATCCGCTCCGCGCGGGGGGCCTGCACAACGATGACGGTGTCGAAATCCTGTGCCTGCCCGGATTCGGCGAGCAGCGGAATGTCCTCCACCACGATCGCCTGCTGCCCCGCGGCCGCCCGCAGCTCCTGCGCCCGGGCGCGCACCAGCGGGTGCACGATGGCGTTGAGCTTGCGCCGCTGGGCCTCGTCGCCGAAGACCAGCGCACCGAGCGCCGCACGGTCCAGCGTCCCGTCGGCGGCGAAGACCGCGTCCCCGAAGGCCTCCCGGATCGCCTCCAGGCCCGGGGTTCCGGGCGCAACAACCTCCCGCGCGAGCTTGTCCGCGTCGATCAGCACCGCGCCGAGTTCGACCAGGCGCGCCGCCACTGCCGATTTGCCGGAAGCCACGCCGCCGGTCAGTCCCACATGGATCATGCCTACCACCCTATAAACTAAGTACGATGAACACCAACGACTCGGCCGCCACCCGCTACACCACGCTCGGCGGCGACAGCGTGCACGAGGTCGAGATCAAGCGTTCGCGCTTCATCACCTACCTCTTCCGCGTCGAATCCGAGGCCGCCGCCCGGACGCATCTCGCGGCGCTGCGCAAAACCCATTTCGACGCCCGCCACCACTGCAGCGCGTTCATCATCGGCCCGGATCGGATGACCCAGCGTTCGAACGATGACGGGGAGCCCTCGGGCACCGCCGGAATCCCGATGCTCGAGGCGCTGGCCAAACGCGATACCGGGCAGGGCGCTGACCTCTCCGATGTCCTCGCCGTCTGCGTGCGCTACTTCGGCGGCATCAAGCTCGGCGCCGGCGGCCTGGTCCGCGCCTATTCCGACTCGGTCTCCCAGGCGCTGAACCACGCGGCCCTGCGCACCCGCCAACGGCTGCGCCTCTTCGAGCTGCCCGCCGCGCATGCGCTGGCCGCCCGCTGGGAGAACGAGCTGCGCTCCGCCGGCTACCAGCTGGGCGACACGCTCTGGCGGGAGACCGACGCGGTGCTGCGCATCGGCATCAACGACGAGCCCGGTGACGCCCAGGCGCTGCGCACCGCCATCGCCACACTGACCTCCGGCGCCGGAATGCTGCGCCCGATCGACACCAGATGGGTGGACCTATGAGCCGCGAACTCCTGGCGCAGCTGCGCCGCTGGCCCGATATCGAGGCGGAGAACCTCTTCGCCGCCGATGCCGCGGACCGGCTGATCCTGGACACCGTCACGCACTGGCCGGAGACGGTGGCCGTGATCGGGGACCATTACGGCGCGCTGGCCCTCGGGGCGCTGGCCTCCGGCGCAAGCCGGGTGCAGGTGCACACCGACTCGCTGACCTCCGCGCGGGCGATCAGCGCGAACCTGCAGCGGCTGGCCCCGGACTGGGCGGACCGCCTGGAATTCCGCGCGCTCGATGAGGTCGCCCGCGGCGCGACCCTGGTGCTGCTCTGCCTGCCGCGCGGGCTGGATGTGCTTGACGAGCAGGCCGCCGCCATCGCCGCGCAGTGCGACGCGCACACCATCGTGCACGCCGGCGGCATGCTCAAGCATATGAACCGCACGATGAACGAGCTGCTGGCCAAGCGCTTTGCCGCCCTGGAGGTCTCGCACGCCCGGCAGAAGGCCCGCGTGCTCACCGTGCACACCCCCTTGCCCGGGGCACCGTCGGGCGCCTACCCGCTCGCGGCCACGCATTCGGTGAACGGGACCGAATTCACGCTGCGCGCCGGGGCGGCCACCTTCGGCGCGCAACGCCTGGACCCGGGCACCCGGCTGCTGCTGGAAAACCTGCCGGAGCTCTCCGACCATGCCACGCTGCTCGATCTGGCCTGCGGCAACGGCTCCATCGGAGTCTACGCCGCGCTCACCCACCGCGCGCTGCGCGTGGACGCCTCGGATCATTCGGCCTCGGCGGTCGCCTCCACCCGGCTTTCGGCCGCCGCCAATGGGCTCGAAGGACGGATCAGCGCCGTGCAGGACGACGGCCTGGCCCGGCACCCCGCGGCCAGCGCCACGCTGGTCACGCTCAACCCGCCCTTCCACATCGGGAACACGGTCCACGCCGGCATCGCGCTGAAATTGATCGACGAGGCGGCCCGCGTCCTGGCCGAGGGCGGGATCCTGCTCTGCGTCTTCAACTCGCACCTGCGCTACCGCGGCGAGCTCGCCCGGCGCATCGGCCCCACCGAACAGCTCGCCCGCAACTCCACCTTCACCGTCACCCGCTCCGTTCGCCGCCGCTGACCTTATCCACACCCCGGAACCCGGCCGCGCGCTTCGGGCCGCGCCCCGGGCACACTGGAGCCATGAGTACGAGGATCGAGCAGACCGTCGCGGATCTGCAAGCGCAGCTGGCCGGCTCGGGGGAACTTTCCACCCCCGAGCTGCTGGCCCTGTCCTCGCTCGCCGCCAGCATCCTGCCCGCCCTGCGCACCGCCAGCACCACGCTCACCGACCCGCGGGCCGCGCTGGCCCTGAGCACGCACACCGAACGGCTGGCCCATGAGGCGGTCCGCACCCAAACCCACTGCGCCCACCTGGTTGAAGCCAGCGGCGCGCACCGCTTGGACATCGCCACCCTCGACGCGCTGCGCGCGCAGGCCACCGACTACGCCACAGCCCCGGCCTTCGCCGAGTCCCGCCCCAGCTACAAGGGCGCGACGGAACTCCTCGCCGCCTGGCTGAACCTCGACATTTTCGAGGCCCGCCGCCGGGTGGAGGACGCGCACCTGGTCATCTGCCAATTCGACCAGCAGGGAAACCGCTGCCCGGCGCAATTCCCCCGCCTCGCCCAACGCTTCGCCACCCGCGGCGCCGACCCGCGCGAAACGCTGAGCGCCGCCCGCCGGCTGCATAAGCTCGAACCGGTTCCGGGAGAATTCGACGCACCCGGCACGGCCTGTGCGCAGGATGCCAGCGGGCAGCTGGTCGAAGAAGCCGCCGTGGAACTGCTGGAGGAGCCGGAACCGAAAACCCGGTCCAAGAAGTTGAACCAGCTGATCAAATCCGCCAAGGCCACCGCTGCCGAGCTCGAGCCGGAGTCGGCTGCCGGAATCTACCGCCAGGGTGAAAAGGATGGGCTCATCGTCTACCAGGTCCGGCTCTCCGCCTTGGACGCCGCTGCCTTCGAATCGCTGCTTTCGCAGGCGGACAATCCGCGCACCGAGGCCGGCGCCGCCAGCCGCCAAGTCGAATCGGCCCACGCACCGGGCGCCATCCCGGAGCACCCGGATTTCGTCTCCGACGAACAGGCCGCGGCGAGCACCTGGAACCCGCTGGTGGAGGCGACGGTCGCCCGGCGCCGACTGCAGGGGCTGATGAACCTGTTGACGGTCAATAGCAAGAAGCTCAGCCGGCTGCTGACCGCCCGCACCGCGCAGAAGCCCTCCGCGGGCACACCCGGCGAGGCGCTCGCCCCGGCGGACCCCGAGATCCCGGTGGTTCAGCCCACCATCATGGTCCATCTGACCTTGGCGGAGCTGACCGGATTGGCCAAAACCCACGGGGTGACCGACAGCGGCTTTGAAATGCGGCCCACCGACCTAAGACAGGCCCTGGCCAAAGCGAAGATCATTCCCCTGGTGCTCGGCGGCCGCGGCGAAATCCTGGACATCGGCCGCGAACAACGAAACTTCCCCAAGTACATGCGCCGGGCGATCAAAGCCAGAGACCGTGGCTGCATTGTGCCCGGTTGCACCGTGCCGCCCGAGCACTGCGAACTCCACCACATCTGGTGGTGGTCAAACGGCGGACCCACCGCGGTGTACCTAGGCTGCTGCCTGTGCACCGGGCATCATCACGACGTGCATGCCGGAGTGCTGAAGGTTGCCTCCAACGGCGGCGTCCCGCAGGTCATCCTGCCCAAATTCGTCGATCCGACGCAGACTCCGCAACGCAACAGCATCAATGCCCGCCGCGCGGCCTAGCCTACCGGGTGTTCGCAGATAAACGGCCGCTTGCTGCGCACCCGCACCGCATAGCCATCGATCCCGGCGCCAGCCAAGGAGATCCGCTCGAACTCCGGCAGTGCGGCCGGGTCAAACTGTTCGACCTGCATGGTGTTATCCGCTCCATCGCGCCAATGCAGTCCACGCGCCTGGCGTTTGCGCGGTTCCGCGGCCCGGCGCGGCAGGTAGTTCGCGGCCGCTTGGCGGCCCTGGCCGAACACCGTACGCACCTCCAAACGCACCGGCATCGAGTCCCAGCCGCTGAGCCCGGCGATCACCATCCGGTCCCCGCGCCGCACCAGACGGTCGCTGACATGCTCGCCCCAGACCCATGGCTGATCGGCCACGCGCAAGAATTCGGCGGGGCTCAAGTTATTAACCGCCGCGATCCCATGCACCCGGCAGTTATCGAGGCATTCGGCGAATTGCCCGTATTCCAGCGTCTTGGGCTCCCGGCCCGGATCCGTGCAATCGCATCCGCCCCCGGACGGCGGCTCGGTCGGCACCACCTTGCCCACCGCGGTGAAACTCAGCGGTCCATATCCCCGGGCCAGCGGGATCTCCAGTGCAAGGTGCCCGGCCAGCCGTTGTTCGATGAACCGCACGAGCACCACGACCAGGCACAGAGCCAATGCCATGACTCCGATGACCAGGGAGTCGATGCGATCCCGATCCAGCGCGTTGACCACCTGCTTCGCATCGGTGAAAAACTGCCAGACCAGCTTCAGCAAGGGGTAGATCATCGAGCCCAGCGCCAGATACCACAACGTTTTCGGCAATTGCCGGTAAGCGTGCAACCGCGAGCGCTGCTCGGGCGGAATATCGACCGTGGAGGTTGAAAGAGCACGCCAACGACGCAACCTGGCGATAAAGCGCAGCTGATTGAACAGTCCCGTCAGCGCCAGCAGCCCGAAGAAGGCGCCGCTGCCCAGCAGCACCAGCTGCGGCACACCCACCGGCTGCAGGATCAGATACAGCGCGGCCGTCGCCGTCAAAGCCAACCAGGGCGCGATCCGGCAGGCGGCCCACATCACCGCAACGCATGCGGCGATCACCGAGAAGGTCAGCAGTCCGCCCAGTTCGAGCTCTTCCCGATCGCGGTAGGCGAAGCGGAACAGGTAAACGTTCAACGCGATCAGCGGCAGCCAGCTCGCGAGCAGGACGATCACATTGGGGATGTCGCGCGGGATGCTGCGCCACTCTTCCTCGGTCACCGAGTAGAACGGCACAGGCTTGCTTTGCGCCGCCCGCACTCCCTCCGAGGCGTATCTCGCCTTCAACTGAGCCATTGCTTATCCTCACCGGCCTCGACTACCCGCTAACAATGATTTAGTCTATAGGCCGGACTTTATGCTTGCACTCCACCTTTGGGTTGATCTTCAATACGCCCCCTACGCAGCCTGGATGAACTGTATCTGGAAAAGAGCAGTTAAATGAAGGAAAGGCCCAACCCGGAGCGGGTTGGACCTTTCCTCTCAGTACTTGCCTAGCTAGACGCTAAGCTCAGCGCAGCAACAGAAATTAGTTGCCGGTCAGCTTCTCGCGCAGGGCAGCCAGTGCTTCGTCCGAAGCCAGGGTGCCTGCATCGGTGGCTGGAGCCTCCGAGGAGTACGATGCTGGAGCAGCAGCTGCGGCAGTTTCGCCGGCAGCAGCAGGCTCTGCTTCTGCGTCGGCAGCGATTGCGGCAACAACCTGCTTCTTGTGAGCTTCCCAACGCTCCTGAGCGGCAGCGTACTGCGCCTCCCAAGCGGCGCGCTGGGTGTCGAAGCCCTCGAGCCATTCGTTCGACTCTGGGTCGAAGCCCTCTGGGTACTTGTAGTTGCCCTCTTCGTCGTACTCTGCGGCCATGCCGTACAGAGCTGGATCGAATTCGGTACCCTCTGGGTCCACGCCTTCGTTAGCCTGCTTGAGCGACAGCGAGATGCGGCGGCGCTCCAGGTCGATGTCGATGACCTTGACGAACAGCTCGTCGCCCACGGAGACAACCTGCTCGGCCAGTTCAACGTGGCGCACTGCAAGCTCGGAGATGTGGACAAGGCCTTCGATGCCGTCTTCGACGCGAACGAACGCACCGAATGGAACCAGCTTGGTGACCTTACCTGGTACAACCTGGCCCAGCGCGTGAGTGCGGGCGAAGGTCTGCCAAGGATCTTCCTGGGTAGCCTTCAGCGACAGCGAGACGCGCTCGCGGTCCAGATCGACTTCGAGAACCTCGACGGTGACTTCCTGGCCAACTTCGACAACCTCGGATGGGTGGTCGATGTGCTTCCAGGACAGCTCGGAAACGTGGACGAGGCCGTCTACGCCGCCAAGGTCCACGAATGCACCGAAGTTGACGATGGAGGAAACGACGCCCGGACGAACCTGGCCCTTTTCCAGCTTGTTGAGGAAGGTCGAGCGGACCTCGGACTGGGTCTGCTCGAGCCATGCACGGCGGGAAAGCACAACGTTGTTGCGGTTCTTGTCCAGCTCGATGATCTTGGCTTCGATTTCCTGGCCGATGTACGGAGCCAGGTCGCGCACACGGCGCATCTCGACGAGCGATGCTGGCAAGAAGCCACGCAGGCCGATGTCCAGGATGAGGCCACCCTTGACAACCTCGATGACGGTACCGGTAACGACGCCGTCTTCTTCCTTGATCTTCTCGATGTCGCCCCAGGCACGCTCGTACTGAGCGCGCTTCTTGGACAAGATCAGACGGCCTTCCTTGTCTTCCTTGGTCAGGACCAAGGCTTCGACGCTGTCGCCAACGGTGACAACTTCACCTGGGTCAACGTCGTGCTTGATGGAAAGCTCGCGGGAAGGGATGACACCTTCGGTCTTGTAACCGATATCGAGCAGAACTTCGTCGTGGTCAACCTTGACGACGGTGCCTTCGACGAGGTCACCATCGTTGAAGTACTTGATGGTGGCATCGACTGCGGCCAAGAAGTCCTCAGCGGATCCGATGTCGTTAATTGCGACAACTGGTGCGCTGCTGTTCTCGTTCGAGGTGATGGTCATGTAGTAGGGACTCCGATGTGGATAGATTTGATCAGTCGAAACCCCGGAAGTCCCGGAATTTCGAAGGGGGTAGAACATGAATGCGGACACGACAAAGCCATGGCACGCTGTTCAAGTCTACGCGCCTAGCACACGGCGGGTCAAAGCGTAACCCGCCAACATCCTCGCAAGCGTTTTGTGAACTTCGTCATATCTGCCGGTTAATGCGACCCGTCCCACTAGAAACCGTGCGGAGTGAATCCCTCGCAAGCCGTGCTGAATAAGTCCAGCCACGGCCCTGCTGTTCCTCCGCCTTCCAGTTCAGCGCGTCCTGACGCAAGCAGGAGGTCCAGCTGAACCGTGCCCAGATACAGTCCAGCCAGATCCCGCTCCGACAGCGCCACCCGCGGCAGATCGGATTCGGCCTGCCCTTCCTCGATTCGGCTCACCGTGGCGCGGGAATCGGACACGTCGAACAGGTAGGTTCCGGAGATCAGGTTCATCGGATCATTCACGCACAACAGCAGACGGCCGTCACGCTTGTAGCCGCGGGCTTCGAAGGCAGCGGCAACGTCAAGCACCCGAAGCCACAGCACATCATCGATCGAACGCACCTGGTAGTCCCGCACGTTATCCAGTACATTGCGCAGTGGATCCGCCACAGGGCCTTGGCCGTGCACTTCCTCGACCAGGTCATGGTTGCCCAGGTACTCGAAGAGCTTGAAGCGGGCGGCGTCGCTCGTGGCCACCAGCTTTTGCACGACCAGCTTTGCCTTGGGCTCATCCCATCCGCCGAACTTGTAGGCGGCGAAACCACCGAGCTGGCCGGCGCCGTCGTAATAAGCGGCGAAGCGCAGGTTCTTCGGCTTATCCAAGGTCTCCCAAGTGTCCCAGCGTCCCAGGGCGAAGCCGTTGTCGTACTCGGTGCTGTCCACGGAACCGAAGGTTTGCTCCAGCGCACGCACGGCCAGCGCAGCATACTCGGCTCCGAACTGCTTCGGATCGATGTCGATCACCTGTCCAGGCACCTGCACCCGCAGCTTGACCCCGTGGGCGCACTTGAGCGTGAATCGGCTTTGGTAGGTGGCTGGCTCGAAGCCGTACCGCCCGTAAATGGTCGCCTCCGACGCGGTCAACGCCGCAATCGGGAATCCCGCCTGCTGGGCATAAGCCAGGTCGGCAGTGATCTGCCTCGACAGGATTCCGCGCCGCCGATAGCTCGGAGCGACCGTGACCGCAGTAATCTTGTGCGCTGCAACGGGCGCCTGGCCGCCGGCATTGAGCAGCCCTGGGAACGCGCCATAGGTGTGCACCGGGTGCGCGGCATGTCGCGAGTGCGGCTCGGCAGCTGGATCGAACACCAGTGAAAAGCGCATTTTCAGCGCGTAGGTCAGATCCAGGTAGTTCGACCACTGGTTCTCTTCGGGCAGCTGCTCATAGAAGCCGATCCCGGTGGCCTGGTGGAACAGCTTGATCGATTCATCGAGCTCGGGGCTGCGGACGGTGGCCTGGTAGGTCCGGGTTTCCAGCTTCGGCTTGCTTGCTAATTCCATCGTGCTCCTCGGCAGGAAATATGTGGCTGATCACAGTCTATGCTAGCGCCGGTGCGGCGCAAGGGGTTCACCAGGCTTCGGAGAGCTTAACGAACTCCAGTCCGTCCTGGAGGGCACCAGCCAGTCCGCGAGCGATCCCCCGGGCCGTGCCTGACGCCGGTTGGTTGAAATGCCCGATCCCCACGCCGCCGTCCTTCAGCAACTGAAATTGTGCGGCCACCGTTGCTGCCGGGAAGGTCGCGCCCGCATCCAGATTCACCGTGAAGTTCATCGGGATCAGTCCCAGCTGGCGGCACAGCGCCGCTGAGACCTCATCCATATGCGCGGTGCCCGATCGGAAAAACCGCGCCGCCACCCCGAACTCATCGTTCAGATACCGCTGGTTGCCCATGACCTCGTCGTAGGCTTCGCCCACCGAACGAGTTCCGGAAATTCCGTAGGCCGCTTGCCCATCTATGGTCAATGGAACATGCGAGGTTCCATGATTTGCGATTTCAAACAATGGATCGTCTACCAGCTGCGCCAAGTATCTGCCGTTGCTCCTGGCCCATCGCTGGTTGACGAACAATGTTGCGGGCACCTCGCGCTCGCGCAAGGCATCGATCAGCGCATGGTCGATAGCCGAACCATGCGCTCCCCCGCAGGCGTCAAAGGTCAGCGCCACCCTATTTTTCCCGGTGGGCATCGCCAGTTCGATCCCCTTGGCCTCCAAACCGAACTCGCCTGCCGGAGCATTCTTGAATTGCTCGATGATCTGCGCGCGCGTGGGGTACTGCTGCGCGGGGCTGGCAACGGACGAGGGCGCGTTGGTTGCAGGGGTACTGGTTGTCGAAGCAGGCGAGGATGCAGCCATCGATTCCGACGCACCCTTGGGCACCTGTGCAGCGCAGCTGCTAAGCAGCCCCGCTGCGGCTGCCCCGAAGCCCAAGGCTCCGGCCTTCAAAGCCCAGCGGCGCGAGCGCTGTTCCATGTTCGTCTCTTCCATCATGCACAGTGGTTCGCACCGAGGGGCAGGTGCACCATCAGATGCCCCTGCCCCTCGGTGTTTGCTTCGCTTCGGGAGCAGGGCTCCTAGTGCTCGGCCTCATGCCAGGACTTGCCGATGCCCGGCTGGACGTCCAAGGGGACCTTCAGCTCGGCGGCCCGGCTCATCTCGCCCGTCACCAGTTCCTGCACCGCGTCGAGTTCACCGGCGGCTATTTCCAGCACCAGCTCATCGTGCACCTGCAAAAGCATCCGGGATTTGTACTTCCCCTCGGCCAGCAGCTTGGCAATGTTCAGCATCGCGACCTTCAGCAGATCCGCGGCGGATCCCTGGATCGGCGCGTTCAGCGCCGCGCGTTCGGCGATATCGCGCAGCCTGCGATCGGAGCTGTTGAGCTCCGGCAGGTAGCGCCGGCGGCCGAAGATCGTTTCGGTGTAGCCGTCCTTGCGCGCCTGGTCGACGACGGAACGCAGATAGGTGCGCACCGCGCCAAAGCGTGCGAAGTAGTCCTTCATCAGCGTGCGCGCCTCGTCGACGGAGATCTTCAGCTGCTTGGACAGCCCGAAGGAGCTCAGCCCGTAGGCCAGGCCGTAGCTCATCGCCTTCACCTTCGAACGCATCTCGCTGGTGACCTCTTCGGGGGCCACGTCGAAGACATGCGAACCGACGAACCGGTGCAGGTCCTCGCCGCTCTGGTAGGCCTCGATCAGGCCCTCGTCGCCGGACAGGTGCGCCATGATACGCATTTCGATCTGCGAGTAGTCCACGGTCAGCAGGGTTTCGTATCCCTCGCCGACGACGAACACGTCGCGGATGCGCCGGCCCTCTTCGGAGCGGATCGGGATGTTCTGCAGGTTCGGGTTCAGGCTGGACAAGCGTCCGGTCGCGGCCACCGTCTGCGCATAGGTGGTGTGGATCCGGCCATCGTCGCCGATCGATTTGAGCAGCCCCTCAACGGTCTGGCGCAGCTTGATCGCCTCGCGGTACGCCATCAGCGCCACCAGGAACGGGTGCTGGGTCTTGACCAGCAGATCCTGCAGGGATTCGGCATCGGTGGTGAAACCGGTTTTGATCTTCTTCGTTTTCGGCAGGTCAAGCTCTTCGAAGAGCACCACCTGCAGCTGCTTCGGGCTGGAGAGGTTCACCTCGTGCCCGATGGCGTCGTAGGCCTCCTTGGTGGCCTGGTCCACCTGCGAGGTGAAGTGCGCGTGCAGCTCGTCCAGGCGTTCGCGGCTCACCGCAATGCCCGCACGCTCCATCCCGAAGAGCACGTCGATCAGCGGCAGCTCCATGTCCTTGGCCAGCTCCGCGGCATGCTTTTCGGCGAGCTTGGTGGCCAGGAACGCGGACAGATCAAAAACCGCCTGCGCCTGGGCCAGCGTCGGCTCGGCCAGGTCCGCGGTGAGGCCCAGATCCAGTTCGCCCTTCTTCGCCGGCTTGAGCACCGGCACCGTGTACTTCAGGTGGTACTGCACCAGATCCACCAGCTCGTGGCTGCGCCGGTCCGGCTGGATCAGGTAGGCGCTGATCAACGTGTCATCGCCCAGGCCGGAAACACGGAAACCACGCTCGTAAAGCCGATGCATGGCGAGTTTCGCGTCGTGGAAGATCTTCGGCGCCTGCGCGTCCGCCAGGAAGTCGGCAAGCACCTTCTCGCTGTCTTCGCCCAGGCTGGACAGCTCCAGCCAGAGCGCCTTGCCCTCACGGAACAGCGCCACCCCGACGGCTTCGCCGGCGGCCACCGCCACTTGCACCGCAATCGGCGCCCCCTGGCCTTGGGCGATGAATTCGCCCAGCGCCTTCGCATCCTGCGCTTCAAGCCGCTCGAACGCCGCCGCTTCGGGCTGTTCTTCATCCTCCTGCGCGGCAAAGAGATCGAAGAGCCGCTTGCGCAGGGTGTTGAATTCCAGGGCGTCAAAGAGGTTTTCGATCTCGTCGCGGTTCGGCGCGACCAGTTCGGCCTCGTCCAGGCTCACCGGCAGTTCCAGATCGTGGCGCAACTGGTTCAGCCGCCGGTTGCGGGTGACATTGTCCAGGTGGGCGCGCAGGCTCTCGCCGACCTTGCCCTTGATCGCGTCGGCGTTTTCCAGGATGCCGTTGAGGTCGCCGTAGAGGTTCAGCCATTTCGCGGCGGTCTTCGGCCCCACCCCGGGCACGCCCGGCAGGTTGTCGGCGGTCTCCCCCACCAGCGCGGCCAAGTCCGAGTAGCGCTCGGGGCGCACGAAGTACTTGGTCTCTACCGCTTCGGCATCCATCGGCGGGATATCGCTGATCCCCTTCTTCGGGTAAAGCACCATGGTCTTGTCGGTGATCAGCTGGAAGGCATCGCGGTCGCCGGAGACGACAAGAACTTCGAAGCCCTGTTCTTCGCCCTGGGTTGCCAGGGTGGCCAAGATGTCGTCGGCCTCAAAGCTTTCAAGGGTGATGCTGGGAATGTTCATCGCCTTCATGACCTCTTGAATCAGGTCGATCTGGCCATAGAATTCTTCCGGAGTCTTATTTCGTCCGCCCTTGTATTCGGTGTATTCCAGGGAACGGAACGTTGGGGTGTCCAGGTCGAAGGCCACCGCAACGTGCGTAGGCTTCTGCTGGCGGATCATCGTCAACAGCATGGAGACGAATCCGTGGACGGCATTGGTGTGCTGGCCGGTGCTTGTCGCAAAGTTTTCGGCTGGCAGCGCATAGAACGCGCGGAAGGCCATCGAGTGTCCGTCGATGATCAGAAGTTTCTTGTCCGACGTGAATGTCGTTTTGGTAGTTTCGCTCACACCTGAAAGCCTAGTTGCCATGAGCGACAATTTCACTTCTCACGACGAGCAATCTTCAGCACACCCCTTTGCCCAGCAATTGACCAGGCATGGTGTCCCGCAGGCGATGTGGCCTTTTCTCCACGGGCACGGGGTGGGCACGCTGGTCGAAAAGCTTGATATCCACTTCACCGAGTTTGGCGCCGACCGAGTCTGCGCGACCATGCCGGTAGCAGGAAACGCTCAGGTGGTAGGCATCCTGCATGGTGGGGCGTCTGCCGCGCTGGCCGAGACCTTGGGCTCGATGGCTGCGGCCCTGCACGCGCAGGGCAAGGCAAACCCGGTAGGAGTCGACCTGAATGTCACCCACCACAAGGCCGCGCGCCAGGGGCTGGTCAGCGCCGTGTGCACGCCGCTGCACTTGGGCCGGCGCATCACCACCCATGAGATCGTCATCACCAACGAGGCAGGCCAACGCGTGGCCACGGCCCGGATCACCAATATGCTCCTGCCCATCGAGGGCTAGCCGAGAGCTAGGAGACGGCGTAGCTTGAGGCGAAGATATCGTCGCCGAGTTCACGGATTCTCAGCCCGGATAGCTGCGCGTTGGTGTCGCGGCCGAAAATGTTCACCCCGCCGCCGAGGAACACCGGCACCGTCACCACGGTGAGTTCGTCGAGCATTCCGGCCTCGATGAAGCCGCCGGCCAGATCCGCACCGCCAACGAGCCAGACATCCCCGGCGCCGGCGCTTTTGGCAATGTCGCGGCTCCAGAAGCTGATTTCACCGCGGATGAAGGTCAGGTCCGTGTCCGGCAACGAGGGAAGCTCGTGGTGGGTGAAGATCCACACCGGCTTCGCGCCGAATGGCCATTGCAGGCGCCCTTCGCCGATATCCCGCACGATCGTGTCGTAGGTTTTGCCGCCGATGACCACCGCGCCGATGCTGTCGAAGAACTCGCGGAGGTCGGCCTGGTAGCCGGGCAGCTCGGTGAACGGGCGTAGCCAATGCGTGTCGCCCGAATGATCGGCCACAAAGCCGTCGATGGAGGCACCCACGTAGTACTTGAAGCTAGTCATAGCTCCAGTCTAGGGGTGCCTCCATCGAAGGCAATATCTAGTTTTTGCCGCCCACCGGGCGTGCCGGATGCTTAGAGGCCCAAGATCGCTTCGCTCAGCTGCGGAACGATGAGCACCACGCCGAAGAGCACGATCAGCCCGCACAGGCCGAAGCACAGGTAGGCGCCGTACTTATTAGCCTGGGTATTGCTGTGTTCGTCGCGGGCCACCGCCAGCAGGCGAACGCCGAAGGAGTATGCGACCACGATGCACATGGCAGCTACCCAGCTGACCAGTGCGACGATGAGAAAAGCTGACCAGTCGATCATGAGATATCCGCTTCCTTGTCCATGGCTTCCTGCGCAAGCTTCTGGGCGGTCTTTGCTTCGGCCTTGGCGCGGGCGCGACGCTCCTTCTTCGAAAGGATATTGACCGCCGCTCCCGAATTATCGATGTCGGACATCGCGGTATCGTGCCCTACATGGTCCTTGCGGGACATGTACCAGAACAGCAGCAGCGTTCCCACGCCGACCACGGCGACGATCCCGACGCCGACCGGGCCGATGTGGGTCAGCGCCGCGGCGGCACCGCCAACGATGGCGGCCGCCGGAAGGGTGAACAGCCACCCCAGGGCAATACGGCCAGCGGTGCCCCAGCGGACTTCGGCGCCCTTGCGTCCCAGGCCGGAACCGATGACCGAGCCGGATGCCACCTGCGTGGTGGACAAGGCGAAGCCCAGGTGCGATGAGGTAAGAATCGCCGAGGCGGTCGAAACCTCGGCGGCGAAGCCCTGCGCGGGTTTCACATCGGTCAGCCCCGAACCCATGGTTCGGATAATGCGCCAGCCACCGGTGTAGGTACCCAAGGCAATGGCCACCGCACAGGTAGCAACGACCCAAAGGTGCGGGCCGGTCCCGGCGCTCTGCATCCCCGAAGCGACCAGAGTCAGGGTGATAACACCCATGGTCTTCTGCGCGTCATTGGTGCCGTGCGCCAGCGCCACAAGCGAGGAAGAGAAGATCTGTCCGTAGCGGAAGCCGCCACGTTTAGGCGAGGCACCGTTCTGCCGCTTCGTGATCGAGTACGCAAGCTTCGTGCAGAGGTACGCGGAAATACCCGCAATCAGCGGGGCGCACAATGCCGGCAGAAGCACCTTGGAGAGCAGCACACCGTAGTCGATGGCGCCGAACCCGGCACCGACGATCGCGGCGCCAACCAGCCCGCCGAACAGGGCGTGGGAGGAGCTTGATGGCAGGCCGAGCATCCAGGTGAATACGTTCCAGATCACCGCGCCCATAAGTCCCGCGAAGATCATTTCCGGCATGATCTGCACGCCGGTCGTGGGATCTTCGTTGATAATGCCGCCAGAAATGGTCTTGGCTACCTCCGTAGAGAGGAACGCGCCGACGAGGTTCAAGACCGCAGCGAGAGCTACAGCCTTTTTTGGAGTGATTGCTCCGGTTGCGATTGGGGTGGCCATCGCATTGGCCGTGTCATGAAAACCATTGGTGAAGTCGAAAAACAACGCCAAGGCGATGACTAGGACGACGATTAGCGTCAAATCCATTGAATACCAGCCTGAGGGTCGAACGGCAAGGAAAAAGAACTTGGGCCGAGAGCTGCGAAATCCAGCGAAGATAATGGCGTGCGGGATTGGGCTCAAAGCGCAATTTCAATCTTATGCCCCTGAACAGATACGTCAATCCGGCCAGTCAACATACAGAAGGCAAATTCCATATGAACTTTTGGTGTCCAAGTAGGCAATTACCGCGTTCATGCCGGATCGCCCATTTGCGGGCATAGAAAATGTGCGCCAAACCATAGGTGGCTTGACGCACATTCACGCGGCTCGCTGCGCCGCAGGCAATGGTGGGAGGTTATTTAACCTGATCGATCACGGTGTCCGCGACCTGCCGCATGCTCAGCCGACGGTCCATCGAGGTCTTCTGGATCCAGCGGAATGCTTCCGGTTCGGTCAACCCCATCTTGGTGATGAGCAGGGATTTGGCCCGGTCTACGAGCTTTCGAGTCTCGAACTGCTCGGCTAGGTTGCTGACCTCGGACTCCAGCGCACGCAGTTCGTCGTTGCGCGAAATCGCGATTTCAATCGCTGGGGTCAGATCGGCCGGGGTGAAGGGCTTGACCACGTAGGCCATGGCGCCGGCTTCGCGCGCCCGCTCCACCAGTTCCTTTTGGCTGAAGGCGGTGAGCAGCACGACGGGGGCGATGCGCTCCTTGACGATCGATTCGGCGGCGGTAATGCCGTCCATCACCGGCATCTTGACATCCATCAGCACCAGATCCGGCTTCAGCTCACGCGCCTTCTCCAGCGCGCTCTGGCCGTTGTCGACCTCGGCCACCACGTCATAGCCTTCGGAGCGCAGGATCTCAACGATATCCAGGCGGATCAGCGTCTCATCTTCGGCTACGAGCACGCGTCGCGCCGCGGAGGGCGCTTCGGAAGGGATTTTGGTAATTTCTGGTAGCTCGCTCATAGGGCGCCTTCCTTAGTGGTCTGCGTACCTGCCTCGTTAGCCGGCAGAATTCAAGATGTATTTCGCGGCGAGCCGCGCTGCTCCCGTTTCGTATCTAAGCCTACTTGCATGTACTCTTATTAGGGCGATGACGCGAGGTTATCGATTAGGAAATCTACGAAACCTCTAGTAAACTCGTCAATGTGCTCGCCCAAGTGGCGGAATCGGTAGACGCGCCGCACTCAAAATGCGGTATCGAAAGATGTGTGGGTTCGAGTCCCACCTTGGGCACATCATGAATGTCGTCGGGGAAAGTGAGAGCTTTCTCCGGCGACATTTTTCGTTTAACTATTCACCCAACTGTGATGCATCTCGCAGCGAAGAAAAATAGGCTCCAAACGCGAATGAGCCTGCCCGCAGGGTCGATGACACGACCTTGCGGGCAGGCTCATTTTTGTTGGCTAAAAGCTACGGCTTAGAGATCCTTGGGCGTCGAAACGTTCGCAGGATCCCATGGCCCGACAACTTCGCGGGTCGGCATTGGCTTGCCGTCGACCAGCTGACCGGCATCGGCCAGGTCTCCGACCTTATGCACGCGCAGCGAATTGGTCGATCCTGCTTGGCCCGGAGGGGAACCGGCAGCGATGCAGACCAGATCATTGATCTGGGCCAGGCCTTCGCTGAGCAGCTGCTCATCGACCTGTGCGGTCATCTTGTCGGTGTGATCCGCATAGGCCACCAGGCGTGCCTGCACTCCCCACATCAAAGTCATGATGTTGTAGGTCTGCTGCAGCGGGGTGAAGGCCAGCACCGGGCGCTTCGGGCGCAGGCGGGAAAGACGTCGAGCGGAGTCACCGGACTGGGTGAAGGCGACGATGTATTTCGCGTCGAGCTGATCGGCGATCTCCACGGCGGCACGGGTAATCGCTCCGCCTCGGGTCTTCGGCTGCGAGCCGAGACGTGGAATGCGATCCAGGCCGTGCTGCTCGGTGGAGGAAATAATGCGCGACATGGTTTCCACGGTCTCCACCGGGTAGGCGCCCACCGAGGTCTCCCCCGAAAGCATCACCGCGTCGGCGCCGTCGAGCACCGCGTTGGCGCAGTCCGAAGCCTCGGCACGGGTTGGGGTCGGCGATTCGATCATCGATTCGAGCACCTGGGTGGCGACGATGACCGGCTTGGCCCAGCGGCGCGCGAGCTCCACCGCACGCTTCTGCACGACCGGAACCTCTTCCAGCGGCAATTCCACGCCCAGGTCGCCACGGGCAACCATGATCGCGTCGAAAGCGTTGATGATTTCTTCCAGCGCGGCGACTGCCTGAGGCTTTTCGATCTTGGCGATCACCGGCAGGCGGCGGCCTTCCTCGTCCATGATTTCGTGCACACGCTCGATATCGCTGGCATTGCGCACGAAGGACAACGCAATCATGTCGACGCCGGCACGAATGGCCCAGCGCAGATCGTCCTCGTCCTTTTCGCTCAGCGCAGGCACATTGACCGCAACGCCGGGCAGGTTGATGCCCTTGTTATTGGAGACCTCGCCCCCGACCACAACCTCGGAGCGCACCGCGGTGTCGGTGACCTCGATGGCTTTGAGCTTCACCTTGCCGTCGTTGATCAGCAGGAAGTCCCCGGGCTTCACATCGGTTGGCAAGCCCTTGAAGGTGGTCGAGCACAGGTTGCGCGTACCCTGGATGTCCTCGATGGTAATGGTGAATTCTTCGCCGACTTCCAAGATGTACTTGGCGTCGTCCTTAAAACGTCCCAGGCGGATCTTCGGTCCCTGCAGATCGGCGAAAATGCCGACCGCGCGCCCCACCTCGGTCGCCGCGTTGCGGACGTTTGCCAAGGATTGAGCATGCATGGAGTAGTCTCCATGGCTCATGTTCAGTCGGGCGACGTCTACGCCCGCTTGAAGTACCGCTACGGTGTTTTCATAGCTCGCTAGGGCCGGGCCCCATGTTGCCACAATTTTTGCGCGTCTCATACCGTCAGCCAAATGCCTTTCATGTTTGCATAGGCAAAATGCGGCGAACCCGTTTGGGTTCGCCGCATCAAAGCTTATGCCACTCAAATGATGCTGATGGCTCTATCTGTTGGAGCAACTGGTGCAGGAAGGTTCGTCGTTTCCATCAGGAACTTATCGACTCCGGCGGCGCAAGCGCGGCCTTCGGCGATAGCCCAGACGATCAGCGACTGCCCCCGACCGGCATCTCCGGCGGCGAACACCGATTCGGAGTTCGTCATGTAGTAGCCATCTCGGGCGACGTTGCCCCGGTTGTCGAATTCGATGCCGAGCTGCTCATCGAGCCCGGAAGGTTCCGGACCGGTGAAGCCTAGAGCCAGGAGAACCAGATCCGCTTTGATAACGCGTTCGGTTCCAGGCTTCGGCAGGCGCTTGCCAGCAACGAATTCTGTCTCTGCAACTGTAACACCGATCACCTTATTCTGCTCGGTTCCCGCGCCGGAAACGAAGTTCACGGTCGAGGCGAGATAGCTGCGTTCGCCACCCTCCTCATGCGAGGACTGCACCTCGAAGAGCAGCGGCATCGTCGGCCACGGCTGGGCGTCGGCGCGTTCGGTCGGCGGCTTCTGCCCGATGGCCAAGGTGGTCACCGAGGCGGCTCCCTGGCGCAGTGCGGTGCCGATGCAGTCCGATCCGGTGTCACCGCCGCCGAGCACGATCACGTGCTTGCCCTTCGCATCGATGCGCGCAGCGTCCAGCGTTCCGGCCACCACGCGGTTGTTCTCGGTGAGGAACTCCATGGCGTGGTGCACCCCATCCAGGTCGTGGCCTTCAATGGGAAGCTCACGCGGGATGGTGGCGCCGGTGGCGACAATCACCGCGTCATAATCGCGACGCAATTGATCCCAGCTGATCTCCTTGCCGATCTCGATGCCGGTGCGGAAGATCGTGCCCTCCTCACGCATCTGGGCCAGCCGCTGGTCAATGACCTGCTTCTCCAGCTTGAAGTCCGGGATGCCGAAGCGCAGCAGGCCGCCGATCTGCTCATCGCGCTCGTAGACCGCCACGGTGTGGCCCACCCGGGTCAGCTGCTGGGCGGCAGCCAGTCCGGCCGGGCCGGAACCGACGATGGCCACGCGCTTCTCGGTGTGGCGCGCCGGTGGCTGCGCGACGAAGTCCCCGGCGTCCATCAGGTGCTCGGCCAGCTCGGCCTCGACCTGCTTGATGGTGACCGCGGGCTGGTTGATGCTCAGCACGCACGCCGCCTCGCAGGGGGCCGGGCACAGCTTTCCGGTCAGTTCCGGGAAGTTGTTGGTGCTCAGCAGCCGGGCCGCGGCATCGTCCATCCGCCCGCGATAGGTCAGGTCGTTGAACTCCGGGATCAGGTTGCCCAGCGGGCAGCCCTGGTGGCAGAACGGGATGCCGCAGTCCATGCAGCGCGAGGCCTGCTGCTGCAGCGTGCCGGCCTGCTGGCGCTCAAGGACCTCCTTGTAGTCCATCAGGCGCACCGGCACCGGGCGCTTAGGTTGGGTGACGCGATCGGTCACCTTCAAAAATCCGCGTGGATCAGCCACGGGTCACCTCCAAAATCTTGTCCCATACCTGCGGCGAATCCGGATTCTCTCCGGCTGCTGCCGCTTCGGCACGAATATTTTCCACCGCTGCGAAGTCGCGCGGGATGATGCTGGTCAAGCGCTGACGCGTCTGCTCCCAATCCAGGATCAGGCGCTGCGCCTGCGGCGAGGCGGTCAGCGCGATGTGCTCGGTGAGCAGCGCGTGGATCGCCTGCGCCTCGGCCTCGTCGATTCCGCGGACCAGCAGATCGCCGGCCGCGGCGGCCAGCGGATTCAGGTTCCTCTCCTCGAAGTCCAGCACCCAGGCCATGCCGCCGGACATCCCGGCACCGAAGTTGCGTCCGGTAGCGCCGAGGATCAGCACCCGGCCGCCGGTCATGTACTCGCAGCCGTGCTCGCCGATGCCTTCGGTGACGATCGTGGCGCCCGAGTTGCGCACCGCGAACCGTTCCCCGACCATGCCGTTGATGAACATCTCGCCGCTGGTCGCGCCGTAGCCAACCACATTTCCGGCGATCACCTGGTCCTGCGGGCTGGACAGGGTGGTGCGCGGCGGGTGGATAGCGATCCGTCCACCCGAAAGCCCCTTGCCGACGTAGTCGTTCGCGTCGCCGGAAAGCCCGAGGGTGATGCCCGCGGGCAGGAAGGCGCCCAGAGACTGGCCCGCGCGCCCGGCCAGGTTCACCCGGATGGTGTCCGCGGCCAGTTCCTCGAGCCCGAAGGTCTTGGTCACGTGGTGGCCGAGCAGCGTGCCCACCGAACGGTCGGTGTTCACGATGTCCGCGTCGATCACCACCGGGATCCGGTCCGCCAGGGTCTGCGCGGCGGCGGCCAAGAGCCGCTGGTCCAGATGCTTGTCAAGACCGTGGTCCTGGCCGATCCGGCGGCGGCGTGCGGCCGGCTCCACGTCGGGCACGTGGGTGATCGCGCCCAGGGCCAGAGACTGGACCTTGTCGTGGGCGCCGGCCTGCGCGCCGCTGAGCAGCTCCACCCGGCCGATGACCTCCTCCAGGGTGCGCGCACCCAGGCTGGCGAGCAGTTCGCGGACCTCTTGCGCGATGAACTCGAAGAAGTTCACCACGAATTCTGCCTTCCCGCTGAAGCGTTCGCGCAGCGCGGGGTTCTGCGTGGCCACGCCCACCGGGCAGGTATCCAGGTGGCACACGCGCATCATGATGCAGCCCGAAACCACCAGCGGGGCGGTGGCGAAGCCGAATTCCTCGGCGCCGAGCAGGGCGCCGATGAGCACGTCGCGCCCGGTTTTCAGCTGGCCGTCCACCTGCACGGTGACGCGGTCGCGCAACCCGTTGAGGATCAGCGTCTGCTGCGCCTCGGCCAGGCCGAGCTCCCACGGGGTACCCGCATGCTTGAGGGAGTTCATGGGGCTCGCGCCGGTGCCACCGTCATGCCCGGAGATCAGCACGACGTCGGCCTTCGCCTTGGCCACACCGGCTGCGACGGTGCCGATGCCGGACTCGGAGACCAGCTTCACATGCACGCGGGCGGCCGGGTTGGAGCACTTCGCGTCGTGGATCAGCTGGGCCAGGTCCTCGATCGAGTAGATGTCGTGATGCGGCGGCGGGGAAATGAGTCCCACGCCCGGGGTGGAGTGCCGGGTCTTGGCGATCCACGGGTAGAGCTTCTGGCTCATCAGCTGGCCGCCCTCGCCGGGCTTCGCTCCCTGGGCCATCTTGATCTGGATGTCGTCCGCGTTGGTCAGGTACAGGCTGGTCACCCCGAAGCGGCCCGAGGCGATCTGCTTCACCGCGCTGCGGCGCACCGGATCGAGCAGCCGCTCGGGATCCTCGCCGCCCTCGCCGGTGTTGGATTTGCCGCCCAGCCGGTTCATCGCGATGGCCAGGGTCTCGTGCGCCTCGGCGGAGATCGAGCCGTAGCTCATCGCCCCGGTGGCGAAGCGCTTGACAATCGAGCTGACCGGCTCCACCTCGTCGATGGGGATCGGGGTGATGGACTCGGTGTTGAACTTCAGCAGCCCGCGCAGGGTTTTCAGCTCGGAGGCCTGGTCGTCGACGGCCTTGGTGTACTCCTTGAACACGTCGTAGCGGCGGGTCCGGGTGGAGTGCTGCAGGCGGAACACGGTCTGCGGGTCGAACAGGTGCGGCGGTCCTTCGCGGCGCCACTGGTATTCCCCGCCTACCTCCAGCTCGTTGGGCTGGCTCGCCCCGGAGTGCTCCGGATAGGCGCGGGAATGGCGGGCCGCGGCCTCGGCGGCGACAACGTCCAGCTCGATGCCCGAGAGCTTGGTGGTGGTTCCGGTGAAGTACTGGTCGACCACGCGCTGGGAGAGCCCCACGGCCTCGAAGGTCTGCGCCCCGCAGTAGGAGGACACCGTGGAGATGCCCATCTTGCTCATGATCTTCAGCACCCCCTTGCCCAGGGACTTGATCAGATTCGCGGCGGCGGCCTGCCCGGTGATGCCCGGCAGCGACCCTTCCTCGGCCAGCTGCTCGACGCTTTCCAGCGCGAGGTACGGGTTGATGGCGCTGGCGCCGTAGCCGATGAGCAGCGCGATGTGGTGGACCTCGCGGGCGTCGCCGGACTCGATGATCAGCGACACGCGGGTGCGGGTCGAGCTCTTGAGCAGGTGGTGGTGCACCGCGGAGGTCAGCAGCAGGGATGGGATCGGAGCCCAGGCCGCGGAGGAATCGCGGTCCGAGAGCACGATGTAGCGCACCCCGCGGTTCACCGCCGCGGAGACCTTTTCGCAGATTTCCTGCAGCCGGGCGCGCAGTTCGGACTCGCCGCCGGCCGGGCGGTAGAGCCCGCGGACCTTCAGCGAGTACTTGGCGCCCGACGCGTCGCGCAGGTTCACGATCTTCGCGACCTGGTCGTTGGTCAGCACCGGGTAGTCCAGATCGATCTGGGTCTGCGCCACGCGGTCCAGGGAGAGCAGGTTGCCGTCGGGTCCGATGGAGGTGCGCATCGAGGTGACCAGCTCCTCGCGGATCGCATCCAGCGGCGGGTTGGTGACCTGGGCGAAGGACTGCGTGAAGTAGTCGAAGAGCAGCCGCGGGCGCTGCGAGATCGCGGCGATCGGGCTGTCGGTGCCCATGGCGCCCAGCGGCTCGGCGCCGGTGGTGGCCATCGGGGCCAGCAGCATGCGCAGCTCCTCGGCGGTGTAGCCGAAGGTCAGCTGGCGCTGCAGCACGGAGGCCGAATTGTGGCGCACATGCTCCAGGTCCGGGAAGTCCTCCAGGGACTTGATATTCGTCCCGACCCATTCGCGCCACGGCTTCGCGGCGGCGACCTCGGCCTTGATCTCGGCGTCATCCACGATGCGTCCGGCATTCAGGTCCAGGGCGAACATCTTGCCCGGGGCCACGCGGCCCTTGGAGACGATATGCTCCTCGGCGATGTCGATGACGCCGACCTCGCTGGCGAGCACCACCAGGTCATCGTCGGTGACCCACCAGCGCGCCGGGCGCAGCCCGTTGCGGTCCAGCACCGCGCCGGCCAGCTGGCCGTCGGTGAAGCAGACCGCCGCCGGACCGTCCCACGGTTCGATGAGCATCGAGTGGTACTGGTAGAAGGCGCGCAGGTCGGCATCCATCTGGGTGTCGTTTTCCCAGGGCTGCGGGATCATCATCATGATCGCCTCGGTGACCTTGCGCCCCGAGAGCATCAGCATCTCCGCGACCTCGTCGAAGCTCGCGGAGTCCGAGGCGCCGGGGGTGCAGATCGGGAAGAGCTCCTCGGGCACCTCGCCGAGCAGCTCGGATTCCAGCGTCGACTGGCGGGCGCGCATCCAGTTGCGGTTGCCCTTGACGGTGTTGATTTCGCCGTTGTGCGCGATGGTGCGGAAGGGCTGGGCCAGCGGCCACGACGGGAAGGTGTTCGTGGAGAAGCGCGAGTGCACGATGGCGCAGCGGCTGGTGAAGCGCTCGTCGGACAGATCCGGGAAGAACGGCTCGAGCTGCGCGGTGGAAACCATGCCCTTGTAGACGATGGACTGCGCGGAGAAGGAGGCGAAGTAGACGCCGATCTTATTGTGCGCGCGGCGGCGGATGCGCCAGGCCGCCGCGTCCAGGGCCCGGGAGTCGAGCTCGCCGGAGGCCGCGCTGGAGGCGACGAAGAATTGGGTGATATGCGGCATGACCGCACGGGCGGAGGCGCCGAGCACTTCCGGATTCACCGGGACGGTGCGCCAGCCGAGCACGGTCAGCGACTCTTCGGCGGCGAGCTCTTCGAGTTCGGCCTTGGCGAACTCCAGCTCGTTCTGCGCCGCGGGGAGGAAGCCCATGCCGACCGCGTAGTGCCCGGGGGCGGGCAGCTCGAATTCGGTGACGGCGCGCAGGAAGGCATCGGGCAGGTGCAGCAGGATGCCCGCTCCGTCGCCGGTCCCCTCGTCGGCGCCGATGGCCCCGCGGTGTTCCAGGCGGCGCAGCGCGGTCAGCGCGTGGCTGACGATCTCATGAGTTGGGTGGTTCTTCAGCGATGCAATCATCGCCAGTCCGCAGGCATCCTTTTCGGCGCTCGGGTCGTATAGACCCTGCGCCGGCGGAATTGCCGCGAATCGGGTATAGGGCGAGGGGGCGGCCTCGCCAAATCCGGGCGAGGCGTTCAACTGGACTCCGGTCATGCTCATGAGCGTGCCTTTCGTGGTTCATGCGGCGGAAAAAGGCGAACCGGGTCCCACCTTGGGGATTCTCGAAGGTGCGTCAGCCACCGGTCGCCTTAACCTCGTGGCCAGCTGCGCCGCCGGCGGGGTATGGCCGAGCGGGTGCGCTGCTTCGAAGGTTGAAGGATCCACCGCGTTGTGGTTCCTGCGCCTCGCCCGGGTCATGGGGTGTGGACTCCCGGAGAGGTGCGTAGATTCACCTTACGCCCCCTATGTTTCCCGCTTTCGCGCGGTTTTGTTTCGAAAATGTTAAAACGGTCACGCGCAGCGCCAGCTAAAAAGCAGGTTTATTCGCGGCGGCGCTGGCCGTTTCCATGGTTTCGTCCGGGGTTGTGCCGATTCTAAATGTTTCGCGCAGATTGCGTACCGCCCGCCCAAGGGGCAAAAAAGTCCTGCGTTAACGCCGAAACGGGGACCGAAAAAACACGCGCTGGTGTTCTTCGATCCCCGTTTCAGGTGCGGATGCAGCTCCGCGATCAGCCCGGCGGGTGCTCGTCGTCCTTCGTGATCTGCTGCTCTGAGTTGCTCTGCGACGTGCCGTTCGACGGAGCGTCGGTGCCCGCCGCCGCGGCGCGGGCCGCCGGCTCGCGCCCGGGCAGGAAGAGCGAATCCTTGCCTTCGGGGCGCAGCTTCGCCAGCACGTAGGCCAGCGCCAGGGAGCCGAAGACGACAAGGGCGATGGCCAGCCACTGGTGGATGCGCAGGGACAGCGGGCCGATGCTGATGATCTCCGCCGCGTCCAGGCGCAGCGACTCGGTGAAGGTCCGTCCGATGCCGTACCAAATCACATAGCAGCAGAACAACGCTGTGCGGCGCAGCGCGAACTTCTTATCCAAGGCCAGCAGCACCACCACGCCCAGCAGGTTCCACAGCGACTCATAGAGGAAGGTCGGGTGGAAGAGCGTCTCGGCGGGCAGCGAGGCTGGGAAATTGTAGTGCTCCGGGTCGATCTCAAGTCCCCAGGGCAGGGTGGTCGGCGCGCCGAAGAGCTCCTGGTTGAACCAGTTGCCCCAGCGGCCCACGGCTTGGGCCAGCAGCACGCCGGGGGCGACGGCGTCGATGAAGGCCGAGAGCCGCACCCCGGTCCGCCGGCAGCCGATCCAGGCGCCGACGATGCCCAGCGAGACCGCACCCATAATGCCCAGTCCGCCCAGCCACAGCTGCGGGATCTCGGCGAAGTGCGATTGCTGCCCGCCGAGCCCGAAGTAGTACATCGGGTCGGTGATCAGCACATGGTAGAGCCGGCCGCCGACGATGCCGAAAGGGATCGCCCAGATGACGATGTCCCAGAGCATGTCCGAGTCGCCGCCACGGGCACGCATGCGCCGCCCGGTGAGCCACAGCGCCAGTACGATGCCCAGCAAAATGCACAGCGCGTAGGCGTGGATGGTCAGCGGGCCCAGGGAGAGCTTGGAAAATTCCTCGGGCGGAGACGGGATGGAGACCGGGAGCATGCCTAGGCCCGTCCGCTCAGCTCCGCGGCGAGGCGGCCCACGGCGGGCACTCCCCCGTCACGCAGCGCGGCGACCAGCGCGGTGCCCACGATGACCCCGTCGGCGTAGCCGCCGATCTCGGTGACGTGTTCGCGGCGCGAAACGCCGAGTCCGACGCAGGCGTTCGCGGCGCCGGCGGCATGGGCGGCGTCCACCACTGCCTGCGCGGCGGAGGAAACCTCGCTGCGCGCACCGGTGACACCCATCAGCGAAACGCAGTAGACGAACCCGGAGGAGGCCGCGACGGTTTGCTTCACGCGCGCCTCGGTGGAGCTCGGTGCGATCAGGAACACCCGTTCCAGGTCGTACTTCTCGCTTGCGGCCTGCCATTCGGCGGCCTCATCGGGCACCAGGTCCGGGGTGATCAGCCCGGCCCCGCCGGCCTCGGCGAAGCGCCGGGCGAACTCGTCCACGCCCAGGCGCAGCACCGGGTTCCAGTAGGTCATCACCATCACCGCGGCGTCGGTGCGTTCGGTGATTCCGCGCACGATGTCGAAGATCTGCGCGACGCGGAAGCCATTGGCCAGCGCGTGGTTGGTCGCTTCCTGGATGACCAGCCCGTCCATCACCGGGTCCGAGTAGGGGATGCCCATCTCGATGACATCCACCCCGTTTTCGGCCAGCGCGACGGCCGCCTCGATGCTGGTTTCCACGTCCGGGAAGCCCGCGGGCAGGTAGCCGATCAGCGCCGGGCGGCCTTCGGCACGCGCCGCGGCGATCTTTTCTGCACTAGTGACACGCGACATTTACTTGCCCTCCGGGGTGTTCTCGGCGGCCTCGGAATCGAGCATGCCGAACCATTGCGCGGCGGTGGACACGTCTTTGTCCCCACGGCCGGACAGGTTTGCGATGATGATGGTTTCCTCGGGGACCGCGCCCGCTGCGAGCTTGCGCGCAGCCAGGCGGATGGTTCCGGCCAGCGCGTGCGCGGATTCGATCGCCGGCAGGATGCCCTCGGTGCGGCACAGGATCTTGAACGCATCCATGGCCTCGGTGTCGGTGACCGGTTCGTAGCGCACGCGGCCGATGTCGGCCAGGTAGGCGTGCTCCGGGCCGACGCCCGGGTAGTCCAGGCCCGCGGAGATCGAGTGCGACTCGATGGTCTGCCCATCGTCGTCCTGCATCAGGTAGCTCTTCGCCCCGTGCAGCACCCCGGGCTTGCCCAGCGTGATGGTCGCCGCGTGGCGGTCGGTGTCCACGCCGTCGCCGCCGGCCTCGAAACCGTAGAGCTCCACCTCCTTGTCGTCCAGGAAGCCGTGGAAGATGCCGATGGCGTTCGATCCGCCGCCGATGCACGCGGTGACCGCATCGGGCAGGCGCCCGGCCTGCGCGATGATCTGCTCGCGGGCTTCCTCGCCGATGACCTCATGGAAGTAGCGCACCATGGCAGGGAACGGTGCGCCGCCGGCGGCGGTGCCCAGCAGGTAGTGCGTATTGCCCACGTTGGCGACCCAGTCGCGCAGCGCCTCGTTGATCGCGTCCTTCAGGGTCTGGGAGCCGACGGTCACCGGGATCACCGTGGCGCCGAGCAGCTGCATGCGCGCGACGTTCAGCGCCTGCCGGCGGGTGTCTTCGGCGCCCATGTAGACTACGCATTCCAGGCCCATCAGGGCCGCGGCGGTGGCCGAGGCGACGCCGTGCTGGCCGGCTCCGGTCTCCGCGATGATGCGGGTCTTGCCCATGCGCTTGGCCAGCAGCGCCTGGCCGAGCACGTTGTTGATCTTGTGGCTGCCGGTGTGGTTCAGGTCCTCGCGCTTGAGGAACACGCGCACCCCGCCGCAGGCTTCGGTGGAGAAGCGCTTCGCCTCGGTCAGCAGCGAGGGGCGGCCCGAGTAGCTGCGGTTCAGCTCCTTGACCTCTTCGATGAACGCCGGGTCGGCCTTGGCCGCCTCGAAAGTCTCGTTCAGCTCGTCCATGGCCGCCATAAGCGATTCGGGCATCCAGCGTCCACCGTACTGCCCAAAGTACGGTCCGCTGGCATGTTTCAGCGAGTCATCCGATGCGTTCATCGATTCCCTCTTCTCTTGAATTTTTTAGCGGTGCCCGGCCAGGAAGCAGACCCTGGCCGGGCACCGAAGATCTGGGTCCGGTTCGCCTAGCGCGCCGGCTTGGCTGCGGTACCCGCCGCGATGAACTCCGCGACGGTGGCTTGCGGGTCGGCGTGCTTGACCAGCGCCTCTCCGACGAGGATCGCGTCCGCCCCGGCCGCAGCGTAGATTTCCACCTGTTCGGCCGATTCGACACCCGACTCGGCAATGAGCACCGCGTCGCTTGGCAGCAACGGGGCCAACGCGCCGAAGGTGTCCACGTCCACCTCGAGGGTCTTCAGGTTGCGCACGTTCACTCCGATGATCTTCGCCCCGGCCTTCACGGCCCGCGCGATTTCTTCCTCGGTGTGCGTCTCCACCAGTGCGTTCATTCCCAGCTTGTGGGTTAATTCTAGGAAACCGGAGAGCGTTTGATCATCCAGCGCCGCAACAATGAGCAACACGAGGTCCGCGCCGTGCGCCCGGGCCTCGTAGATCTGGTACTCGTCGACGGTGAAATCCTTGCGCAGCAGCGGGATCGAGACCGCCTCGCGGACCGCGTCCAAATCGGCCAGCGAACCGCCGAAGCGCCGCTGTTCGGTGAGCACGGAGATCACCGAGGCGCCGCCGGCGGCGTACTCAGCGGCGAGCACCGCAGGTTCGGGGATCTGCGCCAGCGCGCCCTTGGACGGGGACTTGCGCTTCACCTCGGAGATCACCCGCAGCGTGGTGTCGCGCGCGGCGGAACCGGCCTGGCCGCCGAGGGCCGCGAAGCCATCGCGAGCCTCCGGCATGGCGGCCGCGGCGGCCTTGACCTGCGCGAGGCTGGTGATGGCGCGACGGGCGCCCAGGTCTTCCCGGACGCCCGCGATGATGTCATCAAGAACAGTCAATTTAGTGTGCTGCTCCGCTGCGCGAACCGCCCACGCCGAAGCCGGCCTTCTTCATGATCCAGCCGACGATCAGGCCGAGCACCATAATGCCCGCGCCCGCGTAGACGATGGCCGCGTTGTGGAACGCGAAGGCGACGCCGCCGACGATCGAACCGACGATCATGGTGCCGACGCAGGCCCAGGCTGCGATCGAGTTGCCGTGGCCGATTTCTTCGTTGTAGACCGGGTCGATCTCGGTGTTCTGCGACATTGCTGGATGTCTCCCTTTTGCTCTTCAGGTTGCGCGCCGCCCCGGCGGACCGGTCGGCGCGATGGACTTCGCTTACTATTCTGCCACTTGGACTTGATGATGGCCTATTCCACGGCGCTTCGTTGCGTCCCGGTGGGCCGAATCACCTATTGCTGGCCGCTGGTGGGATCCTCACCCTTGGAGAGCTGCTCCCAGTCGGAGATCCCGCGCGATTGCGCGTCCTTGGCCGCGGGGGCCACGGAGACCTCCCGGTCGTACTTCGAGTTCTTCTTCCACCCGCCGCAATAGATCAGCACCAAAATTCCCTGCAGCACGATGATCGCCCCGGCCACCACGGTCAGCGAAGGCCAGAGCGAAACGGTGTACTGCCCGGCGCCGCTGGTCAGCCCGGTGGCCTCGGCCACCGCGCCGGCGGCCGCCGCCTGCGGGTTGGTGACCGCATTGACTCCGGCGGCGATCACCGCGATGCCGGCCAGGAGGGTGATCAGCCCGATCAGGTAGCGGGCGATCTTCCCGGCGATCAGCAGCGCAAGCGCCCCGGCGAGCACCGCCACGCAGAGCGCGGTGACCGAGGCGGCGGCGGTGGACCCGTCGACGATGATCTCCGGGACCTGCACGGTGCCGGATTCGACCTGGACCACCACCCAGGTGCGGGTGGCAGTCCACAGCCCGGCCAGGGCCCCGAGGATGCCGAGCAGTGCGGTATTGCGGGCGGTGAGATGTTTTTTCACTTGGTTCCACCAGTTTCGGTATTGGCTGGGCGCATCGAGCCGGCGGCCCACACCGCGCGCAGCGGGGCGGCGGCCTTGTTGACGGTTTCCAGGGCTTCGTCGGCGAAATTCGAATCGTTCACGATGCCGCCGCCAGCCTGGACGTAGGCGCGGTGATCCTTGAGCAGCGCGGAGCGGATCGCGATGGCCATGTCCATGTCCCCGGCGAAGTCCAGGTAGCCCACCACGCCGCCGTACACCCCGCGGCGGTAGGGCTCGTACTCATCGAGCAGCTGCAGCGCCCGGGGTTTGGGCGCCCCGGAGAGCGTGCCGGCCGGGAAGGTGGAGGCGAGCACATCGTAGGCGTCGACGTCCTCCCGGGCCTTGCCGACCACGTTGGAGACCAGGTGCATGATGTGGCTGAAGCGCTCCACCTCCATGAACTGGGTGACCTCCACGGTGCCGGCTTGGCACACGCGGGAGAGGTCGTTGCGCGAGAGGTCCACCAGCATCAGGTGCTCGGCGCGTTCCTTCTCGTCGGCCAGCAGCGACTTCTCGTGCAGCTGGTCTTCCTCGTAGTTCGCCCCGCGCGGGCGGGAGCCGGCGATCGGGTGGGTGACCACATGCGAATCGTTGACCGTGACCAGCGCCTCCGGGGAGGAGCCGACGATCTGGAAGGGTTCGCCGTCCTCGTTCTCGAAGTTGAACAGGTACATGTAGGGGCTCGGGTTGGTCGCGCGCAGCACCCGGTAGACGTCCAGCGCATCCGCCTTGGTCTCCAGCTCGAAGCGGCGCGAAACGACGATCTGGAAGACCTCGCCGTCGACGATGGCCACCTTCGCCTTCGCCAGCGCCTCCAAATACTCGTTTTCGGCCCAGGAATGGCTGACCGCTTCCATCAGCGTCTCGCGCGGCACGTCGGTGCCCTGCAGGGTGATGGCCGTCGAGTCCAGCGGGGTGCCGAGCTGGTCGAGCATCTTCTGCAGGCGTTCCACCGCGGCATCGTAGGCCGCCTCGGCGTGCTCCTCGCGGCCATCGAAGTTGATCGCATTGGCGATCAGCGTCACGGTGCCCTCGGTGGCGTCATGCGCGGCCATGTCGGCGACCAGGTTCATGCTCAGTTCGGGGATGTTCAGGTCATCAACCGGCGGATTGGGCAGGCGCTCCCAGTGGCGCACGCACTCCCAGCCGATGAAGCCGACCATGCCCCCGGTGAGCGGCGGCATGCCCGGGACCGGTTCGGTATGCAGCGCGCGCACGGTGTCGCGCAAGACGTCCACGCTCACCCCGCCGGTGGGCAGCCCCTCGGGCACATGGCCCTGCCAGTAGGCCTCTCCCCCGCGGGTGCTCAGCGTCGCGGGCGAGTTCACCCCCACGAACGAGTACCGGCTCCACACCCCGCCGGGGGCGGCGGACTCCATCAGGAAGGTGCCGGGACGTCCGCCGGCCAGCGAACTGTACAAGCCGATCGGGGTCAGCGAATCGGCCAGCACCGAGATGGTGACCGGAATGACGCGGCGGTTGGGTGCCATGGCCAAAAAGGCCTCGCGGGACGGGGAAATCTTGCCTAGGGTTTTCATTCAGCTTCTTTTCAAACGCGTAAACTTTGCGGACGCCCGATGCTTGCCGGGGCGCTCGTGGGCTGCGAGCCCGGACTATTCGGGACGGTGGCCGACGGTGGCGGGCAGCTGGCGGTCGGTAAAGCAGGACTCGGTGCCGGTATGGCAGGCGGCTCCCACCTGGTCGACCATCAGCAGCAGCGCGTCGCCGTCGCAGTCCAGGGCGGCGGACTTCAGGTACTGCCCATGCCCCGAGGTATCTCCCTTGCGCCAGTATTCCTGGCGGGAGCGCGAGTAGAAGGTGACTCGCCCGGTGGACAGCGTGCGGCGCAGCGCCTCGTCGTCCATCCAGCCGAGCATGAGCACCAGTCCGGTGTCATGCTGCTGCACGATCGCGGCGAATAACCCGTTCGCATCGCGCTTCAAGCGCTGCGCGATCTGCGGGTCGAGATTTTCTGATTCGGGGCTCGGATTCGAGCCGCTCTGAGAAGTAGACATCCCCTTTAGCATACTGGGTATCCCGCCTTCATCTCCCGAGCGTGACGCACCGCTTAGAGCCAATCGCAACCGCTTGGCGACACCCGCAGATGATTGCACCCATCAATCGCCGACCCGTGCTAGTTTCAGAGGTGATGCACCTAGTACAAGCTTCCAGATTGGCGTTGGCCGAGACCCTGCTAGCAGCGGGCCCCACCGCCGACACTCTGTGCGCCGGTTGGCAGACCCGCCACCTCGCCGCGCACTTGGTCCTCCGCGAAAATTCTCTGCTCAGTGCCGGTGTCGTGCTGAAGCCGCTCGCTTCGAAACTCGATGTGCGTCTGCAAGAGCTCGCCGAGGACGCGCAAACCCCCGAACGGTATGCGGCACTGGTGCGCCGTTTCCGTGCCGGACCCAAGGGCTACTCCCCTTTTTCCTTCGAAAAGCTGGACAAAGCGCTGAACCTGAACGAGTTCTTCATCCACACCGAAGACGTGCGCCGCGCGCGCACCCAGTGGGCGCCCCGGGTACTGGACAAGGAGTACACGGAGCTGCTGTGGCAATCGCTGATCAAGACCTCGCGCCTGTTCTTCCGCAAGGCCCCCGTAGGCATCATCCTGTGCCGTCCGGATGGGCAACGCCATGTGGCGAAGAAGGCTCCAAACGCCGTCTCCATCAATGGCCCGGTCACCGAGCTGATGATGTACGCCTCCGGACGCACCGATGAAGCCCTGGTCACCTTCGAAGCCGGTCAAAGCGCGCTGCAGATTATCCGCGGCTACCACCCTTCGATCTAGCGCTCGGCACCACTCTGGGCTCAGCCTGACGGCCTCGGGTTATCCACACATTTCGCGCATACCCCTCCCAATAACGGCGCGAGGGGTCTAGGATATCGCTCAAACGCGATCCTCGACATGCTCGGAGAGTTCACATGAACACTCGGAAAATTGCAGTGGCACAATCTGTCGTTTTGGCTTGTGCATTGACGGTTACGGCCTGCGCGGGTGGCGCCTCCCCGCCGGACCCCTCAGAGTCATCTAGCCCGGTGGTGCAAGAATCGAAAACCACCACGCCAAGCCCGTCCCCGGCGAAGCCGGAATACGAGCCGGCAACCGCAAAAGGGCCCGCGAAAAATGTTCCGAAGCCGCAGATGCCAGAGCTGGCCAAAAAGCAAAATGAAGAAGGCGCCATTGCCTTCGTCAAGTACTACTTCGACTTAGTTAATTATTCTCTCGAAACTCATACTGTCGACGACATAACCAAAATAACGATGCGTAGCTGCAAGGTCTGTGGCGACAACCTAATCGATCCAGTTAGTAGTCGAGCAAAGCTCAAGTACTGGCAGGTCGGCGGTCAGTACGATGCAGATGTTGAAAGCGTCAAGAAAACGAGCAGTACCGAAGCCATCCTGTCTTTTTCAGCAACAGCCGAGAAGACAGAGATTTATTCAGCACCCAGCGAGCTTGTCGCGCGT
>NZ_JBQSWU010000014.1:0-106527 GCF_052377485.1 Glutamicibacter sp. AOP38-B1-38 | reverse complement strand
AGCAGAGGTTGCGTGCCAAGGGCAGCTGATGGGATCCACTCTCGATGATGTGCATGAGATATCCGCCGGTATTAGGAAAAGCTACGAGGTCCCCGGCGGCCACGCCCTGCGGGAATTCGAATCGACGCCGCAGGATCAGCTCTTCCTCGATGCAATAGGCCCCCACCAAAAACGCGCTGAGCGCCGCACGCTCGCCTCGGGGCGTTCCTGTATGGAGGAGCAAGGGATCCACCAGGAAGTCTGCCGACGTTGAGCGGCATTGCGTTCTGTTCATATACAGGCCCACTAGCGGGAGCCCATCGCTGCGGGTTTTGACGAAAGCCACCTGGGCAAGCGTCATCCCGCAGCCGTCCAGCAGCGTCCTACCTGGTTCGCAGCGCAGCTGAATGCCGCGTTCTTTGAGCATCTGCGCTACGGACTCATTCCCGCCTTCGGGATGGCTTGCAAGAACTTGAGTCAGCCATTCTCCGCGGATCAACTTCTGGTGGTACGGATACGCCGAGCCGCTTGGCTCGGCCCCCATGGCGCCCAGCCGGTCGGATTTCCATGTCAAGGATTCATCCCCGGCAGGCAGGGCGGCAAGCTCCTCCCAGAAACCGGTCCACTGCGCGGCATCATCCAGATAGGACATCGGGATCCCGCCGCCCATGTCCACGAATTGCGGGGCATGGCCCAACTCCCGCAACACATCGATGAGCCGCAACGATTCGGCCAACGCCAAGGCCCGCTGCTCTCCGCTGTACCCGTTGAGGTGGAAATGGATGCCGCACACCTCCAAGCCTGCGGTTCGGTCCGCAGAGTCGAGAAAGTCCAGCCACCGCGCGGCGTGGAGCCCGAAACGGGTGGGAGCAATCCTTGGGTTCGCCGAGGCGAGGCGCAGCGCGACCCGAACTCGGCGCCCGGACCGCTCTGCGATATCCAGCAGATCCAGCGCCTCGTCGACATTGTCCAGGCTCAGCACCACGTCGTTGTCCACCGCCAACGTGAGCAGTGCCGGTGACTTGACCGCGGCCGTGACGATCAGCATCTCTGCCGGGATCCCTCGCTTCAGGCACTGGTCGAGCTCGTTGAAACTCGCCACGTCGACGCCGCAACCCTCGGCTGCGGCTTGGTCGATGGCGCCGATCGTCTTGTTTGCCTTACGCGCCAAATAGATCTGGAAATCGATCCCGTGTTCCTCCGCGGCTTGGCGCAGCTCACCGATATTCCGGCTCATCGGCGCAAAATCGTGGAGGTTCAACGGCGAGCCGTGCTCTTCGATCAATTCTTGGCATAGCATCGGGTCGGCCAGGAGCCGTTCCATCCAAGGTTCCAGACGAGCGGTGAGCGGAGCGGTTCCGTGCATCAGTGGTGGCATCAGGGAGCTACTTTCTGGCTTGCGGAGGTAATCTTCGTTGCTATTCGTTGAGCCCAAGCCCGGTATTCCGGGTGCAGGGTGCGGTTCAAGGTGTCGTGGCCCAGCGTGGGGTCTTCGGCGGGCCTGCCCAGGGCAGCCAGCGACTCGTTCCGTTCGCCTCGGGCGTTCAGGCAGGTACCGTCGGTGTCCGTCAGCAGCCCGCGTTCTGCGCGGCGGATCTGGATTTCTTGGTTGACGAGCAGGCTGCCGAACAAGGAATGAGCGGGACGGCCCTCCGGTGCCGGGCCGCTGAGCACCCCGGCCGGTGCGGTCACCGCATCGATCACGATTGCCTCTGCAGTTACGGCATCGGCGGATGGCTCTTGCTGGAGTACTCCCGCGTCAAACAGTGCCAAGAGCTTCAATGCGGTGGGTTCGGGAGGTCCGAAAGCCATGCGTTCGAGATTTGCGGCCAGGCGGTTGAACCGCTCGCGGTCCCCGGTACGCCACTGGATTCTCGACAGCGCCGGAACCAACTGCGCATAAAGTCCTGACCAGAGGATGGACCAGATCCATTCGTGGGTGGCAGGATCCACTCTGCGGTTGGCCCGGAGGCTCGCACGCAGCTTTTCGGCGGGAGAATTGATGGCCGACATCGCTTCGGACTGTCCGGCAAGTATGGTCTCGAAGAGCTCCGTGGCCGAGGCCCGGATGCCGCTTCGCTGCGCGCACCGCAGGGCGCAAGCCAGCAGGATCTGCCACAGCGCATCCAGATCAGCTTCGGGCCGGTCTGTGGCTTTGCCGCTGGGTGCCGCGTTCGCCGCGCCCCATGCGCGAATGCGGGTTCGGAAATCATCCAGAACCTCGCGCAGCGGCGCTGGAATGCGCTGCGGTTTGGGGCTCATCGGAATGTTGCTTCGCGAGGTCATGGTGATGCGTGCCGGTTCTTGCCCACCGGGAAGATAGCGCACCGTGGGGAGCCCATTGCGCATCTCCTGTTCCCAGTGTCCGCCCCTCCCTTCGGTCAGGGCCAGGACCACGTCATAGGCGGTCAGTGCCGCGCCGCGAATGAGAACATTGCTTCCCGGCGGCACCTTGCCCATGACATCGGCTTCGCGTTCAACCGTCAGTTGCGTAGCGCTGAGCGCCCCGCCAAGCATGCCTTCCGAACGGTATCCGGCGAGCCCGTGCCCGGTCGCGAGCACCACCTCATCGTAGAGTTCGGATCCTTGCTCGGAGAAAACTTCCCACTGCGCTCCCTGGCGCTCGATCCCCGTGACCACCAAAGGCCGGTGTGCCAGGTTCAGGCACCCGTCTTCGACGAGCCGCTCGAATTGCTCGCGCAAGTACTCCCCGACCAGGGCTCTCGCGGGGTAGGTGTCCTCCCCTCCAGCGTTTTCGCCGCTAACGGCCCGCCACTGATCGAAGCTCTGCAGACACAGGGTGGAAGACGCATCGATAATGCGGGAATTGACGTTCAGCCGCAGCTCACGCGGCTGGCCGGTATTCCAGACCCTGCCGGCCCCCGGCGGATAAGGATCATAGACGTCAACCCGAACCGGAGTTTCCTGAACGCTTGTCAATGCATCGTTGAGTTCAAGCAACGCGAACAGGCACTTCGGGCCGCCGCCAATCATGGCAATGCGGGTCATCGGGCCGGAGAGTCTTCCAACGACTGCGAGGTATCCAGATCCGGCTCCTCGCCCAGATTGTCGCGGACCCAGTCATCGTTGTACACGCTTTGCAGGTAGGGCACCCCGGAGTCATGGACCAAGAAGGCGATGCGTGAACCATCCGGAATCTCCGGGAGCAGCTGGTCCATGGCGGAGACAATCGCACCGGTTGACGCTCCGGCGAGAATCCCTTCGCGCCGAGCGAGCCGCCGGCAGCCGCGGACCATCTGGATCTCCGGAATTCGGCACACTCGATCCGGTTCGGATTGGAGGGCCAGCGCCGGGACAATCCCTGCCCCGAGTCCGGGTAGCCGCCGGTTGCCGGAGTCGCCGCCGAAGAGCACCGAACCCAGCGCGTCCACGGCCACCAGCTCGGTGGCCAGGCCATGCTCGCGCACGTACTGCTGGCAGCCGAGAAGAGTGCCGGTGGTGCTTGTGGCGACGAAGAGCATGTCCAGACGCCCGTCCATCGCTTCCATGATTTCCGGCATGGTGGTTGAATAATGCGCCTCGGGGTTATGCGGTGAACCATACTGGTTCGTTGTCACGGCGCCCGGATTGTCGGCGAGCAGCTGCGCTACCCGGCGGCGGCGGGCCGCGAGCCTGTTCCCGTCCGGCGGGTCAAGCACCAGATCAACCTCGGCACCGTAGGCGCGCATGATCTCCAACGCCGACTTATTGGCGTTCTCGTCGACGACGGCCACGAATTTGATCCCGCGCACCACGCACTGCCTGGATAAGGCGATGCCCAGATTTCCGGATGTCGACTCGACGACCATGCCGCCGGCCTGCAGCTGGCCCGATCGCATGAAGGCATCGACCAGGCTACCGGCGGTGCGTTCCTTGGTGCTCCCGGAGAGCTGCAGCAAATCCAGTTTTGCAAAAACCTCAACACGAGGCGTGCCAAAAAGCCTGTCCAGTTTCACCGTTGGTGAGTTGAACGGACTCAAAGTTCCTACACTATCCATGATCATTACTCGCATTCGGGCGGTGACAAATCCTGCTGACAAGTGCTTGGCAAAATGAATGCGGTGTGACCTCCACCGCTACCCAGTTTGGCAAGTCTAAACATGGAAGATCGGAACTGGCTGGCATAACGCACGTTTCAGTGTCGATTTTCGTTTTCGGCTTGCTGCCCACCGCTAAATTCCACGAATACCTGCAGAAACTACGCCTTGCCGAACGGTCCCGGCCCTCTCCTGGATTCACTGAGCGCGTCGCCGGCCGGTCCCCAAGCAGTTGATCCGCAGGCAATGCTGCCCGGCGGGCCCACGCAGGATTTGCGCCAATAGTCTAATCTAAGTGATAATCATTCTCATTATGACAGTTAAGAGCACCCTCGCTCAGCACGCCACAGATGGCCACGCGATTGGGCAACAGCCCATCACCCTGCTCGTTGCGCCATCCGACCCACTGATCCGCCTCAAAAACGCCCGCGTGGTCGCTGCAAGAACTCAGCAGTCCCTGCTCGAAATCGATGAGCTTGCGCTGTTCCCCGGCGAGCGCATTGTCGTCACCGGCCCCTCCGGCAGCGGCAAGTCCCTGCTGCTGGCCACGCTCACCGGACGGTGGGCCGCGGGCTTGGCTTTCACCGGCACCCGCACGGCGAATTTCACCCGCATCGGATTCATTCCGCAGCGCGGGCTCGATGCTCTGCACCCGCTTCTCCCGCTGGGGCGGCAGCTGCGCAAGGTCACCGGAAAAAACGCCGGCCAGGTCCACGAGGCACTGAACGCCGTGGGGCTGACCGACCCGGCACTGAGCCAGCGCAGGCCCGCGGAACTATCTGGCGGGCAGGCGCAACGCGCTGCGGTCGCGCTGGCAGTGCTCAGCGATGCTCCGCTGATTCTCGCCGACGAACCGACCAGCGCCCTTGACCACGAATCGCGGGACCAGACCCTGGCCCTGCTTGACCGTGTCATCACCGCTCGGCAGACGCTCGTGGTGGTGACGCACGATCCTGCGGTAGCCACTGCGCTGGCGACTCGTCGACTCGCGCTGGAATCCGGGAAGATCTGCCAGCTCGCCGGGCCCACCATGGAACGAGCACGGCCATGAGCCGGGCCGTACTGGAAGTAGCGCAGGTCAGCGCAACCTACGGGCGCGGCGCCAAGGAGCGGCAGGTGCTCGCTCCGACAACTTTTGAGATTTCGGCCGGTGAATCAATCGCCGTAGTGGGCGCCTCTGGATCCGGAAAAACCACGCTCGCCGAGATGGTCCTCGGGTTGCGCGCACCATCCTCCGGCCAGATCAATGTCCAGGGCCACGAGTGGGCCGCACCGCACAAGCTAGTCTGCGCGCAGCGGCGCCGGCTGGTGCAGGGAGTTCCGCAAGATCCGGCGGCCGCTCTGGTGCCGCGCTGGACGATTCGCCAGTCAATGGCACATGCCATCGCGCGGCTCTTGCCAGGTGAATCCGCCGAGCATCTGATAGCGCAAGCCACCGAGCTCGCGCACTTTGACCCGGCGCTGCTCGGGCGGCGTCCGAGCCAGCTTTCCGGCGGCCAAGCGCAACGTGCGGCCCTTGCCCGGGCCTTGGCCGTGCGCCCGGCGGTGCTCGTGGCCGACGAACCGACCAGCGCCCTGGATCCGCAGACTGCGTGTGCGGTATCCGCCGACCTGCTCGCGACCATAGCCCTTTCGGGTGTGGCGCTGCTTCTCGTAACCCATGACCCCCAGCTTGCCGCGCGATGTTCGCGCACGGTGCGCATCTGTGCACCCACCCGAAATCGCCTCAACTAGCCAAGGAATAGACAACCTATGATTCGACCACGTTCCAGATCCCTCGCACTGATTCTCTTCCCCCTGGTTGGTGCGCTCACGCTCACCGGGTGCTTTTCCACCGCCAGCCCCGGAGAAGCCGCCGCGGACCGCATCTCCGTGGCGCATATGCAGCCGCCGCGTTCCGGGCTCAGCCCGCTCAGCGACGATGCCTTTAAGCTCTCCCGCTGGTCCGCCGCGGAAACCCTGGTCAACCTGGATGATGCCGGTGACGCGGTAGCTGGACTGGCCACCGAGTGGACCCGTGAAGGAGAGCTGATCTGGAACTTCAGCATTCGTGAAGGGGTCAGCTTCCACAACGGGCAGCCGCTGACCGCAGAATCGGTGGTGAACTCGCTGCGCCGCGCGATCGACTCCACCCCGGTACCGCGCATCCTGAACGGCACGCAGCTGAGCGTGGAAGCCCACGGAGAGCAAGGCATTCGCATCACCACCGCCGACCCGGACCCGCTGCTGCCCCAGCGGCTCTCCAGCCCGCAGCTGGCGATCTTTGACGCGGCCGCCTACACGGAATCCGGGGTGAACCCGCTGGGCACGGGAACCGGACCGTTCCAGCTTGTGGCCGTAGACGGCGTCTCCGGAGCCACCCTGGACCGCTTCGATGACTACTGGGGCGAGGCAGCCAAGGCTTCGGGCATCGACGTGAAGTTCGTTCCCGACGGCACCGCCCGCGCCGCGGCGCTGCGCACCGGGGAAGCCGATGTGGTGGAGGCAATCCCGGCGGGGCAGGCCGCTTCGGTGGATCAGGAACTGCTCACCGAGGTGCCGATGCCGCGCACCAACACGCTCTACCTGAATACCGAGCAAGGACCATTTAAGGATCCGGCCGTGCGCGCCGCGGCACGCGAGGCCATCGACCGCGCCGCCATCGTCGGATCGGTCTATGAGAACCGGGCCGATCTCGCCGACGGCCTCTTGGGCCCGGCCCTGCCCTACGCGGCCGGCTACCGCCAAGATGCCGACTACCAGCAGCTGCTGGCAGGCCGGGCGGAACCGGCCAAGGTGAAGGGCGTGAAGATCAATCTCGGCACCTTCACCGATCGGGCGGAGCTTCCCGAGGTCGCCGTGCTGCTGGAACAGCAGCTGGAAGCCGCCGGGTTCGAGGTGAGCCAAGATGTGCGCGAATACCAGTACATCGAAGCCGATGCCCTCGACGGCAAATTTGACGCATTCATCCTCTCCCGTGCCACCGTGCTGGACTCCGGGGATCCGGTGGCCTACTTCGCCTCGGACTTCAGCTGCGAGGGCGGCTTCGCCATTTCCCAGCTCTGCTCTGCGGAAGTTGACCAGGTAATTGAGACCGCCGCGGAAACCGAAGCCGGCAAAGAACGCCAGCACCAGATCATGCTGGCCGAAGCCAGGATTCTGGGCACCGATGCCGCAATTCCACTGCTGCACGAACGTGTCATCCAGGGCGAAGTTCCTGACCTTCAGGATGCCTCACGGGATCCGCGCGAACGCCAGCTGATCACCGCCACCACCCGGCTCGGCGCCGAGTAAGGCAACTGCCCGATGAAAAACAGACGTCCCGGCGGGCGGCAAAACAAGCTGCTTTCCCTGGTCTCACGCCTGCTCAGCGGCGTGGTGCTGCTGTTGATTGCCGGCGCCCTGCCTTGGCTCTCGCGTACCGACCCGGCCGCCGCGGTGCTGCGGGCGCGCTACGCAGAACTGGAGCCCACGCCCGAAGCCCTGGCGGCCATACGTGAGCAGCTGGGGCTCGATGGTGGCCCGCTGGCCTCCAGCCTGCGCTGGTGGTCCGCGGTGCTGCGCGGGGATCTGGGCAATTCCTGGGTCAGCGGGGCCGAAATCGGTCCGGGCGTGTGGCAGGCGGTATCCGTCTCCGCCACGCTCACCGCCTTCGCCATCATCGTTGCGCTGCTCGTCACCAGCTGCCTGATCGCCCCGGCCGCGGTGCGTGCGCTGCGCGGCCTGGAGCACCGCGGTTCCGGGCCGGTCGGGGTTGCGCTGACCGCACTGCCCGAATTCCTGCTGGCAAGCATCCTGCTGGTCATCGCCTCGGTGCAGCTGGGCTGGCTGCCGCCCTACGGCTGGACCGGCCTCGAGACCGCCATCCTCCCGGCCCTTGCCCTTGGCATCCCCGCGGGAGGCCTGCTCGGACGCTTGCTCGCGGATGCGATCTCCGGGGCCGGCGAGGAATCCTGGGTGGACGTCTGGCGTCTGGCCGGAGCCGGCGCCCCGGTCATCCTGTCCGGGGTGCTGCGCCGGGCGGCCGCGACAACCATCGATCAGCTGGGTCTGGTGTTCATCGGCCTGCTCGGCGGCGCGGTAGCCGTGGAACAGGTATTCGCGATTCCCGGGCTCGGCCGCTATCTGCTCGGTTCGGCCAATGCCCAGGACATCCCGGCCCTGCAGGCCGGGGTGCTGCTCATGGCGGGGGCCGCGGTGCTCATCGGCACCCTCACCGCCTTGGCCAGGCGCTGGTTGCGCGGCGGACCGCTTCCACCGGGCTCACTGCCACCGGCGCCCGAGGCGCGCGGCAATGGGCGGATCGCACGCTTCACCGCAATAATTACCTGCTCCGCGCTGCTGGCGATCCTCGCCTTCGGCCTGCCCCGGGACCCCTATGCGATTGAGCATCAACGACTGGCCGCGCCGAGTCTCTCCTTGCCCTTCGGGGCCGATTCCAGCGGACGCGATCTGCTTGCGCGGGTCGCCCACGGGACGCTCGGGACGATCACCCCCGCGGTATTGATCGTCTTGTGCGCCATCATCATCGGCCTGCTGCTGGCGGTGCTCGGCGACATCTCCCGCGGCCCGGCAGAAATCGCCAATGCCACGCCGCCGATTCTTGCCGGGGTGATCATTGCGGCGCTGATGGGCCCCTCCGTCGGCGGAGCCGCGCTTGCGGTGCTGTGGGTTACCTGGCCGCCGCTGACCGCGCATGCCGCCTCGCTGATCGACGAGGCGCGGGCCATGGGCCACATCCGCTGGCTTCCGCTGGCCGGGATGTCACGCTTCGAGATCTTCACCCGGCATATTCTTCCCGCAACGCTTCCGGCGCTGCTGCGCCACGGCATGCTGCGCCTTCCGGGCGTTGCCCTAGCGCTTGCCGCGCTCGGCTTCCTGGGTCTCGGCGCGCAGCCGCCCATGCCGGAGTGGGGCCTGCTGCTCGCCGAAGGCATCGGCTACGTGGAGCGCGCCCCGTGGACCACGCTCACCCCGGCGATTGCCCTGGTGCTGACCTCGGTCTGCGCGGTGGCCGTGGCCGGGATGCGGCGCGCACCGCAAAAGCCGGCCCGTGCCGAGGCCAAGACCGCGGAACCTGCACCGGCAGGCATTTCGGGAGCATAGCGCGACGCGGCCGCGACGGTCCGGCTGCTTAGGAGGATTGGATGCGTTCCCAGAGCTCGGTCACGCGATGCTCAATGTCGGCGTAGATTCCCCTCGCCTCGTCAAGCGTCATATCCTGCGGATCGGCGACGTCCCAGTCCAGGTATTGCTTGCCTGGATAGATGGGACAGGTGTCACCGCACCCCATCGTGATGACATAGTCGGCGGCTCGCACCACGTCATCGGTGAGCGGCTTGGGGAACGCATCTTCCAAGCTAATATTGTGTTCCTTGAGCAGCTCCACCGCCAATGGCTGAATCTCTCCGGCGGGCAACGAGCCCGCGGAGCGGACCTCCACCCGCCCGCCGGATACTTCCGCGAGCAATGCGGCGACCATCTGCGAACGCCCGGCATTTTGCACGCAAACGAATAATACCTGTGGATTGTCCTTGGCAATGCTGCCCATGGATTGAGCGAGCGCGCGCAGTCTGTCATCGGCGAAGCGGGTGGCAATGGCCGCCAGGTAGGTCCGCACACGTGCGGTACGCCCCAAGGTGGCATACGACTCGAAGACATAGCGTTCTATCATCTCGGGAGTGAACGTGCCCGCGTAGCGTTCGGCTAAATGCTCGGACATCCGGCCCAATACGTGGGTGTCCTTGGTGGGATCGGTGTCGTTCGGTGTCCAAGTCATGTGAACTGCCCTATTCCTTTTCTCAGCTGGCAACTCATCGCTACGCAGCAACTTTGTGAAGAACGGTGATTTATCCAAGGCGTTTTTGACACCGGCGGCATAAAAAACACCCACAGCAAACTCGTCGGCTCTGGAAGAGCATGGTCCATCTCGCTTAACCATCAACACGTACGTCGCTAGACATCGATGACTATCGATATCTAATCTTCGGCAATACATCGATGATTGTCAATATCCCAGGTTGCCGGTCAATGCCGAATTCATTTGGCTCACCACAGGCCGCCGCACACTCCCGACGGCCACCAGGCAGGCGCGTGATGGCGCAATCCGGCCCCGCCTGGCCATGCGCGGTGCAACATCAAGCGTTACAAAGGCGCCTGATGCGGCAGAGCATGAAAGAATCCATGCGTATGTCTCGGATCACGGAACTTTTTGCGCGTGATCCAGCGTGGAAGGACGTGGCATGGCGACAGGACCCACCCCGGCTATCGCGCATCAGCGCACGGATGCGGCCTGGATAACAACGGTCTTTGCGGGCATTATGGCGGCCTTGCATATCTGGAAGCTCCCTTCGGCGCTTCCGGTGCTGCAAGAGGAGCTGCACATCTCGTTGATCCTCTCCGGCGTGCTGCTGGGGGTGGTCCAGGTCGCCGGCATGCTCGGCGGCCTGGCCATGTCGCTGCTCGCCGAAATCTATTCCCAGCGAAAAATCATGATCCTCGGCCTGCTCCTGCTCATTCTTGGCTCGGCGCTGGGCTCCTTCTCCCCCAACGCCGGGATGCTGCTGGGCACGCGAATTATCGAGGGGGCCGGGGTGATCATGTGCAGCGTGATGGGCCCCGGTCTGGTGCGCGCCCATGCGCCGCTGCAACGCATGAATCTGGCGGTGGGCTGGTGGGCCGCCTTCATGGGCATCGCCACCTTTTTCGGTGTCTTGGGCACCGCGGTTGCCCTGCGCTTCATCTCCTGGCAGAGCTGGTGGTTCATTCTTGCGGTGCTGACCATGCTCCCGATCCTGCTGATTCTCAAGTTCGTCTCCGCCTCTGCCCCGGGCGGAGGCACCAGCGCCAAGGAAGCCTTGAGGAAGATCGTGGTGACCGCAGCTTCCGGCCGCATCTGGATCAGCGGCATCATCTTCGGCTGCTACACCGTGCAGTGGATGGCAATCGTCGGATTCTTGCCCACCATTTTCCGCGAAGACGGGCTGTCGCCAATCCTCGGCGGGTTATTCTCGGCGGTAGTCGGCGGGCTGAACGCGCTCGGAGCGATTATCACCGGGCTGCTGCTGCACCGTGGAATCGCGGGCAAGAAAATGCTGCTGGCCTCCTTTGCGGTCATGGCCGTGATGGCCCTGTTGACCTTCGCGATCGACTACCCGGCATCGCTGGTGCTCGTTCAGGTGCTCTGCGTGGGGCTGTTCTCGCTCTGCGGTGCCGCCGTTCCGGCCACGATGACGCGCCTGGCGGTTGATCTGGCACCGGAGGGCGGCTCGGCCCCGGCCGCCATGGGCCTCATGCAACAGATATTCAATATCGGAAACTTCACCGGGCCGATGCTCGTCGCCTGGCTGGTGGTCCTCACCGGCGGATGGTCTTCCACCTGGTGGGTGAGCGCGTTCTTCGGGACGCTGGGCTTGGCGATGGTCATGGTTCTGCTGCCCAAGAACTCGCCGCTGAACTCGATCCAGCACGCCTAGGTAGTCGGTGGGGTCATGCCCGCGGGAACCCACCATAGTCTTGAGGACCTAACGGACTACGCGTCCGGTCCAAACCTCGCGGACATCGACGTGGTGGTTTCGAACTCATTGGGCAATTTTGAGGAATCTGCAGCGCCTCATCTTTCTCACGTGGACCGCCGAGGCGGACTGCTTTGTACATAATGGCGGCAAGACGTCGCTACAACCCCGTCGCTTGGTTGTGCATACATGCCTGCTCTGATGCGCCCATCGCCAAAGGCAACACCCCCCTGTTGGCGCGCACCAGAAGACTTCCGAAAACGACGCATAAAATTCTCTAAAACAAAAACTTGACCCTGGATGCAGACGCAATCTCCGCAAAGCATTAACGCATTTTCCAGGTCCGTGGTCATTTTCCGAACGCGACTGGACTGAGTGCCCAAAGTCCTCTGCACTAATCTAGGACGCCCTTACGAGTAACCCTCTCTGGACATCCGATAGCGGATTCGCGGCAACCGGCTCACTGGCACAATGCTGTTGAGCAACCCCATGGATATTCACTGACCAACTTGTCGGAACCGTCCGGCGTCAGTTGCTCGTCAGCACGACTATTAGCGCTTTGGTTTCCAGAGGTCCAGATCCATCCAGTTTTGGGGGAACCCCATGCTTATCTCAGGGGAAATGAGCAGGGAGTTGTCTGGGGCCCGAAGTTGTATGTCGAGCTTTTTGACTTGCGTCTTGAAAGTCATATTCCAGCCCGAGCCGCTTGAGTGAGACATGAGCATGAACGCCAGTGTCGCTGCGTAGATGTACAGCCTTTGATGCGGCTTTGGCGTTGCCGTGAAGTTCGGCGCCATCAAATGAGTAAGTAAACCGCTCGTAGTTTCGTGAGGTTTGATCGAGAGCGGTCTTTTGAAGGCTCGGTTGTACAAACGCGAGCCGTGAGCGCACGTGTTGCGGAAATCGACCATCATGCGGAGCACTGCTCCGAATCGACGCGGATGGGCAAAACCGAACATGCGCGCTACTTCGCGAGCATCTGGTGTCTGCATCAGCTCGAACAAATATGGAAGTTTTCCGAAGCTGAGCACTTCAGTCAGCGCCCAGATCGGCATTGGCTGATTTGGATACTTCAGCAGATGATGCGCGATGAAGTCCTCGTCTTCTGCTCCGGTTCGAACCGCCTCCTGGCACGTTTCCATCCATGCATCGAATTTGGTTCGTTCGCCGACGGGCTTCCCGCAGGCATCAGTGTCGAGACAACGGAGAAGGGTATGGGCGGCGACATCCTTTACCGCCAGAGTATGAGCAATTGCAGCCCTCACCCGGACTTCGAAGTCCAGAAGCCCCTCTAAACAGACGCGCGACAATTTGAAATCGAATGCCTCAAGCTTCATCACGTGGTCGATTCTCGCGCCGGGGATGTACTGGTCTTGACGGTACTGATGCAGACGCTCATCCACCTGGTCGACCGGGAGCAACTGTCGAAATACGTATCGGTATGCTCCAGAGCGGAAGTACCCTACGCGGGTAAGGAAATTAAGTGCCTCGACTTCGTCAGAAATGGCGAGACCGTCGGCTTCAAGTTGTCGAAGCAGTTCATCGCGTTCTTTGAATTCCTTTGTATACTCCACGCATCACCGTTTGTCGACCAATGAAAATCGCCCCCTTGAGCCGAGGCTCAGAGGGGGGCGATGTCTGATGACTACAGGCTAGCACATCCCCCTGACAGTGGCGGGGGCGATGTTCTTGGAGACCGAACATAGTGATTCTGACGCACACGAAGGATTCTTGCTGACAGCTTGTGGATGTACGTTCCGCCAGCCACCGTCCGCAAAAGGAACTTCTAGAGGGTCATAAAGCCAGGAACCCTCCCCACAACAGCAGAATCAACTTTCCAGGGCTTATGCAGCAGCGGCTTTCATGAGTCCCATATTCGTTTCAGTGGCTCCAGTCCTAACCAGAGGCTTTCTCCGGCGGTGCTGACAAGTGCTTTAGCGCTCGTGGCCTTCAACCTGCGAACATTCGGGTCAGGTTCTGTATATTTCTTCGGCACGGGGATGATCCCGTGCGCAGCCCTGAGAAGCGTGGGCGGGTGGGGAAAATGCACTTGATGCTGGCAAGTGGCAGCACCATCTCAACGCTGCCGTCGAGCCTTCAACGTGTGGCGCACTACCCAAGTCATCGCCGCAATGGGCACAATGTTCCCATGCGCCTTTTCCTCATTCGCCACGGACAGACCCCCTCGAACGTCGGGCACCACCTCGACACGGCGGAACCGGGAGCGCCGCTGACCGAGCTCGGGCAGCAGCAGGCCGAAGCCCTGGTGGCCCTGCTTGGCGAAACCGGCATCGAGGCCATTTACGCCTCGAACCTGGTGCGCACCCAGCAGACTGCGGCTCCGCTGGCGGATGCCCTCGGCCTGGACGTCGTAGTGCGCAGTGGATTGCGTGAGATCTCCGCCGGTGCGCTGGAGATGGCCAACGATCAGCAGTCCGTCCAGACCTACCTCTCCATCGCGCTCGGATGGGCCGACGGGAAGCTGGAAACCCCGATGCCCGGTGGCGGCCCGGATGGGGCAGCCGAATTGGCGCGTTTCGATGAAGCCGTGGCGGAGGTGGCAGCCTCCGGAGCGCAGACCGCGGCAATCTTCACCCACGGGGCCATCATCCGCGTCTGGGCCGCAGCCCGGTGCGAGAACCTGGATGCAGCGTTCTCCGCGGAGCATTCGGTGTCCAACACCGGGGCCATCATCGTCGAGGGCTCCCCCGGAAATTGGCGTGCCACTCAGTGGCAAGAGCAAGCCATCGGCGGAGCGGATCTGGAAGATCCGGCCACCGACGGCGCGGCCGCGGATACTTTCACCCGAGAATAGGGACCGCTTTCAGCTCAGAGGTTTTCCGGGCCCGTCTCGTTCCGCTTTCCAAGATCAACGCCTTCGGTTTCCGCATCATGCGGATACAGGTCCGCTCCGGTGCGGTCCTTCAGCGTCAGGGTCGCGAGCAGCGAGGCGGCCACCCAGATGAACAGGTACGTGGATACCGCCACGGTGGTGTCGAACTTGCCCACCAGCGCGGCGGCAATCGTTGGCGCGAACGCGCCGCCGACCACCGAACCCAGCGCATAGCTGATCGAGGCACCGCTGAGCCGGATGCGCGCCGGGAACAGCTCGGCGTAGAGCGCCGGCAGCGGCCCGTAGGAGAAGCCCATGAAGGCACCGAAGACCACCAGGGACACGGTCACCCAGGCGAGGTTCGCGGTTTCGATGAGCAAGAACAGCGGGAAGAGCCAGGAAAGCAACAGCACCCAGCCGATGATGAACATCTTCTTGCGCCCGATTCTGTCCGAAAGCACGCCGCCGAACCAAGTGGAAATCAGCCAGGCCACCGACCCGATGGTGATGATATTGAGGATGTCTCCGGCGTTCAATTCCAGCTTGTTTGTCGCATAGCCCAGAATGAAACCGCCGGTGAGCATGTAGCCTGCGGTGTTGTTTCCCATGAACACCAAGGTCGCCTGCACGACCTTCTTCGGGTGCTTGCTAAACAGCGTGGACAGCGGGGCGGTCTCGGTCTGCTTGGTCTTCTCCAGCTCGTGGAAGACCGGGGACTCCTGGACTTTCACGCGGATGTAATGGCCGATGAGGATCAGCACGAAGCTGAGCAGGAAAGGAATGCGCCAACCCCAGGCCATGAACTGCTCCGCGGAGAGCACCGCGGCGATAATCGCGCTGACCGCCGAGGCCAGCAGCATGCCCGCCGGAACGCCAAGCTGCGGGAAGGCGCCGAATTTTCCGCGGGCATTGTCCGGGGCGTGCTCCACTGCCATGAGCGCGGCCCCGCCCCATTCGCCGCCGGCGGAGAAGCCCTGGACGATGCGCAGGAAGATCAAGAGAATCGGGGCCCAGACGCCAATGGTTGCATAGGTTGGCAGCAGGCCAACGAGCGTGGTGCCCACGCCCATCATGATCAGCGTGGTGATCAGCACCGCCCGGCGACCATAGCGGTCGCCGACGCGGCCCATGACCACGGCACCCAAGGGGCGGAAGAGGAAGCTGATGCCGACGGTGGCGAAGGCGATGATCGAACCGAGCGATCCTTCGGCCGGCGTGAAGAACTGCGGGGCCAGGACCAGCGCCGCGGCATTGGCATAGATGAAGTAGTCGTACCACTCCACGGTGGTGCCCACCATTGTCGCACCGGCGACTCTTTTCTGTTCCGGCGTCATACGCCCCGATGCGGAAGCTGCTGCAGTCATTGCTCCTCCTCGATATAGCGAGTGTCTGGGAGCATTTTCCTGCACATATTCGGGCGCTCGGCGCCGGACTTGGAACGACTCCCTAGCCCCGATATTAGGCCTGTCTTCATAGTTCTACAAGGGTTGCAGCAGCGCCTGCCCACCGGAAAACTGCATTAAAATCCCTTGGGTCCGCAGGCTTTCGGCGCGCTCCGGGCCAGATGGCCCCGAGCCTTCATCCACCCGGTTGCTAATACAAATGATTCTCATTAGTATTAGTCCTTGTGACTTCAGCTACCCCGCAACTCCGGGCGCCCGCGCCCGCCGATCCACCGAGCCTTCCGCAGCGGAACATGCACCGGCGCACGCTTCTCATGTGCGCCGGCACCGCAGCGTTGATCGCGCTGCTGGTGGTCATCTCCGGTGCCGTCGGCGCGGTACCGGTCACCCTCGGGCAGGCGACCCAAATCGTGCTGGGCCACCTGATCCCGGGCATGCCGTGGATGAGCGACGGAAGCCTCACGGCGCTGCAGGACCAAGCGGTCTGGCAATTCCGGCTCCCGCGCGCGCTGCTGGCCGGGCTGGCCGGAGCGGGGCTGGCCCTGGCCGGCGCGCTGATGCAGGTCACCGTGCGCAACCCGCTTGCCGAACCCTATATCCTCGGGGTTTCCTCCGGAGCCAGCGTGGGCGCGGTGCTGGTGATCGTGCTCGGCTCGGCAGCCGTCGGCGGCATTTCGATGAACGCCGCGGCCTTCGCCGGGGCGCTGAGCGCCTGCCTGGGCGTCTGGGCGCTGGCCCGGATCAACGGCACGCTCTCCCCGACCAGGATGATCCTTGCCGGGGTGGCGCTGGGCACCCTGCTCAGCGCCGTGACCAGCTATCTCACCATCTCCACCGACGCGCAGAACGTCATCAGCGTGCTGTTCTTCCTGCTCGGCAGCGTCTCCGCGGCGAGCTGGTCCAGCCTCGCAGGCCCGGCGATCGCCTTGCTGATCGCCGGCCTCGCCACCGGCTATCTCTCCCGCTCGCTGAACGCGCTGATGACCGGCGACGAATCGGCCATCTCGCTGGGAATCAACGCCACCCGGCTGCGTGCGCTGCTGCTGGTCATCGCCTCGCTGCTCACCGGGGCGGTGGTCTCGGTCGCCGGCGGCATCGGTTTCGTGGGGCTGGTGATTCCGCATATCGCGCGCATCATCGTCGGCGCCGACCACCGCCGGATGCTGCCGGTCACGGTGCTCGCCGGCGCCGCATTCCTGATGACCGCGGACCTGCTGGCCCGCACCGTCGCGGAGCCGACCGAGATTCCGCTGGGCATTCTCACCGCCTTCGTCGGCGCACCGTTTTTCCTCTGGCTGATGCGCCGCAACGGCGCCGACCGTGCGGGGTTCTCCCGATGAAGGTGCAATTCGACCAGGTCACCGTGGCCCTCGGCGGCCGCGACGTGGTGCACGCGGCCAGCCTGGAGATCCCCTCCGGCGAGGTCCTCGGAGTGCTCGGCCCCAACGGCAGCGGAAAGTCCTCGCTGCTGCGCACGCTCTACCGCGCGGTCAAGCCCCGGCAGGGCACGGTGCGCGTGGACGGGCAGGACGTGCAAAAGCTCTCCGGCAAGCAGGCGGCCCGCTCCATTGCCGTAATGCTCCAGGACCCGCCGACCGACTTCGACCTCAGCGTGGCCGAAACCGTGCTGCTGGGCCGCGCCCCGCACCAGAACTCCTTCGGCAAGGACTCCGCCGAAGACCTGGAAATCGTCCGGGAAGCCATGGAACGCACGGAAATCACCGAGCTGTCCGGGCGCATGGTCGCCACCCTCTCCGGCGGGCAGCGCCAACGCGTCATGCTGGCCCGGGCGCTGGCGCAGCGCACCCCGGTGCTGGTGCTCGACGAGCCCAGCAACCACCTGGACATCAGCCACCAGCACGATCTGATGAGCACCGTGCGCGGGCTGGGGCGCACGGTCATCGCCGCCCTGCACGACCTGAATCTGGCCGCCCAATACTGCGACCGGGTGCTCATCCTGGACGCCGGGCGCATCATCGCCTGCGGCCCGCCGCACCGCATCATCACCGAACAGCTGATCTCCTCCGTCTACGGCGTGCAGGCGCGCATCCTCGGCGAACCGCAGGATCCGGTTTTCGCCTTCCGCCGCCGCGCGAGCCCGGCCCCCGATTCGATTTCCACCACATCCGCTCCCCGCGCAGAAAGCAACCTCGCCTCATGAAACTCGCTTCCCCTCGCCCGCTGCTCGCGGGCACCGCGCTGCTGGCCAGTGCCCTCCTCACGCTCAGCGGCTGCGGCTCCGCAGTCGCACCCGCCACGGCGCCGGCCGCTTCCGGGGCGGGCAGCAGCCTGGAGAATTGCGGCCGGCAGGTGCGCACCACGCAGATCCCGCAGTCGGTGGTGGGCATGCACCCGGCGCAAACCGAGCTGCTGGTGCGGCTCGGGCAGGCCGACAAGCTGGCCGGCCAAGGCCAGGCCGCCGCGCAGCAGCTGCCCGCCGAGGTGGCCAGCCAGCTGGCCGAGGTCCCGCAGATCGGCGGCGCGCTGCCGCCAAGCCGCGAGGACCTGCTGGCGGTCGCCCCCGATTTCGTCTACTCGCCCACCACCTACGAGTTCACCGCCGAGCAGGGCTTCGCGAGCATCGAGCAGCTCGAACAGGCAGGCGCCGCGGTCTACGTGGCCGCCGGCGGCTGCCAGGACCGGCGGATGACCGGAGAGGTCACCGACCTGTTCACCGATCTGCAGAACCTCGGCGGAATTTTCGCCGCCGAACAGGCGGCCGCGGACCTCATCGCGGCCAGCACCGCGCAGCTGGAGCGGGTCAGCGAGGCGCTGGAGGGGGTGGCGAAGCTGCGCGTCGCGCAGGTCTACGTGGACGGCACCACCTTGCAGGGCATCGGCGCGGGCATCGAATACGACATCCTGCGCCTGGCCGGAGCGGAGAATATCTTCACCCCCGAACAGCCGGCCTTCGATAAATTCTTCGCCGCCACCATCACCCCGGAGGCCCTGGCCGCGGAAGAACCCGAGGCGCTGGTGTTCACCGTGCACGACCCGGAGCATGAGGCGAGCACCCGCGAATACCTGGCCCGGACCTTCCCGCAGATGCCCGCGGTGAAGCATAAACGGCTGATCGCGGTCTCCAGCACCGATGTGTTCCCCGGTACGCTGGGCAACGTCAAGGCGGTAAGCCACATCGCCGAACAGCTGTATCCCGAGGCGTTCTAGCCCATGATCCACCGGCGGCTGCTCGAACTGGCCGGAGCCATCCGGCCGGCCATCCTCGCCCTCGCGGGATTGTCGCTGCTCATTTGCGCGCTGCACATCGCCTTCGCCTGGGGCACCGCGCAGGCGCTGCGGGCGCTGATGGCCGAGGAGGCGGACCTGCTGGGCTCCTTCGGGTTCCTCGGCGTGGTGCTGCTGGCCCGCTCCGCAGTTTTGTGGCTGCGCGAGTGGCTGGCGGCCTACCTCGGCGCCGGGGTGCGGATCCGCTTGCGGGCCCGGCTTTTCGGCCAGCTGAACGCGGTGCCGGCCGCGGAACGGGATACCGGTGCGGCCACCGCCACGATCATCGACGGGGTGGACGGCCTCGAGGCCTACTACACCCGGTATCTGCCGCAGCTGCTCACGGTCCTCGTGGTTCCGGCCGCCGTCGTGCTGCTCGTGGCGCTCGCCTCGCCGGCCGCCGGCCTGCTGCTGGGCGGCGCGGCCGCTCTGGCGGTGCTCGCCCCGCGCGCCTGGGATGCCCGGCTGTTGAAGAACGGGCGCGGGCGGTGGGCGGCCTTCTCGCGGCTCTCTTCGGATTACCTGGAATCCCTGCAGCATATCCCGCTGCTGCGCAGCTTCGGAGCCACGGCCCGCACCGGCCAGCGCCTGGCCGCGCAGGACGAAGAGCTGCGCGGACGCACCATGCGCCAGCTGCGGCTGTCCCTGGTGGAAACCGCGCTGAGCACCATGGCCCTGCATCTGGGCACCGTGCTCGCCGTCGGTGTCGCCCTGGCCGCCGTGATGTCCGGGCAGATCCAGGCGGTCGGCGCGCTCACCGTGCTGCTGCTCGCCCGCGAATGCTTCCGCCCCATCCAGGAGCTGGGCACCTGCTGGCATGCCGGCTACCAGGGGCTCAGCGCCGTGGACGGGCTGGAGGACCTGCTCTCCCGCACCCCCGGGCACGCCGAAACCGGAAGCTGGCCGCACCCGGCGCAATCCGGGCGGCTTGAGCTGGAGGAGCTGTCCTTCAGCTATCCGCACACCCGGCGCGGCCTGCACGCGGTCAGCCTGCACGTCGCCTCCGGCCAGCGGCTGGCCATCATCGGCCCCTCCGGCTCCGGGAAGAGCACGCTGGCTCGGCTGCTGGAGCGGGAGATCGACCCGCAGACCGGAAGCATCAGCCTGGACGGCGTCGCGCTGCGCGACTACACCGCGGCCGCCCGCGCGCGCAGCGTGGTGGTCATCGCCCAGGACCCGGTGCTCTTCGCCTGGACGGTGGCGGAGAACCTGCGCCTCTGCAACCCCACGGCCGGCGCCGCCGAGCTGGAAGCGGCGGCCCGGGCGGCCGGCATCCACGAGACGATCCGGCGGCTGCCCGCCGGGTACGGCACGGTATTGTCCGAAAACGGCGAGCAGCTCTCCGGCGGCCAGCGCCAGCGGCTGGCCATCGCCCGCGGGCTGCTCAGCCCCGCGCCGCTGCTCGTGCTCGACGAGGTGACCTCGGCGCTGGACGCGGCCACCGAGGCGGAGGTCATGGATGCGGTGGCCGAATTCGCCGGCAAACGCACGCTGCTGCTGATCGCGCACCGGCCCAGCGCCCTGCGCCACGCTACCGGCTGGGCCTATTTCAGCGCCGGAAGCCTGCTGCGCACCGGCGACGGAGCGCTCCCCGGCGCGGACCTGCAGGCAAGGGCGAACCCATGAAATCGGTGCTGAAGCTCCTTCCGGTCATCGCCGCCCGCCCCGGCCTCTTTCTCGAAGCGATCGTGTGGAATGTGCTCAGCGCGCTGCTCACCCTGGGCATTGCGCTGGGCCTGTCCTACGCGGTGGGGCACGCGCTTGCCGGCGAGCTGACCGGGCTTTCCGGATTAGTGGCTGCGCTCTGCGCCGCGGGGGTGCTGGGCGCGTTGCTGGCCTGGCGGGAATCCTGGGTGTCCCACGATCTGGCCTACCGGATCATCGGGGTGCTGCGCGCACGGGCCTTCGCGGTCCTGGCGCGCATCCTGCCCGAGCGCCGGCGCCCCCGGCGCAGCGGGGACCTGGCCACCACGGTGCTCGGCGATATCGAAACGCTCGAATGGCTCTACGCGCATACCGTGGCGCAGCTACTCGGTGCGGGGCTGGTGCTGGGCACCGGGGTGGTGCTCTCGCTGCAGATCAGCGGCTGGCTGCTGCTGGTCTGGGTTCCGCTGCTCATCCTGGCCTCGCTGCTGCCCTGGCTCACCGCCCGCCGGGCCAGCGCCGACGGTGCAAGGCTGGCCGCCGGCGCGGCGCGGCTGCGCGCCGATCTGGTGGACACGGTCCGCGGACTGCGCGAGCTGAGCGGTGCCGGGGCGCTGGAACGGCAATGGGACTCGCTGACCGGGGACACCCGCGCGCTGGCGCGCATCCAGCTCCGCGAGGCCTCCCGGGTCGGAGCCGAACGCGCGGCCGGCGAGCTGCTGATCGGCCTATCCGTGCTCGGCACCATCCTGGTGGTCCTGGCCCAGCGCTCCGGCATCGCGGCCGCGGATATTCCGCTGGCCATCGCCATCGCCGTGGCCGGGATCTCTCCGGCGGCGCAGATCTCCGATCTGCTGCGCAATACCGGGACCCTGCGCGCCGCGGCCGAGCGCATCGCGCAGCTGCTCGATTCCGCCGCCCCGGAGTCCGCGGAGATTTTCCCGGATCTAGCGGCCCCCGCCCGGCCGGGCGAACAAGGCCTGGTCTTCGAGCAGGTGGGCTTCGGCTACACCGCGGGCCTTCCGGTGCTCAAGGACTTCAACCTGCGCCTGGCGCCGGGTGAAATCCTGGCCCTGACCGGGGTCTCCGGCAGCGGAAAGAGCACCGTGGCGCGTCTTGCGCTGCGCCTGTGGGACCCGGACTCGGGAAGCATCCGGCTGGACGGCGCGGATTTGCGCGGCCTGGACGAGCGGGACTTGCGCGCCGGGATTTCGGTGGTGCCCCAGTCCTCGCCGGTGCTGCGCGGAACCATCCGCTCGAATATCGTCTTGGGCGATCCGCAGGCCAGCGCGGCGCAGGTCGAAGCGGCCGCCAGGGACGCCGGACTTCTCGAGGCGCACGCCGGGTTGCCGCTGGGCCTGGATACTGTGCTGGGCGAGCACGGGTCGGGGGTCTCCGGCGGGCAGCGCGCACGCATCGCCATCGCCCGCGCGCTGCTGCGCAACCCGAAGGTGCTGATCCTCGACGAGGCCACCGCATCGCTGGATCCCGACGCGGATCAGGCCATTATGGCGCTCTTGAAGAAGCCGACTCGGCGTGCCACGCTGCTTATCGCCCATCGCCCGGACACCATTGCGGCGGCCCACCGGGTGGTTTCCCTCCACGCGCTGGCCCAGCCCCGGGATGCTTAGGGTCCGCCGCGGCTAGGGGCTGGCGGTTATCGAATCGATGGCGGTGCGGGCTTCTTCGGCAAGCCGCTCGGGCATCGGGGCGCTCTTGGCCGAGTCGGCGGCCACCTTCTGGCCTTTGTCGCTGACCACGTATTGGCCGAAGGTCTTGGCCAATTCCACGGTCTGCGCATCAGCATAGCTGCTGCAGAACAGCAGATAGGAGACCAGCACCAGCGGGTAGGCGCCCTCGGCGGTGGTTTTCCGGTCCAGCTCCAGGGCGATGTCGTGCTCCTTGCGGCCCTCGACGCGTTCGGATTCGGCTACCGCCAGGGCCGCGGCCTCGCCGCTGACGGCCACGAATTCGCCGCCGACCTTCAGCTTCACCTTGCCCAGATTCTCATCCACCAGGGAGTCATCGGCATAGGTCACCGCGCCCACCGCACGGGTTACCGTGGTCACCACCCCGGCGTTGCCCTGGGCCTTTTCCAGGCCGGTCGCATCCGGCCAGCCGCCATCGGGCTCATGGTCCCAGGCTTCGGGGACGACGCTGTGCAGGTACTCGGTGAAGTTCTCGGTGGTACCCGAGTCATCGGCGCGGGCCACCCCGGTGAGCGGAACATCGGGCAGCTCCACACCCGGATTCAGCGCGGTGATGGCGGGATGCTGCCAGGAGCGGATTTCGCCGGAGAAGATCCTGGCGACGGTCTCTGCGTCCATATTCAGTTCGCTGATCCCGGGCAGGTTGAAGGCGATGGTGATCGGGGAGATATAGGCGGGGATGTTGATCGCGCCCTGCGGACCGCAGGTTTCGATCGAGCGCTGGACCTCTTCCTCCTTGAGGTACGCATCGGATCCGGCGAATTCGGTGCCGCCGGCGAGCAGTCCGGCGCGCCCCGCGCCGGAGCCCACCGAGGCGTACTGCACCTGGACCTTGGGGTGCAGCGTGGCGAATTCGGTGGTCCAGGCGTTCATGGCGGAGTTCTGCGCCGTGGATCCGCCTCCGGTCAGCGTGCCTTTGAGATTCGAGGTATTGCCCTCGGCGGCATTCCGCTGCGCTTCGCCCAACGGGTAGTCCGAGCCGCATCCGGCGAGCAAAAGTGTCGCAACCAGGCTCGCGGCGACTATGAGCTTGGGTGAACGGGCAGATGCCGACCGGCGGGGGAAGCTGGGGCGCACGGGTGCTCCTCAAATCTTGGATGAATTATTGGACAGGCTGAAGACACAAGTCAAGCATCATAATGCTCAAAGCTCGAAACGCATTACTTCGCGCTGGTGCAACCACCTTACGCCGAATCGGGCAGGCACGCGGTGCGCGATTCTCCGGCGCCGCGAAGCTCCCGGACAAATCAATCAGCGGGCCAGCAACTTCGCGGCCGCAGGAAAGATCAGCACCGTCAGCGCACCACCGGTGACCATCACGGACACGGTCACCTCGGAGAGAATCCCGCTGGAGGCCGCAAGCTGCGTGACCGCGACGATAATGGGCAGCCCGGTGGCGGCATAGAAGCCCAAGGCCAGCGACTCGCGCGTGCCGCCGCGTCCCGAGCTGCGCGGCGCGAACCGTTCGCGCAGGAACACCGGCAGGCCGCGGACGAGGATGATCAGCGCGACAAATCCCAGCAGCATCGGCCATTGCGCGGCGACCTGCGCGAGGTTGATATTCATGCCGCTGGTCACGAAGAACACCGGGATCAGGAAGCTGAATCCCACGATTTCCACCTTGTGCATCACCTCTGCGGCATGCTCTGCCTTCACCGCCTTGAGCACCGCATTGGCCAGGATCCCGGCGGCGAACGCGCCGAGGGCCACGTCCAGCTCGAAGACCGCGGTCACCAGCATCAGCGAGACCAGGAGCAGCACCGTCAGCCGCATCATCGTCTGCATGGTGGAATTCGAGGCCTTGGAGAAGGCGCGGGCCAGCAAGGGCACGCGCCGGAAGAAACGCGCCGGGATGGCGATGGCCATTACGGCGATGAGCGCGAAGAGCACGAGCAGCCCGGCCGCCACCCAGGTACCCCGGGTGGACAGCAGCAACGACATGGCCACGATCGGCAGCAATTCGCCATAGGCGCCATGCACCATCACGGCCTTGCCCAGCGCCGTGTCCATGGTGCCCGAATCCTTCAGAATCGGCAGCAAGGTGCCCAGCGCCGTGGAGGTCGAGGCGATGCCGAAGGCGATCGCGGCGGGCCAATCCCCCTGCACGATGAAAAATGATGCGCCGATGCCAAGGGCCGCGCAAATCATCCAGGTGGCAGCCGCCCGCTTGCCCTGCGCGGCGCGCATATCCGCGGTGTTGACCTCGAATCCGGCCAGCAGGAACAGGAATCCCATGCCCAGCTCGCGCAGGAATCCCACCGCTTCGGTTTGCTCGGCCAGGCCAAGCAGGTTCGGCCCGATCAAGGTGCCGAAGGCCAGAAGCCACACGACATCGGGCGCATAGCGCCGGGTCGCAATGGCCAGCAGTGGGGCCACCGCCGCGGCCAGGGCGATCCACCACACGGAGGTGAGATTCTCGACGAGCTCATGATGCATGTCGCCAGCTTAAGCGATGCGAAGCCCGCAGCGCGCCGCGCCACCGCCAACGGCACCCGTGAACCGCGGCGCAGTACTTTTACTCCAGAAGCAGGTCGTAGCTGACCTGTAGAGTAAAAATCCAACATTTTCGGTTAAAGATGGGCTTATTCCGCAAATAAGCTTGGTATTTGCTGGACGCTTTGCTATTCATTGAATGGTGAAAAGAGTTACTGCATGAGCCAACGCCGCATATTCCGCCGCTTCATCCTTCCTTCCGCCTGGCTGCTGATCGGCGCCCTCGTCGCCGTCAGCCTGGTCAAGCTCGCCTTCACCGGCAGCAGCTCGGCCGCCGAGGACCAGCTATATCCCACCGGCGAGGTGCCGGCCGAAACAATCATGGTGGAAACGGGCACCGTGGAGAACACCCTGTCGATTTCCGGGAGCATCAAGCTCGATGCGGCGCAGCCGCTGAACGCCCCGCTCGACGGCGTAGTGAACTGGGCCTTCGTGAAACCCGGTGACCACGTGAGCAAGGGCGACCGGATCTTCCAGATCCGCGCCGAAACCCAACCCGAAGCCGCCGAGACCACCGAGTCCGATCAAGAATCCTCCGCCGGGGAGGAACCGGTGCAGGCCGCCGAGCCCGTGGTGACTTACCACGACGTGTACGCCCCGGCCACCGGCAAGGTCGGCAAATTTGCCATCGAGCTCGACGACGAGGTCACCAAGGGCGCCGACCTGGCCAAGGTGCAACCGCAGAACTTCAAGGCGGTCGGGGCGATCAGCCCGCTGGACCGCTACCGGCTCATGGATGGAACTCTCGAAGCCACGATCACCATCGAGGGCGGGCCCGAGCCCTTCACCTGCAAGGATCTGAGCGTGGGCGATACCGCCTCGGCCACGGTGGACGCCGATTCACCGGAGCAGGAGCTGGACCCGGGGATGGGCTCGATATCCGCCGAAGGGCAGGGCTCCAGTGCCTCGGGCAGCGAAATTTCCTGTGACGTTCCGGCGGACACCGTCGTTTTCGATGGGCTGTCCATGGCCATGGACATCGAGGCCGGAACCGCCGAAGAGGTGCTGACCGTACCGGTCACCGCGGTCCGCGGGCTGGTCGGCAGCGGCGCCGTGTGGCTGCTCGACGAGAACGGCAAGGAGATCCGCACCGAGGTGCAGCTAGGGGTCACCGACGGCAAGGTCGTCGAGGTGGCTTCCGGACTGGAGGCCGGAGCCGAGGTGCTGCGCTACGTTCCGGGCTCCGCTCCCGAGCCGGCTGAAGGCCCGGGAATGGAGATGTACCCCTGATGAGTTCTGCTCAGCTGCTGAAGCTTGAGAACGTCACCCGCAGCGTCCGGCTGCCCGATGACAGCGAACTGCGCATTTTGTCCGGTATCGACCTGACCGTCACCGAGGGCGACCATATCGCCATCGTCGGGCGCTCGGGCACCGGGAAGTCCACGCTGCTGAACATCCTCGGACTGCTGGACCGGCCGACCTCCGGCGCCCTGGCCTGGCGGGGAAAGGACGCCACGAAGCTCAGCGCCCGGCAGGCGGCCGCGGCCCGCGGCCGGGACCTGGGTTTTGTCTTCCAGCAGTTCAACCTGCTGCCCGGACGCACCGCGCTGGAGAATGTGATGGCGCCGCTGATGTACTCCAGCGGCCGCGACTTCTGGCAACGCCGCAGGCTGGCCGCCGAGTCGCTGGACCGGGTGGGGCTTGGCGCCCGGCTCGATTCCATGCCGCAGACCCTGTCCGGCGGCGAGCAGCAGCGCGTGGCCATCGCCCGCGCCCTGGTCCGCCGCCCGCGCGTGGTGCTCGCCGATGAGCCCACCGGCGCGCTGGACGTGGCCACCGGCCGCGCGGTGATGGAGCTATTGGATGCGGCCACCGTCGAATCCGGCGCCGCGCTGATCACCATCACCCACGATTCCAATGTTGCGGCGCTGGCCCGCGAGCGCTTGAGCCTCGACGGCGGACGGCTGCATCCGCTGAGCCAGGAGGCCGCGCGATGAACACCCTGGCCCGCATCTTCACCGGATTCATCGCCGCCTTGCTCGAGGCCTGGCAGGAGCTGCGCATCCACCGGCTGCGGGTGCTGCTCTCGCTGATCGGGGTGACCATCGCGGTGGCCTCGCTGACCACCGCGGTGGCCGGAGCGCAAATGGCCCAGCAGCTGATGACCGAACAGCTCGAGCGCAACGGGCGTCCGGCGATGATCAGCACCTACGCCATGGACCCCGCCAGCCAAGGACCGCCGCAGAGCTCCGCGGAGATCACCGCGGCCTTCGAGAAAACCAGCGAGCGCTTCAAGATCGAGTACACCTCGCTGATCGGCCGCACCTTCGGGACGCAGGCGGTCCGCCAGGGCCTGTCGGTGGATACCGAGATGCAGGTGGTCGACCCGGACTATGGCCCGATGCACCGGATCTTCGCCCAGCACGGACGCTGGCTGGAGGACGCCGACGCGCAGAACCTCTCCCCCGCGGTGGTCGTGGACAAGACCACGCTCAGCGCGCTGGGCATGGAAGAGGGCACGCTGCCGGCGACCATCGAGCTGCGCGGCCTCGGCGGCGACGTTTCGGTCACCGTCATCGGCGCCACCTCCACACGGGGCTACGGATCGATGGGGCAAATGTGGATGCTGCCCGAGACCTACGAGCACTGGTTCGCGGCCGCCGCCCCGCTCAGCGATGTCAGCTATGCCATGTGGGTGCCCATCGAGGGCTCCGAGGAACTGGCCAGTCATTTCGCCCGGCAGATGCAGGCGGAACTTCCCGGCTACGTCGTCGATTCCCAGCGCCAGGACTACCTGGCCTGGGGCAACGACGAGTCCCTGAAGCAGTTCGCCCTGGTGGTCAGCTCGATCGCCGGCATCATTTTGCTGCTGGGTTCGCTGAGCCTGCTCAACGTGGCCATGGTGACGATGAAGCAGCGGATCCGCGAGGTCGGGATCCGGCGCAGCTTCGGCGCCACCACCGGTCGGGTGTTCTTCTCGGTGATGATGGAAAGCGTGGTGGCCACCGCCGTGGCCGGCGGGCTCGGGGTGCTGATCTCCGTGGCCCTGGTCTCAAACCCGAAGCTGATCAATGCCGTGATGGCCACCGGGCTGGATGAGATGCCCGGGTTCCCGGTGCAGGCCGCGCTGCTGGGCATGGGCGTGTCCATTGCCGTCGGCGCGTTGACCGGCGTCCTGCCCGCCCTGGTGGCCGCCCGGGTACGCATCGTCGACGCGATCCGCGTCTGATACGCCGTTGGCCGGGCAGGCCCACCCGGGTTGGCCCGGTGGGGGTTCTGGCTACCGGAACAGATCCAGGTGGGCCAGGGCTACCCCCACCCGGTAGGCGGAGCGCGGGCTGCTGGAGACCAGTTCCCTGTCGTGCAAGGCAATATCTACGCTGTCGGTCACGATGCCGTCCACTCCGAGGCTCAATAGTTCGCGAATGGTCGCCTCGTCATTAACCGTCCAGACAAAGACCGGTTTGCCTTCGGCTTGAGCCGCGCGCAGCACCGCTGGATTGAAGGAGGCCTGTTCCACGACGATGAAGTCGGCTGCGACGTCGGGAATGGCTCCGATGCTCATGGCAATCGTCAGCCCCACCTGCAGTTCCGGGCGGCGCTGCTTGATCTCGCGCACGGCTTCTGGATCCAGCGAGTGATAGATATTCGCCTCGGCACTCCCCGTTGCATCCACCTCGGCGAGGAAACGATCGAGGTAGCCGGCGGACTCATGCCCGGTCACCTTGAGTTCAACCAGCAGCGGGATCTGCAGTTCCGCTGCCCGGTTCAGGTACTCGGTCATGGTGGGAATCTTGCCGGTGAACCCTCCCACGGATTGGGTCACGGCGGTGACCTCGGCAACGCTCATGTCATAAATGTTCTCGTTGCGTCCGGCGACAACCAGCAGATTGGTATCGTGGCTGGCCACGAAGTGGCCGTCCTTGGTCTCCTGGAAATCTGCCTCGACGTAGTCCGGCTGCAGCTTTGCGGCGGCTTCCAACCCGCCGATGGTGTTTTCCACTCCGCCGCCGGAGAATCCACGGTGCGCCAGAATGGCGGTGTCGGCGGCACGCGAAAAGGTGCCGGCCATAACCGGGGCCGCATTCACGCTTCCGGCGAGCACCAGTGCGCAGGCAGCCGCGGCTCCCATCGCACGGAGCAGCCTTGACCCAATGGCGGGCGCCGGTTCCCGCAAGCTGGCCAAATCATTTGGCAGCCCGAGCCGGGACCGGGTAGCTGCCACGAGCACCTGGATGATGACCACGGTCGTTGCGCCAATGACCAGGAATCCCAGGCCCTGGCCAACACCGATGCTGAGCGAAGCGGCCCAGGCCGCCCCTTCGGCCTCCAGGAATCCGCCAGCGGCGGCCGAGCCCCACACCAGGAACTCGACGATAAATGACATCAACAGGGCGGAAGCCAGCACCGGAACACCCAGCAGCGCCGCGGAGCGCCAGAAAGTCCGCCGGGTGGCACGCAGGCTCTCGACGATCGCGCGATAGGGCCGTCGCCGGCCCACCACGAACATTGGCAGCGTCAGCATCAGGCGCAGATTGAGGTAGATCACTGCGCCGATGATGGCGGCATACAAGCTGCCGCTCAGTGGTGTCTTCAGGTACTCCCGGGTGATGAACGGCGGGATATCGATGCCTTGGATGAGCACGGAAGACAGGCCGAGCCCACCGAGCGGAAGCACCACGAATAGGTAGGCCATGAGCAGCGGCGAGGGGTACCGGGCAAAGCGGCCCAAGGCGCTGCAGGTCTCGCTGACTATGCCGCGCATGGTTGGTGGCAGGCCGGCTTGCTGTCGATTGACCATGACGATGAGGGCAGAGAACTGCAGGCCCATCGCGAGCAGCACCAGGACGGCGATCAAAAGGAGCAATAAGACGGCGCTCGGGTCCGCAAGCATCACCGGCAAATTGCGATCGGTGAGGTTCGACAGCCCGCAGGATTCCAAGGCCAAGGTGAATAGCGCCTTGACCCCGGGGATCACGGCCAGTGCGTTGACCAGCTGCAGGGTGATGATGACGGCGAGATACCGCAGAACGTGCGCATGCCCCAGGCGCAGCCCATGGGTGATGAGCCCAAGAGCCGAATGCGCAGCCAACCGTCCGAGTCCTTGCCCGGACCGGTCCGAACCACGCGTTGCGGGGCCGGCGCTTTGGGCCGCTTCACCGCCTCCCGAGGGTTCCTTCATCGTCCGGGTCCTACTTTCAGGTTTCGTGTGCAATATGGCGCCAGTGCAACGTTTTGGAAGTAGTTGGCCTTGGTCTCTTCCTATTCTAGAACTGCACGACTTGCGCGCCCTGCGGCTGGGATCTTCGGGCGGCGGCCATCTTCGGCGGATCGGTGCCAATGGCTGGTACGGTCCTGCTATTTTTTGGCGAAGGCCGGCGTGCTAACCGCACATTCCACCGGCTTTCCGGGCTCCCCGGTGACCGCCGCGATTTCCTTGACGCCGTCGAGCAGGACTCGGCAGGTGGCTGTGGCTCCGACACGTGGGGCGGCTGAGACTCCGGCTTCTTCTTCGGCCGTCACCATGACCGTTTCCTGCCATGTGGCGCTCCGCTTTTTTGCCGGATCATTTGTTGTCGCCACCTCGCCAACCGCGGTTTCACTGGAAGCTTCGCCTCGAGTCGGTGCCTCCAGGTACTTCACGTCATCAATGCCATTGACGGTTCCCCCGGTCACCGACACTTCGTAGGTGACGCTCCAGGCATCCGTGGTCTGTCTGCCGAAGGACTCAACCATGCCGCAGGCGGTGGCCGATAGACCCAAGACAACAAGCAATGAACTTGCCCCGAGAATTTTCGAGATTCGTTTCGTCTTCGTGTTCTGGGCAATTTTCATTCTTTTCCTTCGCTCATGTTTGCTTTGTTGGGTTTCGCGGCAAGATCCACAGTACAAGCAGGATGGACGGCTTCACCTCGCCCCGTGAATGGAGATCTCGGCGCTAGTAGCTCCACCCGAAGTACTACAAAACAAACAAATAAGCAGCGTGATGCTCCGGCTACCCTTACTCTGCAGGCAGTCTTATTTAAGGAGCAGATTCATGGCCAGCGGCAGCACATAACCCGGACGAATCGACGAGTCACTGCTGCAGACTTACAATAACGAGCGGCCGTCATGTTCCGCATGGGCCTGTGGCGTCCCACCACCGGCGATGTCATGTCCAGCCACTCACCGCGTGTCCAAACGGCCCGCTTCACTCTCACCCGTAGCGCTGGATTCGATCACCGGGAAGTACAAGTCTTACTGCAAGAACGTGGAGTCCACAGGCCTGTACCAGACCAGGTCGAAGATGTGCGATCGCCTGGGCGGCAAGCCGGTCGCACACCGCAGAAGAAAGGCGTCGTTTATTTCTTTCGATAGGTTCGCTGCGGACTGGTGGTTGACCCAACAGAGACAAGCCACCCTGCTTCGACAAGTTTACTTACATAACGTCTGACTGTATTTGGGTGATAGCCAGTCAACGCGGCAACAGCCTGCGTATTGAGTTCTTCATGAGATTCAAAGCATGCACGAATGAGGCCTTCGGCATTACCGGCTGACGCGCGACTCGGAGCATTCGACTTAGTGTTGATTCCGGGAAGCTCGCGCAAGCGAGGTCCGTCCGGATATGGATCATTGCGGCGTTTCGGATACTCGAGCCAACCACCCTTGACCAACGATTCAAGTATGTCTCGAATATCTTCGCCATCGATGGCAAGAAGCTGTCGAATACTGCCCACTGACAAAGGCTGTCCAGTGTCCCTTAAAGCAATGACGCGCTGATGATCAAGGTGGAGTTCTCCTGCTCCAATTTGCTGCATCCGCTCTCGCACGCTCTCGGTCATGAGGCCATATCTCGGTAGCGTGACGCTAAATTGCTGAAGTGACGAATAGATAATGGGTGCATCCAACCCGGTTTCCCGCATGCCGTGCAGCATCGTTTGCAAACCGGTACCTAAATTTTCGGAAACCGTTGTCTCGCTACCCGGCATTCTCACCATCGGCAGTAAGCGCGCAAGCATGCCATTTCTAGATAAGGAAATTCCACGCCACAGGTCCTCTCGATCCCTGCCTCCATAGATTCCTCCGGGATTCTCTACCACAAGGCGGTCCGTAAATAATTCGACACGGATCTGCTCTCCCTGTGTGAAAACTGAATAGTCGCGGTGCATCAATGCGTTGGCGATGGCCTCGCGTATCACCACTACCGGGATCTCTGGAATTTCATCCACTGTTGCACCACGGACTACGCGACGAACCTTAAGCGATTTAATTACTTCGGTCACCGCACCTTCAAGCATGAGCGGTATGTTCCCTTCAATGGTCTGCCGGTTCAGGAGCTTAACTCCCTCAAGGACCGTTCCTTTATCCGTTCCTGGAAATTCGGCGACTGTAATCATCAGCTGCGGCAAATACTGTTGCGGATAGACTCCGAAGCTCAACAAACCGCCAAGTGTTGGTGTTCTACCATCGGCGGCCAAAATCCCGTTTCTGACCAACGTCTCTTGATCACTGAGCTTAGAGAAGATTGCTCCGCGACCGGTACGTAGTTTCCGCAGAAAAGACTGTATAGCTTCCGAATCGAGATCTTCCAGGGTTGCACCCTCAACAGGTTGCACGTCGTCTTTGGGCTGCTTTTGATTACTTTGCAATGTGTAGACTTCAAACTCATTGAGTCTATGGTCGCCGTCGTGCAGTCGACGGAAACTTCCATTGCTAGGCCCTTTGTCGGTAACGAAACAAGGCTTCTGATGCGGTTCAAGTTCGCTAACTTCAAGCATCACCACTTTGCCGCCTTCAAAAGGAGCGATGTTAACGTCCACAATCGGCGTCGGCGTTATCGGACCACTTTCTTCTTTGAGCTTTCGCGGTCTAACCATAGCGATTGCCGCTTCTGCGATGGCTTGTGCGTCGAATCCAGCGGAGAGCTCGAAACCTGATCTTTCGTCTAGCCCCAGCAGAACTAGTCCACCCCCAGCGCTGTTACTGAACGCGCTGATAGTTTCCCTGATCGATTTGGGGAACCCCCCGGCGGCCGACTTAACCTCTATGAAACGTGAATCCGTGTCAATGGCACGCAATCGATCTACCACTGCGCTTAGCTCGCCTTGGCTAGTCTCCGTAGGGACATTCATATCTCGACTATCACTTGAACTACTCACATCTCTACTCTAACCATTTACTTTCACTCTTCCCAGCAATAATTGTGAAAGTTGTTGAAGTAAGCGGCGATAGTGTGAAAGTAATAGTTAGAGTAGTGGAAGTTGGTGGTTGGGATATTGAAATACGACCAGAGTTCGTCAGGCTGGTTGGCTACACTCCGATAGGTAGCAACACGAGGTCAAATCGTACTCGAATCCACCTCTGCTCCTCTATACCCGGTCCGTCCCGGTCTTGGGTTCCCGCCGATTGCTCGACAAATCCTTTAATCAGCGGCTGCTTCACCCGAATACCGTGTCAGTTTTCAACAACTCATCTCCGTTCGCAAAATTTGAACAACCAATGTGCGATATTCTTCAGCGCTGCCCATGAAATACAGATGACCGGCACGGGCGTCTCTGGAGGACATCGGACGCGTATCGCAATTGCCCGCGTTTTGCTGCGCAACCCAAAGATCCTCCTAATTGACACGGCAACTCCAAATCTGGACCTCGAAGCGGACCAGATAATCATGAACCTGCTCGTCGAACCCTCAATACGACGTGAACTAATCCGCGCTGGCCGAACATCGGGTCGGTGTGGGACGCGACGCTGCGGGCGAGCCTAAGTAGATGTCGAAAATTATTCGCCGCTGGTAAAAGTGACGACCCTGCACAACGATATATACAGATCCTGAGCTCTACGTTGGCAAATGTCGCGCCCCGCTGTGACCGTCAACTGCGGTCCAGCATCCAGCACCTGGCTGCTCAACGGGGTAAGTTCACCCACGGACCCGTCACCGTCGAGAGGACTTCATCATGCCACTAAGGCTTACCGCTAAGCACCAGTTGGCACGTCGGTCGGCATGAGACTTTCAATCCTTGACCAGGTTCCACTCACCGAGCATGCGCCCACTCGGGCCGCCGCGTTATCCAGCGGCTTAGCACTGGCACAGGATGCTGACGCGCTTGGATACCATCGCATCTGGTTTGCCGAGCACCACAATTCGCAGTCCTTCGCCAGCGCCGCCCCAGAAATGATGACTGCCCTGGCGCTAGAGCGCACAGCCAAGATCAGAATCGGTACCGGCGCCATCCTCCTGCCCTACTATTCAGCGCAAAAGTCACCGAAGCGATGGGCCTGCTCGCGGCGGTTCATCCGGACCGCGTGGATACCGGTGTGGGACGCGCCTCGCTCAGCGACCCAAATTATGCCGCCAAGGTTGCGTCGTTGGTGCACGAGCTCGATGCTAGCCACCCTGCTTCAAACAACGAGCCTGCCGGGCGCGTATGGGTGTTGGGCGCCGGCGGTTCGTCCGCGCCGTTGCCGGGAACGCTCGGTGCCGGCTACGTTCATGGCCACTTCCTGCGCCCCACCGGCGGCGAGGCCGCGACCAGCGCTTATCGTGAGGCAGCAGTAGCTTCCGGGCACACTCCACACACTGTCTTAGCCGTCCGCTTTGTCACCGCCGAAACCGAGGAACAGGCCAGGGCTCTGGCCGAAGCCCTGCTGCTTTGGCGGGTGCGCAAGGATTTTGGGCACGACGGTCCCATCCCCTCAACGGCCACCGCCGCACGCTACCAGTGGAGCACGGCGGAACGCGCGAGGGCCCAGGAGCGCAGCCAGGCACTGATCGTTGGGACTCCGTCCAAGGTTCGAGCCGAGCTTTTGGCTTTGGCGGACACCCATGGGGCTGATGAACTTATGCTCAACACACTCGCCAGTGACCCCGAAGACCGATTGGAGGCCTACCGGCTCCTGGCAGACGCGCTGAAGGACTGATCTTGAAGATCTCCTGCCGCTTGAGTGCGTAGTTCTCGACAATAAATTCCTTGGTCCGATCATGTTGCGGATTGGCGATGATCCAGCCTGATTCCCGGCGGCTCCAAGTCTCTGAGCGTCTGGACGCGGGCGGACGTGAGGTCATTGAGCTGGCCGCCTCCATGCTGGAAATCAGGGAGCCGGTGAGCGCCTAGCCGGGCCGGAATTGCCGATGGGAATTTCTCGCATCACACCAGCACATAACGTGACCTACTGGGTGGTACCAGTTGAGGAACTGACACCACCCGATACTTTCAGTGCCTCGTAATCCGCCAGAAAACGGTAGATTTCAAGCTCCCCGAAAAGTTCTTAGAACTTTTTCAATCCTTTGCCCATCCGGCTCCGAATGCTTCATGACAGCCCGCACCGACAGGGTCGGGGAAGTACGGCGAGAGTAGTCGTCGTAAGGCAAGGAGATAGACATGAAACGCATGAATCGCAATTTCGCCGGTGCTCTCGGACTGATGGCAGTGGCCGCGATGGGGCTCACCGCCTGCTCGACCGGATCAGAAACCGCCGAGCCTTCGGCCTCCAGCTCCATGGCCGCACCAAGCAGCTCGGCCATGGCCAGCGAATCTGCCATGGGTGACGCGGAAATGGATCCCGCAGCGAATCTCGTTGGCTCCGGTTGCGCCGCCTACGCCGAGGCAGTTCCAAGCGGCGACGGATCGGTCGCAGGCATGGCCAAGGACCCGGTGGCGGTAGCAGCCTCGAACAACCCGCTGCTGAAGACCCTGACCGCCGCCGTGTCGGGAGAGTTGAACCCTGATGTAGATCTCGTGGACACCCTCAATGGTGACGAGTTCACGGTCTTCGCCCCGGTTGACGACGCTTTCGCAGCAATCCCGGAAAAGGACCTCAACGCGGTAGTTGAGGACGCAGATACGCTCAGCGGCATCTTGACCTACCATGTGGTCCCCGGCCAGATTGTTCCTTCGGATCTTTCGGGCTCCTACACCACCGTTGCAGGCCAGGATCTCGAGGTCACCGGCAGCGGCGACGAGCTCGAAGTCAATGGTGCTTCGGTCATCTGTGGTGGCGTGCAGACCGCCAATGCGACCGTCTACCTGGTCGACGAAGTGCTGATGCCACCGGCAAAGAAGTAACCTCAGCCGGTAGCAGCAATTCTCCAGGCGTTTAGCTGGTCGGTGTTTGGTGGTTCACTCTTCAAACACCGGCCACTAGACGTTTAATGGGCAGAACTCGGGATGGCCGTCCGGGGCATGAACTACGAACAGAGGTAATTTGGTACGCCTGTATGCGAGTCCCGGTGCTAGGCTCGACTCCATGGAATCACCACGGAGCGCGGCTGGCACAAGGCCTCCGGTTGGCGACCGTTCCGCCGAGTATTGGACCGATGTTTGCCAGCGGGTCGCCGACGGCGAGCATCAGGCGTTCGATTCGCTGTACGCAGAGCTGTCTCCGATCGTCTATGGAATCTCGGTGCGGCTGATACGCAATTCGGCCCAAGCCTCGGAGGTGACCCAAGAGGTCATGCTCGAGATTTGGAACAACGCCCAAGGCTATCGTGCAGGTTCCGGCACCATCTATGCCTGGGCTTCGACGATCGCCCGCCGCCGGGCGATCGACCGGATTCGTTCCGAGGAAGCGCGAACCCAGCGCGAGGACCGCAGCTTCACCGTCGAGCGGGAAGTCCCCGAAATCGATGAGTTCCTCATGGAACAGGTCGATTCGCAGCGGGTGCGCCATTGCTTGGACACCTTGACCGTTAAGGAAAAGCAGACGGTTTTGGACACCTACTACGGCGGGCGGACCTACGCCCAGGTGGCCGAAAGCCGGGAGATGCCGCTGGCTACGGTGAAATCAAGAATCCGCAGCGCCCTGCAGCGCTTGAAAACATGTTTGGAGGTGGCCTAAATGAATTACAAGGAAACTGACGGCTCATTGAGCGCCCACGAGCATGAGCTGCTGACCGGGTTGGCGCTGGAAGCCCTCGACTCCCCCGAAGAACGCCAACAGGCCGAGGAACTGGCCAGTTCCAACCAGGAAGCCGCCAACTGGCTTCGCGGCTACCGCGAAACGATCGCGCAGATCGACCAGGCGGCCTCGGTCGAGCCGCCGGCGGAGTTGCGCGACAAGATCTTCGCCGCGTTGCCGGCCCAAGCCGACCAGGCACCGATTTCGCTCAGCGAGCGGCGCGAGCAGAAGCAGCGCCGCGCCCCTCGTTTCGGCTGGCTCGCCGCCGCGGCGGCGGCAGTGGTGCTGATCGCGGTGCCGACAACCATTGCGGTGAACCAGCACGAGCGGGCCACCACCGCCGAGACCCAGCGCAACGAATTGCTTTCCATCCTCGACGGCCAGCAGGTGAAGGTCATCAGCTCGGAAATGGCAGAAGGGCAGGGCAAGATGATGCTGCTGGCCTCCTCGACAGGGTCGGTTGTCCTGGGACAGGATCTGCCAGCAATCGACGATCAGCACGATTACCAGTTGTGGACCATAGCCGCTGGCGAGTCCCCGGTTCCCGCCGACGTGATGCCCCATGGCAATTGGACCGCGCAATTCCCCGTCATGCCCGAGGGCACGGCCATAGCCTTGACGGTTGAACCTGCAGGTGGCTCACAAGCCCCGACCACCGATCCGGTGATGGTGCTCGCCGGCTAGAGATGACAGTGCGGTTGACCTCCATCGGCGTTATTTAGTTAGCCTAGCTAGATATACACTAAGCTTTGTTCATGAGGAAGAATCCATGAGCCAACCGCAACAGGCACTTCAACTGGTCTTGTTCCGCGATGATTTACGCACCGTGGACCATCCGGCGCTTCACGCGGCGCGGGACGCAGGAGACACTGTTGCCCTCTACATCCTCGATGAGCAATCCCCCGGCATCCGTCCGCTCGGCGGCGCCGCGCGCTGGTGGCTGCATCAGGCACTGCTCAGCCTGCGCGAATCACTGGATGACCTCGGCATCCCGCTGATCTTGCGCCGCGGCCCCGCGGCCAGGATCCTCGCCGAGCTGAGCCAGGACGGCAACCTAGACGAGGTGCACTGGAACAGGCGCTACGGCGAAGCCGAACGCGCGGTGGACGCGGAACTCAAGCTCCAGTTGCGCGGCGACGGGATCGCCGCGCACAGCTACTCCGCCGCACTGCTGCATGAACCATGGGAACTGCTGACCCAGAACGGGACCGGCTACAAGGTCTTCACGCCCTTCTACAATTCGCTGCGCGCGCAGGAACTACGCCCGCCGTTGCCCGCGCCGGCGCCGCAGCAGCGCCAGGGCTTTCCGCTGCCGCCCAGCGAATCGCTCGATGATTGGAAACTGCTGCCGACAACCCCGGATTGGTCGGAGGGGCTTGCTGCGACCTGGACCCCAGGGGAGCCAGCGGCCCAGGAACGCTTGGCCGAGACCCTCTCCTCGATAGCGCAGGACTACGCCGAGCATCACGACCGCCCGGACCTCGATGGTACTTCCGCCCTTTCCCCGGCGCTGCGCTGGGGCCATCTCAGCGCCCACCAGGTTTGGGATGAGCTCAGCAAATATGCCGTGCACTCCCCCGGTGCCGCTCAGGGAGCGGCTGCCATGCGCCGCCAAGTGGCCTGGCGGGACTTCTGCTGGCATCTCAACTACCACCACCCGCAGCTTCCCACCGAAAACCTGCGGTCCGAATTCGACGATTTCGCTTGGGCCTGGCCCGCAGACGGCGACGAGGTGGCAGAAAAAGTTGCCCGCTGGCAGCGCGGCCAAACCGGCTTCGGGCTCGTGGATGCCGGGATGGCGCAGCTCTGGCGCACCGGCTGGATGCACAATCGCGTTCGGATGGTCACCGCCAGCCTGCTGGTCAAAAACTTGGCGGTCCATTGGAAAGTCGGCGAGCAGTGGTTCTGGGATACGCTCGTCGACGCGGATGTGGCCTGCAATAGCGCAAATTGGCAGTGGGTCGCCGGCAGCGGAGCCGATGCCAGCCCGTACTTCCGGGTCTTCAATCCCGAACTGCAGGCCAAGAAATTTGATCCGCGCGGATCCTATGTGGCCCGGTACGCGCCGCTGGCTGCGGAACCACTGGTCGATCTCAAGGAATCACGCGAACAAGCGCTGGAAGCCTACAGCGAGATGAAATTGCGGCAGGGCAATTAATTTCCAAAAACTTCCGCATCCGCCAATCCATATGCGCTACAGTTCCGAATACCCAGTAGGCGGCCCCCTACCCTAGTGGGGGGCATGGGCATGACAACGTTTGAGGTGGTCTGAGATGGACGATTCAAGAGGACAGAAAAGGTCCGGGCTTTTCGCCTATGGATTTGCGGGTTTGGTATCCGCAGCGGTGCTTTTTGCGGTCGCCCAATTGGTGTCGGTATTTTTCGCCACCTCCTCTGCGCCGGGAGTAGCGCTAGGCTCGACCTTCATCGACTTCACCCCGCCGTGGCTGAAGGATTTCGCCATTGCGACCTTCGGGACCAACGACAAGCTCGCCCTGTTCATCTCCATCGGAATTGTCGCCACGATACTCGCGGCGCTGGTGGGACTGCTCGCTCGGCGAAGCTTTGCCGCCGCGGCGGCGGCCATTCTCGTCCTTGCTGCGGTGATCGGCATTGCCGTCATCACGCGTTCGGCGACCGGCCCCATGGATCTGGTCCCGGTGGTGGTCGGTACGCTGCTGGGCCTGGGAACGCTGAAATGGCTGACCGGGCTGGCCACCACGAGCTACGCCCCGGCGTCCGAGGAGGAAACCAGCCCCGGCCCCTCCCGGCGGAAGTTCCTGCTGGCTTCCTCGCTCTCCTTGCTGGGGGCGCTGGTTGTCGCGGGTGTCGGCGCCTCGATTTCCGCAACGCGAAATGCCGCCGAGGCGGCCCGCCTGGCGCTCGGTTTGCCGGCGGCCAAGGTGAAAGCCGGCAAGGTTCCGGCTGGAGCGCAGGTCGACCTTGCAGGAATGCCGAAGTTCGTCACGCCCAACGAGGATTTCTACCGCATCGACACCGCGCTGTCGGTCCCGCGGCTCGACCCCGCCGAGTGGTCGCTGCGTGTGCACGGCATGGTCGAGAACGAATTCACCATGAGCTTTGACGAGCTCTTGGGCCAGGATCTGGTGGAAAGCTACCTCACGCTGACCTGCGTCTCGAACCCGGTCGGCGGAGATCTCGTGGGCAATGCCAAATGGCTGGGCTACCCGCTGCGCAATCTACTTGAACGTGCGGTTCCGCAAGCCGGCGCGGATATGGTGCTGTCGACATCCAGCGATGGCTTCAGCGCTTCGACGCCAATTGAGGTGCTCACCGATGACCGCATGGCCCTGTTGGCCGTCGGCATGAACGATGAGCCCTTGCCGCTGGAGCATGGCTTCCCGGTGCGCATGGTTGTCCCCGGCCTCTACGGCTACGTCTCGGCGACCAAGTGGGTAGTGGATCTGGAGGTCACCCGTTTTGCCGACAAGGAAGCCTACTGGACCACCCGCGGCTGGTCGGATCGCGGACCAATCAAGATGTCTTCCCGCGTGGACGTGCCGCGCTCCTTCACTCAGCTCCCGCCCGGAGAGGTCGTGATGGGAGGCACCGCGTGGGCGCAGACAACCGGCATCTCGAAGGTCGAGGTCAAGATCGACGACGAGCCCTGGCAGGAAGCCGAACTTGCCGTAGAAGCCACGCTGGATACCTGGCGCCAATGGCGTTATGTCTGGAAGGGCGGAACCCCGGGCAACCACTCGGTCACCGTGCGCGCCTACGATGCCGCCGGAGAAATGCAGACCAGCGAGCGCGCGGATCCGGTGCCAAATGGGGCCAGCGGCTGGCAACGCGTGCAGTTCTCCGTCACCGACTCATAGACCCTGCGTGAATCGACCCATCATTGACGGCGCTAGGCCTCCGGCAGTTGTCGCTGGGCGTCAGAGCTCGACGATCTCGAATTCCATCAGATCCGCGCCGGATGCGACAGGCTTCTTCTCCGAACCGGAGTGCGCGGCATCCGCACGCGTCTCGCGCCAGTTCTCAAAATCTTCGCGCGTAGCCCACTGGGTGAACACGAAGTAGCGGTCCTCGCCGGACACCGGGCGCAGAAGTTTGAATCCCTCGAAACCCGGCGAGCCATCCACCGAGTGCTTGCGAGCGGCGAAACGCTTCTCCAGCTCCGGACCGGCTTCGCTTGGTACCTTCAACGCATTGATGACGACGATCGACATGAATTTCCCTTCATTGCCCAACTGACGCCGGGCTACCGATGATTCATATCTCAGCCTACATCCGTCCCGTCAGGCCACGCGAAGCTGTTTCGCCTGCAGCCGCTCAAGCTTGGACTTTCTGACCAGCTTGTTTGAATTGTCCACCGCCATGTACCACGAGGCAGCAACGACCAGCAGAATCAGCGAAAGCCCGATACCGCTGGCCAGATCCGCCGCGAACAGGATCGGGTTGATGATGAAAACCACCATCACCGCGGCGCCGGCCCATTGGGCGAACTTGCAGAACCCCGGACGGGCACGCCCAATCAGGAAGGTCAGGAATCCCAGAATAAGAAATGGCAGCGCGATGAAGCGGACAATACCGAAGAAATCAACGTTCGGGAAAATGCCTCCGGTGAAACGCATCGATCCGGCGGCAACCCCGCTGATGAAGAACACAAAAACGCTCGTGACCACCGCACTAAATCCGGCGATGACAACTTGAACGTAGTTGAAAGGCATCTTGTACTTCATTTCAGCACTCATGGCTGAACATCTCCTCGACCAATCGAAAACGGATAACCCTCCAATTTAAATGTACGCCCGTTTGGATGCCTTGAACCCAAGAGATTCTGCTTTCGCTTCCCATGGGAAGCTTGATCTATGGATATAGAGATCACGCGCGCACTGAGCATTCCGGAGTCGGAGCTCAGCTGGCGCTTCTCGCGTTCCTCCGGTCCCGGCGGGCAACATGTCAATACCTCCGATAGCCGCGTCGAACTGTCCTGGTCCGTAGCTGGTTCACGGGTGCTCAGCGACTACCAGCGTGAACGTTTGCTGGACCGTCTGGATTCTCGGCTCATCGCGGGGGTCCTCACCGTCAGCGCCTCCGAGCAGCGCTCCCAGCTGCGCAACCGCGAGATCGCCATGCAGAAAATCACCGATCTGGTCGGCACGGCGCTGGCTCCCGACGGCCCCCGACGACGCGCAACGAAGCCGACCAAGGGATCGCAGCGCCGCCGCCTGGCCACGAAGTCGCGCCGCTCGGAAACCAAGCAGCAACGCAAAAAACCCTCCGCCGAGTAGGTCTCTTACGAGAATCGTGGATTGATTCATCGGCAAAAAACGCGCGTTGACTCTCCCCCGCAGCAGAGTATCGAATACCTGCGGCATTAACGGTTTCGCCCGTCGGAGTGCTTTGGGCCCGGGGCTAGTCCCTCCCTGCCTGCTGCTGGAGTACGAAGGTATTGAGATCTTCGAGGGTCTGGCGCATATGGCCATCCATGGCTTCGCGGGCGCGGGCACTGTCGCGCTGCCCCAGCGCCTTGCGGATCTTTTCGTGTTCCGCGATGGCATGGGCCTGGATCTGCGGAAAGGCGCTGGTTTCCCGCCGACGGGAGGCCAGCACCCGGCCCAGCGGCTCGAAAAGGGCCGCGACGAAGACGTTGCCCGAGGCGCGCAGGATCTGGTCATGGAATTCGAGGTCCGCTTCCACGAATCGGTCCAGGCCGCCTTCCTGGTGGGCGGCTTTCATCTCGGCAACCAGTTCATCGAGCCGGGCCAGCTGAGCGTCGCTGATCTTGCCGGCCGCCAGCTCGCAGGCTCCGGTCTCCAGCATTCGGCGCAGTTCAATGAGCTGCACGGCGGCCGCGGCGGCCCCGACGCCCTCGGTGGTTGCCCGGAGCACCGCTTCCAGCGAGCTCCACATGCCCACGGGATTCACATAGGTGCCGCGGCCACGCTCAACCCGGATAATGTTCTGCGCCGCGAGGATCTTGATCGCTTCGCGCACGGTCATGCGGCTGACGTCGAGCGCCGCGCAGAGCTCCAGTTCGCCGGGAATGAGCTCGTCAACGGCTAATTCGCCGCCGATGATCCGATCCAGCACGCCATCCGCGACCTGCGTGACCAGTGACTTTCGAGACACGGTTCCTCCATCCTTGAGGCCCGATGCCCCTTTGCAGACCTGTCCAGTCTATGTGCCCGCGGCTGTTGCGGTGTGCGGAATTCCGTGGAACACTATTCCTCATGACAGATGTCTGACATCTTACCAATGAAGTCAGTCGGTCGCCCAAAGACGAAGGAGTCCTTGTTCATGCTCGAGTCCGAATTGCTCGCCGGATACCTCCCGGAACGCGAAATCGAACCTGCTGAGATCGCCGCCGCGGCACGCGCCACCGGCCGCGTCCTAGTGGTGCTCGACGATGACCCGACGGGCACCCAATCGGTCAGCAACCTGCCGGTGCTCACCAGCTGGGACGTCGCGGACTTCCGTTGGGCCTTCGGCCTGCAGCTGGACGGCGGGCGCGCGCTGGCCGTCTATGTGCTGACCAATACCCGTTCCCTCGACGCGGCGGATGCCGCCGAACGCAATGAGCAGATCGTGGCTGCCGCCTCGCAGGCCGCGGCGGAGGCGGGTATCATCCTGGCCTTTGTCAGCCGCAGTGATTCAACCCTGCGCGGCCACTTCCCGCTGGAAACCGACACCATCACCGCCACGCTCCGGGGCATCGATGCCCAGAACGCGGTGGACGCGGTGCTGATGGTCCCGGCCTTCGGCGACGCCGGACGGCTCACCGTAGGCGGCGAGCACTATATGCGCACCGGCGATGGAGAGCTGGCGAAAGTCAGCGCCACCGAATTCGCCAAGGATGCCACCTTCGGCTTCAGCACCAGCTACCTGCCCGACTACGTGGCCGAAAAGACCGGCGGCCGCGTGGCGGCCGAGGAGGTCCTGGTCTTGGATCTGGACACCATCCGCTCCGGCGCCCAGGGCATCGCGGACAAGCTGGCACAGACGAAAAACGCGCAGGTGGCCACCGCCGATATCGTCACCGAAAATGACCTGCGCGCGCTGGCCGCAGGCCTGGAACTGGCCGAGGCGGCCGGCACCCGGGTGCTCTACCGCGTTGGCCCGCCCTTCGTCCGCGCCCGCATCGGCCAGGACGTGCGCCAGCCGCTGACCGCCGAAGAGATCTTTGCCGGGAATGACGCCGGGATGCGCACCGCGGGCGGGCTGATCGTCGTCGGCTCCCACGTGGGCGTGACCACCCGCCAGCTGGCGGATCTGACCGCACAGCATGCGAACGCCGCCGTGATCGAACTGGAGGTGCCCACCATCCTCTCGGAGCAGAGCGAAAGCTACCTCGCGGCCAAGGCCGCCGAGATCGGCACCGCCCTGGCTACCCAGGACGTCATCGTGCATACCTCCCGGACGCTGGTGAAGACCGCCGACGCGGCCGAATCCCTGGAGATCGCGCGCACCGTGAGCGCCGCGGTGGTCAGCGTGGTCAACCGGATCCTGCACAGCACGCCCCCGCGGTTCGTCATCGCCAAGGGCGGGATCACCTCCTCGGATGTGGCCGCCCACGGCCTGGAGATCCGCCACGCGATCGTGCGCGGGCCGATGCTGCCGGGCATCGTCTCGCTCTGGGAATCGGTGGACGGCCCGGCAGCTGGCATCCCCTACATCGTCTTCGCCGGAAATGTCGGAGATGACAGCTCGCTGACCAAGGTCACCCGCACCCTGAGCATCACCTTCTAGCACCACCCCCAAGATTTGGAGACACCAATGAGCACCACCACTGTTGCAGTCCTCGGCCTAGGCGCCATGGGCCTTCCGATGGCCACCCGTCTGGCCACCGAACTGACCGTGCACGGCTTCGACATCTCGGCCGAGCGCATGGAACTGGCCCGCAAGGCCGGAATCAGCACCTTCGAAAACGCCCGCGAGACGGTCTCCGGCGCCGACGCGCTGCTGCTGGCCGTGCGCAACGGCGAGCAGCTGGACTCCGTGCTGTTCGGCGAAACGGGCGTGGCCCAGTCGCTGAAGCCCGGAGCGGTGGTCATCCTGACCTCCACCGTCGGGCTGGATGCGGTCCCCGCCACCGCGGCCCGCCTGGACGAGCTGGGCGTCGGCCTGGTGGATGCGCCGCTCTCCGGCGGCCCGGTGCGCGCCGGCGAAGGAGATCTGCTGATCGTGGTCGGCGCTAAGCCGGCGGAGCTAACCAAGGTCCGCCCGGTGCTCGAGCTGCTGGCCTCGACCCTGAGCATCGTGGGCGACAAGCCCGGCGACGGCCAGGCACTGAAAACCGTGAACCAGCTGCTCTGCGGCGTGCACATCGCCGCCGCCGCCGAAGCGCTGGCACTGGCCGAGAAGCTGGGCCTGGACCAGGAAACCACCCTGCAGGCATTGCAGGCCGGAGCGGCGAACTCCTTCATGCTCGGCAACCGCGGCCCGCGCATGCTCCAGGCCTACGCCGATCAGGGCGCCGAGGTGCTTTCCCGGCTGGATATCTTCGTGAAGGACATGGGCATCGTGACTTCCGCGGCCCGCGCGCTGCACCTGCCCACTCCGGTGGCTTCGGCTGCCGAACAGCTCTACCTGCTGGGCGAGGCCCACGAGCTGGCGGCCGCAGATGATTCGGCCGTGATCAAGGTCCTCGCCCCGAAGTCCACCAAGTAAAGTCGGCTGCACGCAGCTGCCCCTGAGCATTCCCGTCAAAGGAAACGAAATTTTCATGAGCCCACTTCTGCTCTTACTGATCGCGGTAGCCGGCGTTGCCCTGCTGCTGGTCGGTGTCATCAAATTCAAGATGCCAGCATTCATCGCCCTGCTGCTGGTCAGCATCCTGGTGGCCCTGGCCGCGGGGATCCCGCTGCAGGATGTGGCCGGGCTGATCACCGAGGGCATGGGCGGCACCCTGGGCAGCGTGGCGGTGCTGGTGGGCCTCGGCGCGATGCTCGGCAAGGTCATCGAGATCTCCGGCGGAGCCCAGGTCCTGTCCTCCCGGTTCACCAAGCTCTTCGGCCCGCGCCGCGTCATCGCCGCACTGACCACCGCGGCGTTCCTGCTGGCCATCCCGGTCTTCTTCGACGTCGGATTCATCGTGCTGGTGCCGATCATCTACGGCTTCGCCAAGGCGCTGAATGTTTCCCCGGTGAAGATCGGGTTGCCGGTCGGCGCGATCATGCTGGCCATCCACGTGGTGGTCCCGCCGCACCCGGGTGTCGTGGGAGGCGCCGAAATCCTCGGCGCCGACGTCGGTTGGGCCACCATCCTGGGCCTGGCCTTCTGCGCCCCGCTGGGCGTGCTGAGCTACTTCGTGGCCAAGCGCATCAACCGCCGCGAGATTCCCATGCTCCCGGAAACCGCGGAACAGTTCGCCTCCTTCGGCAAGAGCACCGATGCGGGCGACACCCTGACCAAAACCAAGGCCCCGACCTCGTCCATGGTCATCTCCATGATTCTCCTGCCCATCGTGATGATCATGCTCGGCACCGTGGGCGGCACGCTGGTCACCGCTGAATCCACCGCGGCAAATGTCCTCGGCTTCGTCGGATCCCCGGCCATTGCGCTGCTGACCACCGTGCTGGTTGCCTACTACCTGCTCGGAATACGCAGCGGCTGGTCCAGCGAGCAAACCGGAAAGGTCATGGACTCGGCGCTGGCCCCGGCCGCCATCGTGATCCTGGTGACCGGCGCCGGCGGCGTGTTCGGCAAGGTGCTCACCGAGTCGGGCATCGGCACCGTGCTGGCCGAATCACTGTCCTCCGCGGGCCTGCCGATCATCGTCATGGCCTTCGTACTGGCGGCCATCCTGCGTGCCTCGCAGGGTTCGGCCACGGTCGCGATCATCACCACCACCGGCCTGCTGGCCACCGCCGTCGAGGCGGGCGGCTTCTCCGCGGTGCAGACCGCGCTGATCCTGGCGGCCGTCGGCTTCGGCGCCTTCGGGCTGAGCCACGTGAACGACTCGGGCTTCTGGATCGTCACCCGCTTCCTGGGCCTGTCCGTCGCCGACGGGCTGCGCACCTGGACCGTGCTGACCACCGTGCTGGGTGTCGCCGGATTCGCGCTCACCTCCCTTGTCTACGCCATCGTCACCGCCGCAGGAGTCTAATCCATGCTCATCCCCATGAACCAGCTGGTCGCCGAGGCCATGGCCGCAGGCCACGCCGTCCCGGCTTTCACCTGCTACGACTTCACCACCGCACTGGCCGTGGTGGCCGAAGCCGAAACGCAGCAGCGCGCGGTCATCCTGAATGTCGCGCCGAAAACCGCGTCCAGCACCTCCGGGCTGCGCCTGATCTGCGCGCTGCGCACCCTGGGCGAACAGGCCGCGGTGCCGGTGGCGGTGCAGCTGGATCACGCCAACGACGCGCAGCTGATTGCCCGCGCGGTGCGCGCCGGCGCCACCGCGGTGCTCGCCGACGGTTCGGCCGGCACGCTGGAGGAGAATATCGCCTTCGTGCAGCAGGTGCGCTCGCTGATCGGCCCGGGCATCGTGCTGGAAGCAGAACTCGGCGCGCTGCCCGGCAACGAGGACAAGGCCTTCGAGCAGAGCGCCTCGCAGCTGACCGATCCAGAGCAGGTAGCTCAGTTCCTGGAAGCCAGCGGCGCGGACCTGCTGGCGGTAGCCATCGGCAATGTGCACGGCCGCTACAAGGGCGAGCCGAAGATCCACTGGGACGTGCTGAAGGCCATCCATGCCGAATCCACGGTTCCGCTGGTCCTGCACGGTGCGTCGGGAATCGCCGCGGAGGACCTCTCGCGGTCCATCGCCTTTGGGGTGGGCAAGGTCAATCTGAATACCGAGCTGCGCACCTCGACGCTCACCATGCTGGCGGAGCAGCTGGAACCCCGCCGCGCCGACGGGCAGAACGTCCTGGGCTTGCTCGGTGACTGGGAGCGCGCGGTGTCCGAGGTCGCAGCGTCAACGTTCGCCGCGCTGGTGGCCAGCTAGCCTGCTGCCTTCGGGGCCGCGGCGCAGGGACTTTCCGGTTCCTGCGCCGCGGCCCTTGGCTTATCCGCTGCTTACCCGGTGGCGGCAGTTCCGGCACGGTCAAGCGCCTGGCTGTGCGTGCGCAGCTGGAGCAGCGCGGCATCCAGCAATGGTGCGGCGACGCCCAGCCGCTGCGCGCGGGCGGCCAGATCCCCGAGGATGTGCTCGGCCTCGAGCGGGACCCCGTGGCCCAGGTCGCGATAGAGCGAGGAGGTGAATGCGCTGCCCGGCTCGGTGAGCAGCCCGAGGGACTGCTCATGCCCCGCGTCGCTGACCGGATAGCCGGCCGCGGAGGCGATCCGCTCGCTTTCCCCGATGGCTTCCAGGATCTTCGTCTCTCCCCCGGCGGCCAGGATATCGCCGATATTCCCGCGGAACAGGCAGGTGATGACCCCGGCCGCGGCGATGAAGGACCATTTCTCCCAGAGCCGGGCCATGGCGTTGTCCAGCACTTGGAGCTCTATGCCTTCCACGTCCAGGGCGGAAAGCACCGGCTCGGGAATCGACTGCCCGTGCAGGCCGCCGAGGCCCAGCTGGCACAGGCCGGTCAGCTGCCTGACCACCGCGTGCTCGTCCAGCGTGGCCACGATCTTCACGAGGCCGCCGAGCACCTGCCCGTCGAAGGATTTTTCCAGGGCATCGATATGGCCCAAGCCGTTGAGCAGCGGCAGGATCTGCGTGCTCTTTCCCAGCGCAGCGGAGAGTTCCGGGATCAGCCCGGCCACGGCCGGAGCCTTGACCGCCACGATCACCAGATCGAAGGGCGCTTCGCTGGCCAATGCGGTCACGGCCCGCACCGGCCAGGTGCCCTGGGCGTCCGGAGCGCTGAAGCGCAGTCCATGATCGGCAAGTTGGGCTTGGCGGCGTTCGCGCACCAAGAAGGTGACGTCCCTTCCGGCCGCCAGCAGGCGGGCTCCCAGTGCGCCGCCGGTGGCACCGGCGCCGGCAATCAGAATGCGGGCCATCTGCTCTTCCTTTCCAGCGGGCCCCGGATTGGCGCCCTGTGACGATTCTTTGGGATCGAGGGCTTCTCAGGCAGATCCATGAACCAGCCCCAGCGCCGTTGCAGCCAAGAGTCCGGCGGCAATTGCCACCAAGGATACTCCGCCGGCCAAGGTCACGATGCGGCCAGCGGATGGCGAGCGATGCACTCCGCAGCACCGGATGACCGTGATGGCCCCGGCCCACCACAGCCCGGCCCCGAGGACCACCGTCGCGCAAAGCAATGCGGTCCTAAACCCGGCGCCTTCGGCTTGCCCGATGAACTGGGGAAGAATGGCCGCGAAGAACAGCAGCGCCTTGGGGTTGGTCGCATTGGTGAGCAGCCCGCGGGCGTAGCCGCCCCGGGCCTGCGGGGCGTGCACTGGCACTGCGCCGTCCACCCGGGGCAATCCTGCGCGCAGCATGCCGATCCCCATCCACAGCAGCACCATGGCACCCAGGAGCTGCGCCACGGTCATGGCCCTCGGTGCCGAGACCAGCAGCGCGGTCACCCCTGCCACGGCGAGCAGCGCATGCAGCATCAGCCCGGTGACCACTCCCGCGGCTGTGGAGGCTCCTTGCCGTACCGACCGGGTAGCGGACTGCGCCACCAGAGCCAGATCGGGGCCGGGCACCGCCAAGGCCACCAATAGCGCGAGGGCGAAAGCCGCCCATGATTCAATTCCCATGCCATTCCTCCGGTCCGCCGCTGTGGTTCCGGGTTCAGCCTAAGGTCTTGATTCGCTAGAATCTGATCATGAGCGACTCAGAGATGAATTCTGTCAAATCTCCCGAACTGGATTCGGTGGATTGGGCAATCCTGGAATTACTGCAGGTGGATGCGACCTTGCCGAACAAGGAGATCGCGGCCAAGGTCGGGGTGGCACCCAGCACCTGCCTGGAGCGGATCAGGCGGATGCGCCGCAATGGCACCATCGTGGCCACCCGCGCCCATGTGCTGCCGAGCCTGCTAGGCAAGGGCGAGCAGGCTTTTTTGGGTATCCAGATCCGCCCGCATGCCCGCGACACCGCGAACGACTTCGTGCAGAAGGCCCTCGCCCTGCCCGAAACCCTGGCCCTGTACAACGTCAGCGGCAGCGAGGACTATCTGGTCCATGTTGCGGTGGCCAACAGCACCGAGCTGCAGACGCTGATCATCGACAAGCTGCTCGCCCTGCCCCAGGTCGCGCACTGCCGCACCCAGCTGATCTTCGGCGAACCCTGGGTGGCTTCGCTGCGCCACCGGTAGCGGTTGCGCGTCCCCTCAGTACGGATGCTCGACCGACAGTACCTTCAGCCCCTCGGCCACCACGCGCCCGTCATGGATGACGGTGCGGTCCGCGCCCCGGTCCATCACGGTGGAAGTTATGGTTTCGCCGTCCACCAGCACCAGGTCGGCCCGGTCCCCGGCCGCCAGTCCGGGACGGTCGGCCACCGAGGCCAGGCGCGGCACTTCAGGGCTCATGATCGATGCGCCGCCCATGGTGGCCACCGCCAGAGCGTGCCCGATCAGCTCGTCCTGGCGGAACCCGTTCACGAAAGCCAGCTGCCAGGTGCGGTCCAGCAGGTCGCAGTTGCCATAGGGGCTCCAGTAGTCGCGCTGCCCGTCCTGGCCCAGCCCGAAGCGCACCCCGGCCTCGGCCAGGTCGGCCAGCGGCAGATGGGTGGAGGTGCTCGGGGCCACCGAGGTCAACGAGATGTCCAGCTCGGCGAAGGTGTCGATCAGCTTCCGGCTAGTGGCTGCGTTGACGCCGCCCAGCCCGTAGGCGTGCGAGAGGTTGACCTTGCCCTGCATGCCCAGCGCCCGGGTGCGCTCGGCGACCAGTTCCGCGGAGAAGGCCCCCATCGTGCCCTGCTCATGCAGGTGGATGTCGACCTCCACCTGGTACTTCTCGGCCAGGGCGAATACCGTATCGAGATGGCGGACCGGGTCGCGGTCCAGCTCGCAGGGATCGATGCCGCCCATGACGTCGGCGCCGGCCTTCAGCGCATCCTCTAAATATTTCTCGGTGCCCGGCTCGCGCAGGATCCCGGCCTGCGGGAACACCATGATCTGCACCTCGGCCTCGTCGGCGAACTTTTCCTTCGCGGCCACCACGGCCTCGTACTTCTCCAGCTTGGTATCCACATCCACCTGGGCGAAGGAGCGCACCCGGGTGGTGCCGCGGGCGATCATCCGCTCCAGGGTTCCCGCGACGCGGTCGGGCAAGCTGATTTCGGCATCCCGCCAGTTCTCCCGATCGTTGCTCATCATGCCCCAGACCCCGGGCCGTCCGGTGTGCTCGCGGAAGGGCAAGCCGATCCGTGTCGAGTCCAGATGCACATGCACGTCGGAGAAGGACGGGATCAGGATGCGCCCGCGGCCATCGACGTCCGCCGCTTGCAGTATCCGTTGCGGGTCGTGGGCGGTGATCGAAGCGATCTTGCCCATTTCGATGAGGATATCGCTGGGCGAACCTGCCCAGGGGCGGGCGTTGCTGATGAGCATGGAGCTTTCCTTTAACTTCGACAAGTGCCTGCTAGCTCGACAGTACCGCGAGAGCGCCACAACGACGTACAAGATTGGCACCCTCTCCGCAGTCAGGGAAGGGCCCCACGCTGTTCGCCGGACGGTTTTAGGCTTCGCTAATCATGCTGCCTTCGTAGTTGCGCCCGCCATAGTAGACTCCGTGGATTTCGACTGACTCTCCGAGGATCGCAAACGCTATTACCACGCGGCGGCGAAAACCTATGGTCCGCAGACCCGGCCTCAGGTCATCGCGAGCCACACCAATCAACGGGAACTGCGCCAGCCCATCGCAGAACGCGATAATCGAGGAAACAAATCCTTCAGCCCGCTCGGGAATTCCCGACTGCTCGGCAATCCAGGAGTAGAGGTCCATTAGCTGTTTCCTTGCGCGCGGCGAATAGACCACTTCGTAGCTCAAGAGTCGTTTTCGCGTCCGCGTTCCCCGTGAACTTGCGCCAGGTGGGCACGCAAGTCAGCAGCGCTGACTGCCTTGGAGGGGTCTGCCCGCAACTCGTCGTACGAAGCGGCTACCTCATCTTGCAACCATGCCTCGATGGCACTTTCTCGTGCAAAAAGGGCACGCAGCCCATCACGGATTACTTCGCTCTCGCTGGCATATGCGCCCGAAGCTACTCGAGCCTTGAGCGCTTGGGCCATTGTTCCAGGCAAGGTGATGCTCAATTGCTTGGTAGTACGCATCGCAGCCTCACTTTCAGTAGGATTCAATCCTACTCCGCATTGCAGATTGCCAGAAGAGCTTTCCCGCTCTTCAAATACGGTGGTTGCACACTTCAATGGCCGACACAGCAGTCACTGCGGTTCAAGCCGTCGATCGCAGCACTGGGCCTAGTCCTCTACCAGCAGAGCGCGACGCACTTGCCGACTTCTACAAGGGTGTTGCGGGACGACCCAGCCCAGAGGCGGGCGTTGCTGATGAGCATGAAGGCGTCCTTGCCGTTGAAGTATTTGCCAGTTCATGGGAAATACCGAGCGCCAGGTGATTCCGGTGCAAATCCACGGTAAGAATTTTGGCTCCTTGATCGCACCGGGCTCCGCCTCGCACCTGGCCGGCTCGCTGCATGTGCTCACCATGGCTGCCATCGCTTTGGGGACCGAACTATTGCGCACACGAGGTCCGGCGCTGTGGAAGTTCGATACGGCCTGCGAGCTGCTCGATGATCTGCTCAATAGCCGGGAAATCAATTTGAAGCTGTTGACCGGAAAATTTGAGGCTGCCGGATTCCCGGTCCGGCAACGGGCCCTGCGCGGCTTCGCCGTTCGGCTCGCCTCGGGACAAGACCCGAAAAGCGCGGTGAAGGAAATTGAGCAGCATGCCGGAAACGGGATGAATCTAGTCATTGGAACGCTTCATTCACCAACGCCCAAACTATTTGGCATCGTTTCGACCGCAACCAACCACTTCCAAGACGACTTCCAGCGAGCGATGGTGCAAGCAGTGCAATCCCCTGCCTTCGAAGGCCCCATTTATCTGGGAGAAATAGTTGCAGAGCTCGCGCAGATCAGGACCTCGATCGAGCAGGCTACCGAGGGCTGTGAACTGCGCCTGGCTCCAAGCTCTTCGGTGGTCCTGGCCGCCGGCTACCCGCTGGCTCTGCTCACCCATGAATTGCGCTACGAACCGGCAGTGCAACGTCTGCCGCAGCAAGTGCTGGCACCCATTTTGGCCTTGGAAACCAACCGGCGCGATGAGTGCCTTCGCGTGCTGGAAGCCTACCTATCCTCGCCGACCAACCGCTCACAGGCAGCAACTCGCTGCCGGCTGTCGCGTTCGGTGTTCTACCAGCGCCTGGCACTGCTGGAATCACTGCTTGAAACGGATCTGAATGATGCGCGCACGCTGACGATTTTGTCGCTGAGCCTGAGCGTCTACCGGCAGACCCAACGCCGCTGACGGGACCCGAGACAAAGCAGAATGCTCGCAGACCATTCATCACGAACGATCCACGAGCACCCTTCAACGCCATGCGGCCTTGGGCTCGCCACGCGGAACTCTGCGCACCTGCAGGCCAGCTTGCGGGAAAAACCTAGCGCAGCACCACGGTGCGTGAGCCGTTGAGGAAAATCCGGTCTTCGCAGTGCCAGCGCACCGCGTCCGACAGCGCCTTGCATTCGGTATCCCGACCGGCCGCGACAAGATCTTCCGGCCCGTAGCTGTGGTCAACGTTCTGGACCTGCTGGGCGATGATCGGCCCCTCATCCAATTCGCTGTTCACGTAGTGCGCCGTCGCACCCACGGTCTTTACGCCGCGCTCAAAGGCCTGGTGATAAGGCTTGGCACCCTTGAAGGACGGGAGGAATGAATGGTGGATGTTGATCGCGCGTCCGGTGAGCTGCCGGGTGAGATCATCGGAGAGGACCTGCATGTACCTGGCGAGCACCACCAAGTCCACATCAAAACGGTCAACGAGCTCCATGAGCCGGGCCTCTGCCTCCGGCTTGGTCTCGGCGGTGACCGGAACGTGGAAGAACGGTATGCCATTCCACTCCACCTGCTGGCGGTGATCCGGGTGGTTTGAGACGACCGCTGCGATCTCGACCGGCAGTTCCCCCATGCGCGCGCGGAACAGCAGGTCATGCAGGCAGTGCCCGAACTTTGACACCATGATCACCACGCGCTTCTTCTTGCCCGAGGCCCGCAGGCCCCAGGTGGCTTCGTGCTCTGTTGCCAGTTCGGTCAAGCTCGACTCCAATTCGGCGATTTCGGCAGCGACATTGGAAGTTTGGGACACTTCGAACTCAATGCGCATGAACAACGTCCCAGAACGCTGGTCATCATGCTGCTTCAGCTCCCGGATGTCCCCATGGTGCTTCAGCAGCAGACCGGTCACGGCATGGACAATCCCCGGGCGCTCTGCGCAGGTGAGGGTCAAGACATATTTATTGTTCAGTTCGGTCATTTTGCCGCTCCTTAGGTTCACCGAGATGACAGTGTCCCGTCACGCCTCGTACATTTCGTGGGGAATCGATGTGGTCTACGCCTGCGATCTGTCGTTGTTGACCAACCACGCCCTCCTTCTTGCATTGGCTCACCAATACCAGAAGATCCGCACCCCTCCCTAGCAGGGTATCGCTGCTGTGAGCAATGATTTTAGATTAGGGGTGAATCCAATGCCAGTATCCCGCACGGGCCCAAAGTCCGTTCCGAAATCGGAAGTTGATTTCTGCATCTCAACTTCGGCAATCGACAGATCAAACCCTGATTCCAATCTCTGATATATCAATAACTGATCACAAGTCTATGTTCGCTGCGTCACAGCGTCAATAAGTTTCTTAGGGGATTTTTCATTGCCCGGAAAACCGCTGCATCAAGCGATTTCGCAACCCTACGGATCCACGTTCCCCCCAGGCAAACGGGCGCACCTTCTTGGCTTTCAGGGCCGCCTGCCGCGCAAGTGCGCCAAGGCCTGAACTTCGTACTGGAGCCGCGCCGGTGAGTGAACCGCTGGCGCTTGGTCCGCAACGACTCTTTCGCAGCTCTGAGGAAGTGACCGATTGGCACTCGAGCGATACCCTTTGATTATTGGCAACTGATATATGACCAGTGAAGAGAGCGACAATTTGATGCCCCCTAAGACCGCAGGCACCGATACAGGTACCCAATCGATGGCCGATCATGCCTATGGCGTACTTCGCGATCGCCTGGTACTGCTCGAAATTGCTCCCACCCACCCAATTCATGAGCCGCAACTAGCCGAAGAACTCGGCGTGGGGCGCACTCCGATCCGGGAAGCCCTGAAACGGCTGGAAACGGATCACCTGGTGGTTTCCTACCCGCGCCGCGGCACCTTTGCCACGGCCGTTGACTTCCACGAGCTGAACCATATTTCCGAAATCCGCCAGAGTCTCGAACCCCTGGCTGCCCGAAATGCGGCGGCCAATAAAGATGCCGGAATCAGGGCCGAGATCACCAACTACCTGGACACGATCGATGCCCTGGACGGGAGCGTCGATCAGCGTTCGCTGTTGCTGCTCGATGTGCAAATCCACCGGCTCATCTACAAGGCCAGCGCCAACAAGCATCTTGAGGAGACCCTCGTCCGCTTGGATAATCTGGTGACGCGGATCTGGTGCCTGGTGATTGACCAAATGCCGCCGATCGCCGAGCACATCACCGAGCATTCGGCCTTGCTGCGTGCAATCCTCGAGGGCGAAGACGAGCTGGCGGCGCGGTTGGTCTCGGCGCATGTCACGCACTTTGAGCAGGCCTTGCGTCGCGCACCCTGACGGACCGAGCTAGGCGACGGATTGCTCGGCCCGCCAGGCCTAGTGCGCAAGGCGCTTGGCTTATTTGGCTGCCTTTTCGGTTTCCAGATCCCCGTCGGGGCCCAGGGAATCGGGCAGGCCATTCGGGGAGCCCAACTCCGCAACGTATTCCTCGTCCAAATCTGCAAAAACGTCCTTCGCTTCACCGTTCAGGGGCGCATTCTGGACCGTGACGATCGTCTGCTCGGTGGTCATCAGGCAGAACTGCTCTCCGTCGTGCCGATCTATCCCATCGTCCACGGCTTGTTCGAGGACTTCAAGCGCAACTCTGCCCCGGAGCACCAGGGGATCCTTGCTCAGATCTCTCCAAATCGCCACGCAGAGCAGCAGCATCACCAGCACGAACGGCAGCGCCGAGACGATGGTGATGTTCTTCAATCCGTTCAATGCCGCAGCCGGGTGGTCTCCTCCGGCCAGCAGCATGACCGCGGCCACCGCACCAACCGAAACACCCCAGAAAATCACCGACTTCTTGGACGGCTCCTCGGCACCGCGTTCGCTCAGCGCGCCCATGACGATGGAGGCCGAGTCGGCTCCGGTGACGAAGAAGATCGCGATCAATACCACCGTCAACGCGATGAGCACTGTTCCAAACCATGCGGGGAAGGGCAAACTTCCAAGCAGATCGAAAAGCACCGAATTGAAGTTGATATTCGGCACCCCATCCACCATCTGCGCCATTGCTTGGCCCATGTCTCCGGAACGTTCCGCCCGCTCCTGCAGGCCGATCGCACCGCCGCCGAAGATGGCGAACCAGATCAACGTCACCGTAGACGGCACCAGCAGCACTCCGGTGACAAATTGGCGGATGCTGCGGCCACGCGAGATGCGGGCAATGAAAAGACCGACAAACGGGGTCCATGAAACCCACCAGGCCCAGTAGAAGATAGTCCAGGATGACAACCAGGTGGCCATGGTTCCGTCGCCGGAAGAAGCCGTTCGCGAAGCCATTTCAGGCAGATCGCTGATAAAGGATCCCACCGCGTTTGGAATCACGTTCAAGATGAACAACGTTGGCCCACCGATGAACACGATAGCCGCGAGGATGACCGCAAGAATCATGTTGATATTCGAAAGCCATTGAATTCCGCGCTCAATGCCGGAAACCGCCGAACCGACGAACAAGGCGGTGAGAACCGCGATGATCAGGACCAGAACTCCGGAGCCCACGGTGGGCAGGAGCCCGGCAGACTGTATTCCGCCGCCGATTTGCAGCGCACCGAGTCCCAATGAGCAAGCCGACCCGAAAAGCGTCGCCAGGATGGCCAAGATGTTAATCGTCTTGCCGCCCCAGCCGTTGACCACCCGCTCACCAAAAATTGAGCTGAACATCGCGGAGAACAGCTGCGGCCGCCCCAAGCGGAAGCTTCCGTAGGCCATGCCCAAGCCGACAATCGCATACATGGCCCAGGGGAAGAGCGTCCAGTGGAACAGCGTGGTGCCCATGGCGGTGCCGACGGCCGCGGCGCTCTGCCCCTCAACCGTTCCCGGCGGAGGGGACATGTAGAAGAACAACGGTTCACCCACACCGTAGAACACCAGTCCGATGCCCATTCCGGTGGCAAACATCATGGAAATCCAGGAGATGGTGCTGAATTGCGGCTTCTCGCCATCTTTACCCAGCGGGATGCGGCCGAAGTTCTTGGCCGCCACGACCAGCACGAATATGGTGAAGACGGTAGCCGCAATCACGAACATCCAACCGGTATTCGTGATCACCCAGTCCAAGGCCTTGCCCGCGGTGTTTCCCAGACCGGTCGGCGAGGCGAACCCCCAAGCGATGAACGCCAGCGCCAGGGCGCCGGCAATTCCGAAAACCCAATAGTCGGTCCCGCCTGACGGGTATTTTCTCGGCCTGCGCCGGCGAGCCGAATGCAGCTCGCTGACTAGATCTTGAACTGGTTGATCACTGCGATTCATAGATTTTCCTTTGATGGTGGAACATGACGGCCTTCCGCAATGGCTCCGCGGCTTGGCCTGCCCGCAACCGGAAAACGGGCGCAACAAAGTCGTTGCTCGGTCAGGTTAAAGGCGGCGACCGCCGTGCTCGATGAACTGGCAGGGGCACGGCGGTCGCCGAATAATGCACCGGCTACGGCACAAACGCGGGGCCGAAGGAGTAAACCTTGCGTCCCCGCGCTGCGCTCCGCGAGCTAGGCGCCGATCAGGCCGTGCGGGTCGAGCACGAACTTCTGCGCCGCGCCCTCGTCGAAGGCCGCATATCCCTTGGGTGCGTCGGTCAACGGAATGGCGGTTGCGTTGACGTTTTTGGCGATCGAGACCTTGTCCGAAAGAATCGCCTGCATCAGCCCTCGGTTGTACTTCATCGCCGGGCACTGGCCGGTGACGAAGGTATGGGACTTGGCAAAACCTAGCCCGAAGCACATGGATAGCGAACCCTGCTTGGCCGCCTCGTCGCTGGCTCCGGGATCTCCGGTGACATACAACCCGGGGATGCCGAGGCTGCCGCCGGCCCGGGTGATCTCCATGAGCGAGTTCAGCACGGTGGCCGGCTGCTCCTTCCCGGCGTCGTGCCCGTGGCCGCGCGCCTCGAAGCCGACGGCGTCGATGCCGCAGTCGACCTCGGGCGTGCCCAGGATCTGTGCGATCTGCTCGCCCGGATCGCCGAGCGAGACGTCCACCGTCTCGCATCCGAAGCTGCGCGCTTGGGCTAGCCGGTCGGCGTTGAGATCCGCAACGATGACGGTTGCCGCGCCGAGCAATTGCGCCGAGGTGGCCGCCGCCAGGCCCACGGGGCCGGCGCCGGCGACATACACGGTCGATCCGACCGTCACCCCGGCGCCAATGGCGCCGTGGTACCCGGTGGGGAAGATGTCCGAAAGCATTGTCAGGTCAAGGATCTTCTCCATGGCCTGGTCGCGGTCCGGGAATTTCAGCGCGTTCCAGTCTGCGTACGGAACCAGCACGTATTCGGCTTGCCCGCCGACCCATCCGCCCATGTCCACATAGCCGTAGGCGGAACCCGGACGGTCCGGGTTGACGTTCAAGCAGATGCCGGTCTGTCCGACCTTGCAGTTGCGGCAGCGGCCGCAGGAGATGTTGAAGGGCACCGAAACGACGTCCCCACCTTGAGGAACTCCACGTCGCGACCGACTTCGATCACTTCTCCGGTGATCTCGTGGCCCAGCACAAGACCCTCCGGGGCAGTGGTGCGGCCACGGACCATATGCTGGTCGGAGCCGCAGATATTGGTGGCGATGGTACGCAGGATGACGCCGTGGTGGACCTGGCGGCCAATGTTTGCCGGGTGGACTCCCGGGCCGTCCTTCAATTCAAATTCCGGATACGGCGAATCGATGAGTTCGACCTTGCCTGCGCCGGCGTAGCTTACTGCCAAGTTGCCCATGGTGGACCTTTCCCTTGAAATATCAGTTGGATACTAATTGGAATTAGGCCAAGTCTCCTCATGAGTGTGATCTATGTCAATAGGAAACCGAAACTTGACTCGCGCTCCCGCCGATGCCAGAGGGAGGGGCTACCCGTCCAATTCCTCGGTCAATCGCTGGGAAATAATGCTCTTTGCGGTGCTCTGCAGAACCGTCAAAGATTCCTCGATGAGCGGCGCCCCCTTGCTGCCCTTGCGCGTCACCGCGACGATTCGCCGCGATGGCTTGATTGCTCCGGAGATTCGGCGGCGCACCACATTCTCCGCGCTGCCCAAGGTCGCCAAGCGCGGCATCAACCCCACTCCCAGGCCCGCCCCGATGAAGGCGATCATCGTTTCCCACTCGACCGCCTCGTGGGCAATATGCGGGGTGACCCCCAGCGAGGTGAAGGCGGCAACGAACAGGGCTCGATAGACCGATTGCTCCGAGTCCGAGATCCACGGATCCTCGGCGAGCTCTGAGAGCGACACCGATTTATTCATCGCCAGCCGATGCTCCGCGGGCAGCACCACATCGAGCGGGTCATCGAGCAGCACCGTCTGCTCGAACTTGGCGTTGCCGCCACTTGATCCAGGTGTTTGCGATGCCACGATCACGGCGAGGTCGATCCGCTCGGCCAGCAATAGATCCAGGCAGCGCTGCGGCTGGGCCTCCACGAGCCGCACCTCGACATGCGGCCGCGTTCTGCGCAGGGTCGATGCCAGCGGGGCCAGCAGCTGCGCTGCCGCCGTCGAAAAACCGCCCAGTCCGAAATCGCCCTGAACCTGCCCCTCGGCCGACAGCGCCGAGGACCGCAGCAGTTCCCATTGCGTCACAATGTCGTCGAGTCCCGCCACAAAGTGCCGGCCCGCGACGGTCAACCGCACCCCGCGCCCATCCTTGATCATCAGCTTGATTCCCAGGGAACGCTGCAGCTCACGAAGCTGTGCGGAGACCGCCGATGGCGAGTATCCGGTGAGTTCGGCGGTCCGTGCAATGGTGCCCGCCGAGGAGAAGACTCGAAGGGTAATGAGTCGAGGATCAATCATGCACCTATTCTGCACGATTTCATTCACTTTCTTGCGCTTTTCTTGTTGGCCGATTGTTTCTAGTCTCGACTCATATGGTGATTCGACTCACAATGAATCTTCCCCATTTTCACATTCATGGGCGCCTGCAGGCGTCCGGCTTCTAGGAGTAAAATATGACCGCTTCGGTAAGCACTCCGCACTCGACGCGTGGCAAGCTCGCCTCAACGGTAAGCGATGAACAGCTCGCCGAGATTACCGAACTCTTTCAGAATCGGCGCAAGGGCTACTCGCTTGAAGCACCGTTGTACACAGATCCTGCGGTATTCAAGGTCGAGATGCAGGCAATCTTCGGAACCCACTGGCTCTTTGCCGCCAGCGTTGCCGAAATCCCGGAGGCCGGAGACTACGTCACCCTCGACTACGGGCCGCATTCGCTGATCGTTTTGCGCACCGAGGACGGAGGCGTCAACGTGCTGCACAACGTGTGCCGCCACCGCGGGGCCCGCGTGCTGACCGAAGCTTCGGGCAGCACCGGCAACCTGGTGTGCGGCTATCACTCATGGACCTACTCCCCCGAGGGCAACCTGATCCACGCCTCGGCTCCGGGCGAGGGAACCTTTGACAAGAATTGCTTTGCGCTCAAGCGCGCCCACGGCCGGATCCACGCCGGGCTGATCTTTGTGTCCTTGGCCAAGGAGCCACCTGAGGATTTCGACCAGGTCGCCGAAATTTTCGAACCCTACCTGGCCCCGCATGATATTTCCCGCGCCAAGGTCGCCTACCAGCAGAACATCATCGAAGAGGGCAACTGGAAGCTGGTGATGGAGAACAACCGCGAGTGCTACCACTGCGATGGCCACCCGGAACTAGCCTGCTCGCTGTTCCCCACCTGGGGCCTGACCGACGAGACCGTCCCTACGCATCTCGAAGAAGTCTGGGAACGCAACCAGAAAGCCCAGGCAGGGTTGGAAGAACGCTGCCGCCGCTACGGGATCCCGTACGAAGTCGTCGAGGAGCTGGACACCCGCGTCGCGGGGATCCGCATTTCCCGTGAATCCCTGGACGGCGACGGAGAGTCCTTCTCCGCCGACGGGCACCGGCTCTCGAAGAAGCTGCTCGGCGAGCTGCGCGACTTCCGCTTGGGCCGCTGCTCCATGCACCTGCAGCCCAATAGCTGGTTCCACTTCCAGTCCGACCACGTGATCACCTTCGCCGCGTTCCCCATCAACGAGCACCAGACTCTGGTCCGCACCACCTGGCTCGTGGCCGACGATGCGGTGGAGGGCGACGACTACGATCTGGAGACGCTCACCCACACCTGGAAGCAGACGAATCTGCAGGACAAGGCCTTTGTCGAGCTCTGCCAGTCCGGAGCCAGCAGCCCCGCCTACGAACCCGGCCCGTACATGAAGAGCGAATACCAGGTCGAAGCATTCATCAACTGGTACACCCAGCGCGTTTTGGAGCACCTGGCATGACCGGTACCGCCAAGCTCCTGAGCAGCGCCCAGCGCCTGCGCGGGCTGGAAATGCCCTGGAACAGGGTGCTCAGCAGCCAAGAAGGCCCGGCGAGCGCAGCGCGCGCACTGGGCCCCTGGCATCCCCAGGAATTCCTGGCCGAATGCGTGCAGACCATCGAGGAAGCCGGCGGGCTGATGACGTTCGTCTTCCGCCGCCTCGATGGCGCCCCGCTGGCGTTCCGCGCCGGGCAGTACCTGAACATCGCTTTCCCGGTGCATGGCGAAGACCAGGAGACGGTGGACCGCAGCTATTCGATTTCCAGCGCGCCCACCGTGCCCTGGACATTCAATGTCAGCATCAAGCGCGACCCCAAGGGACTGGTATCCACCTGGGCGCATGAGAACCTGCGTCCGGGCATGGTGCTGGATATGCTCGGCCCGGTCGGGGCCTTCCACCTGGGCGATTCCGACCGCCGCGCCCGCTTCCTGTTCCTGGGCGCCGGGGCCGGGGTCACTCCGATCATCTCCATGGTGCGCACCATCCACTCGCTGCCCGGCCAGGCCGATGTGGTGGTGCTCTGCCACGGCACCGTGCCCGGAGACTTCCCCTTCTGGCGCGAGCTGGAATACATCAAGCAGGTCGATCCGCGCATCAGGGTCTCCTACTCGCTCGGAAATCGCGAAAAACCCGCAGATTGGGACGGATACTCCGGACGGCTCACCGCCGAAATGATCGAGGCGGTGGCCCCGGATGCCAACGGGCGCAAGGTGTTTGCCTGTGGTCCGGAAGGCTATCTGAATTCGGCCACCAAGCTGCTGCGCGAAGTCGGCGTGGATGACACCTCGGTGTTCATGGAATTCTTCTCCGGAGACCGCAAGACGCTGCTCGAATACCAGGCAGAAATCGCACTGGCAGAGGGCATCGCGGAAGAAGTCGCCGAATCGGTGGAAGAGTTCTACGAGAGCCAGCCGCCGGAGCTGAGCATGTACGAGCCGGACTATGACGAAACGGGCACCCTCGAGGCCGTCGGCCAAAAGCTGGTCGTGGTCGACTCCGACGTTCCGCTGCCGCCGGCCGAACCGCTGGTCACCGAAGAAGAGCCGCCTGCCGCCTCCTCCTTCCCCACCGTGGGCGAAGGCGAGCTGACCATGACCTTCCTGCGGACCGCGATCAACGTCAAGATCAACTCGGATGAGCGCATCCTGGGGGTAGCCCAACGCGCCGGAGTGCGCATCGGGGCCAACTGCCAGGAAGGCATGTGCGGCTCCTGCAAGGTCGTCAAGCTCGAAGGGGACGTGGAGATGAACCACCAGGGCGGAATTCGCGCCCGGGAGATCACCGCCGGCAAGTTCTTGCCCTGCTGCTCCACCGCGCAAACCGATCTGGTCATCGATGCCTAGCCGTCGCGGCCCGATCCCCCAGTACCGCCAGCAGTTGCTCCACCACACCATCAGTACATAAGGAGTCCCCCATGTCTCAAACTTCACCTCGGGTCGTCATCATCGGAGCCGGAATCGTCGGCGCTAACCTGGCGGACGAACTTGTCCAACTGGGCCACACCAATACCCTGGTTATCGAACAGGGCCCGCTGGATATCCCCGGCGGCTCCACCTCCCACGCCCCGGGCCTGGTCTTCTCGTCCAACGGCTCGAAATCCATGACCGAATTCGCGCAGTACACCATCGAGAAGCTCGACTCTCTGGTGGGCGCCGACGGCCGTGGATCCTACCTGCGCGTGGGCGGACTGGAGATCGCCACCACCGAAGCGCGCTTGGCAGATCTGCATCGCCGCGCCGGGTGGAACCGCTCCTATGAGGTGGAGGCCCACGTGGTCGACGCGGAGGATTGCCTGAAGAAGTTCCCGATGCTCAACCCCGAGCTGGTCCTCGGCGGCCTCTACACGCCGAACGACGGATTGGCTCTGGCCGCCAAGGGAACCCAACTGGTGATGGAACGCGCCAAGGCCGCGGGCGTGGAATTCCGCGACCGCACCGTGGTCACCGATATCGAGCAATCCGGCGGCAAGGTCACCGCGGTCATCTGCGGCGAGGACCGCTTCGAGGCAGATATCGTGGTCTCCTGCGCGGGTTTCTGGGGCCCGAATATCGGAAAGATGGTGGGCACCGAGATCCCGCTGCTGCCTTTGGGACACCAGTTCGCCTGGACCACCCCTGCACCGAGCCTCGCGGGCATCAACGAACTGCCGGCCGGCGCCAGCCGGCCGATCCTGCGCTACCAGGATCGCGACCTCTACTACCGCGAGTGGGGAGAGAGCATCGGCATCGGCTCCTACGCGCACCGCCCGATGCCCGTGGACCTGGACACCCTGCGGACCTACAAGCCCGAGGAAATCACCTCCGAGCGGATGCCATCCTCGCTGGACTTCACCCCCGAGGACTTCGCCGCCGAATGGGAAGCGACCAAGGAACTGCTGCCGGATCTGCGCAATACCCAGATCCAGCGCGGCTTCAACGGGATCTTCTCCTTCACCCCGGACGGCGGTTCGCTGGTGGGCCAGTCCAAGGAGGTCGACGGCTTCTTCGTGGCCGAGGCCGTGTGGGTCACCCACGCGCCGGGCATCGCCAAGGCCGTAGCCGAACTGATCACCACCGGCACCTCGAAGACCGATCTGAGCGACTGCGACCTGAACCGCTTCGAGGACATGCAAACCACCAAGGAGTACGTCAGCGAAACCTCGCAGCAGAACTTCGTGGAGATCTACGATATCCGCCACCCGCTGGAGCCGCGGCTGAAGCCGCGCAATGTGCGCACCAGCCCGTTCTTCTCCCGGCAGCAGGAACTGGGAGCCTTCTTCCTGGAAGGCACCGGCTGGGAGCGCCCGCATTGGTACGAGGCCAATGCCTCCCTGCTCGAGCAGCTGCCCGCCGAATGGGCCGCCCCGGCGCGCGATGACTGGTCGGACATGTTCCACTCGCCGATTGCCGCGGTGGAAGCCTGGAAGACCCGCACCGCCGTGGCGATGTTCGACATGACCCCGCTCAAGCGCGTGGAAGTCGCCGGCCCGGGCGCCGGGCAGATGCTCCAGGGCCTGACCACAGCGAATATGCTGCGCGCACCTGGCATGGTCAGCTACACCCTGCTGCTGGACGCCGCCGGCGGCATCACCAGCGATATCACCGTGGCCCGCATCTCCGAAGAGCTCTACCAGGCCGGCATCAACTCGAATGTGGATGTCGCCTATCTGGACCGCGAGGCCCGCAAGTTCAACGAGGCGAACCCGGGCCAGTGGGTGTCCGTCCGCGATATTACCGCCGGAACTTCCTGCATCGGGCTCTGGGGCCCGCTGGCCCCAGAGGTGATGGCCAAGGTCAGCGAAGACGATATGAGCAATGAGGGGCTCAAGTACTTCCGCACCAAGCAGATCTCCATCGCCGGCATTCCGGTGACCGCAATGCGCCTGTCCTATGTGGGCGAATTCGGCTGGGAGCTCTACGCCTCGGCGGATGTCAGCGCCAAGCTCTGGGATGTGCTTTTCGAAGCCGGCCAGGAGCACGGCATCATCGCCGGTGGACGCGAAGCGTTCAACTCCATGCGACTGGAGAAGGGCTTCCGCTCCTTCGGCACCGACATGACCAGCGAGCACGAGCCGGAACAGGCCGGGCTGGGCTTCGCGGTCAAGGCCACCAAGACCGTGGACTTCGTGGGCAAGGCCGCCCTGGCGGACCGCGCCGCCGCGGCCACCAAGCGGCTTCGCTGCCTGACCATCGATGATGGCGTGTCCGTGGTCCTGGGCAAGGAACCGGTGTACGTGAACGGGGAACCGGCAGGCTATGTCACCAGCGCCACCTTTGGCTACACGGTGCGCAAGCCCATCGCCTACGCCTGGCTGCCGAAGACTGTGCAGACCGGAGACGCGGTGGCGATCGAGTACTTCGGCAAGCCGATCGCCGCCACCGTGGTCGATGATCCGCTGTACGATCCGCAGATGGACCGGCTGCGCGGAGTTTCGCTGGCCACCTCGGCCAGCTAGCAACATCCAGCCACCGGGAGGCCGGGTAGCTGTTCATAATGAACAGCTGCCCGGCCTTTTGCCGTATATACGCATATATAGGTACGAGACGCGCGCTGCGTTCTGGTTTCCGCGTCGTTTGATCAGCAGTGGAACTACCCGGGGTTCCTCAAGACCGGGCTTCGTCGTTGGCATCCTGTGTGATGAACTACCGCACCCGTCCGATGTTCAGTAAATAGATGCATTCCGGTAGTTACGGAACAATGCAATTAACTGAACATTCCAGTCGCGAATAGACCTACCGCGAGCATCATTGAGCGCATACTGCAGGATTCGCTGGGTTGAGGAGTCCTGTCGTCACGGCCTTCGGCAATACAGCACAGGGATTTTGCCCGCTGATAGTGGTGTCAATTTTATACTGTTAACGGTATAATATTGACATGAAGCAAAGCTATAGAGACATCTTGCGAGAGATCGCCTACGACAACTATGGCTACGTCACTGTCACCGGCGCCACCGACGCTGGTGTGCCGGCGGTGGAGCTGCCAAAACTTGCCGCCCGAGGCGGTTTGGAACACACCGGGTACCGCCTTTACCGGGTCACCGACATTCCACCAACTGACCACGATCAGTTCGCGGAAGCCACCTTACGGGCGGGCGTCGATTCCCACCTGCGAGGAGAAACTGTCCTTGCCCTCCTGGGCCTGGCGGATGTGAACCCTCGAAAGATTACAGTTGGTACAACCCATCGCGTACGTCGAGCCATGCCTAGCTATATAAATCTCGTTCGAGCTTCCGTAGACACAAAAGTGACTCACTATCAGGGGATTCCGGCGCAACGGGTTGCCGAAGCCCTCATTGAATGCCGCGGACAAGTACCCGCATCACGACTACGAGACGCCGCGACCAGGGCCCGCGCCGAAGGACTTCTCACCTCTGCAGAATGGCGCCAGGTACGTAAGGGACTTTCCGTATGAAGTATCCAACCCCACCCGCAAATCTCACAGCGCTCAACCAGCGCATTAGAAACTTAGAAGGTGAGGAAAGCTTAGTCACCCGGCGACGCACCTCCATGGCACTGGTCATTGTCGGGCAAATGCTCCCCGGAGGATCCGTAAAAGGTGGAAGTGCTATGGCATTGCGATATGGCACTGGAACACGATTCACGCGTGACCTCGACGCCGCACGGGCCAGTGGACTGGCAAAGTTCCGCGATGATTTCGCAGATCGCCTCCTAGAAGGATGGGAGGGCTTCACCGGACGTCTTGTTGAAAAGAAGCAACTGAAACCCGCAGGAGTCCCGGCTTTCTATGTAATGAAACCCTTCGACGTCAAGCTCGACTACAAGGGTAAAGCATGGTGCACCGTCCCCTTTGAACTGGGCCACAATGAAATCGGCGACGCGGAACACCCCGTACTGGTTCTTGCTGAGAACCTTATCGACATGTTCACTTCTCTCGGCTTACCATCCCCAGCTCCTGTGCCGGTAATGCCAGCAGATCATCAAATCGCCCAGAAAATCCATGCATCTACCGCTCCTGGAAGTGACCGAGCCCGGGACCTCGTAGACCTTCAGCTGCTGGGCACCCAAGAGCAACTAGATCTCACGCAAGTACGATCAACCTGCGTCCGACTCTTCACTTACCGCAAAGCGCCTTGGCCACCTGTAGCGGTTGAAGAAACCGACTGGGAATCCCTCTATGCCGAAGCAGCAAATGGACTCAACGTAGCCGCTGATGTCATCTCCGCCGTTCAATGGGTCAACGAATTCATCGCCCAGATCGATCACGCCCCATCTACCACTTCTAACCCCCATTCTTCATCAACTGGGCCCAACCATTGAGCCGTGATGATGCGAAGCTCTCTCACTACCGCAGTAGACTTCGAGACTTGGTGTCCAATTTGTCCCAGTTCTACGTGGAGCTCATTCAACCGCATACACCTGGCTCATTTACAAGGTGGCGGCCCTTCGAATTGCACTGCCCGTTGATCTGAACCACCCGCAACACGGCATGGGCCGTTTGCGGTGGGCAGGCCACGCCAACGCTCGAACGGCAAAAATCTCTGGAACACAAAGAAAGCCGCTGCATCATCGGCCTTCCAAGCGATGATGCAGCGGCTATTTTTTCCAGCGCTGCGCCGGCGCCAGATCCCACTCCGGATCCAGGCCAACGCGCACCGTGAAGATACTATTGTTGCCTTGTACCTGCCGGTTCAACGTCCTAAGCAACCATGCGGGCTGGCTTGCCTTGCACTTGTGCCCTAAACGCTGGCGAACAGCTACCTGCGTCCGGCCATGGGAGCTCCTTTCGATGCGGCATTTTCAAGGGCGGCTAGCGCCGCCTGCGTTGCGTGCAGGATCAACAGGGCGGTGGTTACCGTGCCTACTCCCCCGGGCACCGGGCTCATCGCCCGGACCAGTGGCTGCACCGACTCCGCGTGAACATCGCCTACCAGCTGGCCATCCTCGGTGACATTGGTGCCCACATCGATGACTACCGACGAATCGCTGACCTCGTTGCCGGTGAGCAGGTTCGCCCGGCCAACCGCCACAACGGTCACCGCCGCGCCCCTGGTAATCTCGGCGAGATTGGTGGTTCGAGAATGGCAGATGCTCACCGTTGCGTCGCGCTGCAGCAAGAGCTGGGCGAGCGGTTTGCCCACCACCGCGGAACGGCCCACCACCGCAACGTGCTCTCCGGCGAGTGGGACTTGATAGTGTTCGAGGATTTCGATGACCGAACGTGCCGTAGCCGGCGCAAAGGCCGGCTGGCCCACGCTGAGCCTGCCCAGGCTCAGCGGGTTGGCTCCATCAATATCCTTGGCCGGGTCAATCAGCTGCACCAGGGAGGCCGGGTCAACCGATTCGGGCAGCGGCGTCTGCAGAATGATGCCGTACACCTTCTCGTCTGCGTTCAAGGCACGGATCGCTTGGGCAATCTCCGACTGGGTGCCGGTGGCCAAGTCGAGCACCTGGCAGTGAACTCCGAGCCGTTCGGCGGCGCGTTCAATGGAGCGCACATACCAGGACGTTGCCTCGTTGTCGGTTGCGAGCACCACCGCCACCCGGGCGGTGATCCCTTCGCTCGCCAGCCGCGAAACGAGTTGGCCGGTGCGTTCACGGATGGCTGCGGCCACCGGCTGTCCGGCGAGGCGTTGCGCGGTCATGCAGCCACCACCAAGCGGACCTGCGCGCTGAGTGCTTCTGCCGCCACGATCGCGTCGGCGGCTTGGCTGGCCACGAGGCTCAAGCGTTCGCGCTGTTCGGCTTCCTGTATTGCCGCAATATTCATTTCCAGCGTCACCAGCGCGGTACCCAGGGCGGCTCGCGCCGCTTCGGCGGCGGCAGCCACATCGCTGATCACCGATCGGTTTCCGATCTCGACCAAACGCTGGGCGAGCTCAATGACCACCGCGGAGGATTCAACGGTTGAGACCAACGGTGCGGCCGCGGCAATGGTGGCGCTTTGTATGGCCGCGGTGCGCGCTGCCTGTTGCTCTTCATCCTCCTTGGGCATCCTGTATGCATCGCCTAAGGACCCGAACAATCGTTCGTCTTCCTGCGCCTCGAACAGCGCCGAACGCATCAGTACGCGTGCGTGTTTGGCGATCGGCTGAGCTTTGTCCTCGACCTCTCGGAATCGCGGTCCGGAGGTAAACTCGGCAACCATGGACACCAGCGCGGCGCCCTGGGCGGCGTGCAAGGCCGCGGCAGCACCTCCCCCCGGAGTAGGCGCCTTAGAAGCGAGCCGTTCAAGGTAGCTGGTGATTGTTTCATTGGAGATCATTGGGTTTTACCCTCGCTCAGAATGCTTGGCTGTGGATCCCTAGGCCAACCGGAGAGAAGATTTTGCGTCTGGGTCGGAGCCGCAAGCAAGTGCAGCGCCGGCCATTTGTGACGGTTATTCGTATGGCCTCAAGACCGTTGGATTTCGCGCGAATCAAGTGCCTCCTTGGGGCCCAGCACAAAATCTTCATTTAGTATCCAATTGGTATATCAGGTTACCTTGAAGCCTAAAACACATTCCGAATGCAGGTCAAGAGTTTTTGATCCTCTCTGGAAAAGAAAAGTTAGCAAGGATACGGTGAGCCATCCGCAAACCCTGAACATATGAGAGCAGCAGTGAACTGTCTGGTCGATATTTATGATGTCGTACCGGTAATCGGTGAGCCCATCAGCCAATCAATAGCCGGGCGCAAAGCGATATCTGCTCGTCGGGGATTTCGTTAGCGCGCACCCGCTTACGGCGGATGCGCGCTTCCTACCCGTCCGCCCGGTGCTACTGCCGAGGGACAGCGAATTCGACCCCTGATCCAGGTGCTCCGGGTTGCGCGACAAGGACACCCAGCTTGCCGCGTCCATGTAGAACCGTGATCGTCAGTTTTACAGGGCTGTCCTCGGAGACCACGCATTCAACGTTCATCTGCTGCGAGTACCGTGAACTCGACGAGCAGTTCTGTCCGAAGCTAGCCCAACCCCAGTAGCGGCGGTCCATCTTCATGCTGAACTCAAAGGTCTCTCCGGGCGCTACAGCTCCGGGGACGACTGTGAAAACATACTGCGGTAAGAAGCGGTCGCTAACTCGTTCCACCGACACGTCAAAACTCGATGTCGATTCGGGCTCTTCTGGATCAACCGGTTCTTCGGATGGATCCGGTGTCGGCTCGACCGTTGGGTCCACCGTAAGTTCCGGCGAAGGCTCCACCGTCGGCTCAACCGTCGGCACTGGCGTTGGTTCCGATGTAGGTTCCAGCGAAGGCTCCACAGTCGGATCAAGCGTTGGTTCCGATGTAGGTTCCAGCGAAGGCCCCACAGTCGGATCAAGCGTTGGTACAAGCGAAGGCTCGACCGAAGGTTCCGCCGTAGGTTCCGGCGAAGGCTCCACCGTCGACTCAACCGTAGGCACTGGCGTTGGCTCCGATGTAGGTTCCAGCGAAGGCTCGACCGAAGGTTCCGCCGTAGGTTCCGGTGAAGGCTCCACCGTAGGCACTGGCGTTGGTTCCGATGTAGGTTCCAGCGAAGGCTCGACCGTAGGTTCCGGCGAAGGCTCCGGCGTTGGTTCCGATGTAGGTTCCAGCGAAGGCTCGACCGTAGGTTCCGGCGAAGGCTCCACCGTCGGCTCCGGCGTCGGTTCAACCGTAGGCGCAGAAGCCGGAAGATCGGACGCTTCTTCTACAGGAGGCATTGTAGGAGTGCCCGGACTACCCAAATTCAAAGGATAGTCAGCAATGGCGTTATCGGGGAGATCCGATCGCTGGCCCTCGGGACTCTGCAGAGGCAAGCGCATTTGGCTGTCGTCCAGCCCCTCCCGGCCCTCCGATTCAGGTGTGGCGGACTCAAATGACACGAGATCCATGAGGATGTCCTCCAATGCGGAGGGCGCATCGATCGGATCTACATTATCCGGCTCTTGTTCAACGGACCGCTCCTGAGGCAATGCAACGGGTGCTGTTGAACGGTCGTCAAATAGTGGCGTCAAAATACCGACCGCTGAAGCGGCCACCGCCAGCGCAGCTAGGCCAGCTCCCGCTCCAGCTGCAACTGCCGAAGCACTCACGGTTCCCGTCACCACAGCTGCAGCCCCGGAACCGGCAGTCGATACTGCAACCGAGGAACCACCAGTAGCGGCGGTAATTCCGCCGCCGAGTTGCGCCAGTCCCCCTGACGCTGAAATACCTAAGACAGTGGTTCCCCCAACGAACAATGGCAGCACCACGCTGCGCATGGGCGCGCCGATGTTTTTAAGCTCGCCGTAAACAAGCGAACAGTCTGGGCAATTCTTAAGGTGCGACTTCAGGGATCGAGTGGCCTTGGGACTCAAGTTATTTCGAATAAACGCGGGTAGCTGCTTGCGCGCAGACGCGCAGTCGGCAACGAGGCCTGCATGTTCTTTGAGGTGGGCAGCAAGGTAAGACTCACGTAGCCCCTCACGGGCTCTAACGGCCAACGCAGACGCTGCGTTGGGAGTGATACCAAGAATCGTCGCGATCTCGCGGGGAGGAAGCCCATCGACTTCGTTATGCCACAAAACTGCACGCCATCGCTCCGGCAGCGATTTGAAAGCGCGGATAACGATCTCTGATTCGGCGCGCCGCATGACTTCGTCAGCATCCGGGGTTTCACTCGCGAACTCTGCGATCTCATCGATGTCGGCTTCACGCCGCGCAGCTCTGTTTCTAGAGAAGGCCTCCCTGGAAACCGAGGTCAACAGATACGCGCGGAAGAATTCGGTCGGCCCGGACCCATGCTTGAGGCTTGCGAAAACTCTCAAAAAAGCTTCGGACACAATATCCTCTGCTTCAGACGGATTATCGGTATGCCGATAGGCAACTGCCAGCGCAACTTGCTTGTGGCGCTGGTACAGCCGCTCTTGGCACACCCGGCTTCCAACGCGTGCGCCCTGAATCAGTTCCGAATCGCTAGCCCCCGCAATTTCGGCTCCCGAATCAATTGCCATAAAGTCCCCATACTTCGAAAACGATGCGTCCACTAACCGAATTCACCCCGGCGGATTTTTCAAAACCTCGCACTTATCCAGTTAATATTTGTAGACCCTATCACCAAGAAGGACCAAGGGGCTCCAAACAGACCATCCGTTCCGATATTCACAGGATCTCAACAGATCCCAACCAGTGGTTGCTCTTTATTGCTCCAGTGATTGAACGGCTTGCGCCCCAAGCAGCAAGCCATTCAGTCGCCCACGCGAACGGCGTGAATTCGAGTCCCCCAAGCACCCGGTTCATCGCCTCTACACGTTAAGAGTCCCCAACCACCGAATCATGACGCGAGTTTAGGCAAGTTCTTTTAATTTTGTTTTGTATCGGGACATCGGTAACTGTTCTGTATCAACACATCGGTAGCGCTTCCCACCACTTTTACCCCCTCTTGTCGAAACAGGCAGCCTCCCAAGTTCTAGAGTCTAGGCAGGTTGTCAAACTGGAAGATCTGAAAAATAATCCAGTCGAAGCTATGCTGAATCTCCCCTAGCCACTCAGCCTGACTTAGTCATGCACCAGGGAATTCATGCCATCTGTTCATGACAGAAAGCCCATTTCACGATCAATGGCTACTACTCATTCGTTGAGGACCTTGCGCCGGTGGCGCATTTTCCGATTGCTGTTGCTCTCCAATTCCTGTGCGGTTCCCACAAGCGAGGCTAAGCGACAGATCTCGCTGTTCTGCAAATTGAACCGGTGCATGCAGAGCCAAGTGCCACACGGCGTGCCCGGGAGAAAGAATGACTGCGGCACGGAGGTTCGGATCTTCTGCCAGCTGCTGATCAAGCATCGGCAACTCGGAGCAGTCGCTGTGCGACTTGGCGGAGAAATCATGAACCTCTCCTGTCCCGTCGCCGATCCAGGAGTTGGCGAACCAGAATCTTCCCGTGCCCTGAGCCGCACGAACAAGCAGCAACCTTGCGCTGGGGTTGGCCCAGCCTACGAATCGCTGAAACGCCGGATGCGGCTGGAACTGGGCAGTCACTCGTTCACCTTCCGGTGCGGTGTCGGGATGTCTCGGAGAAATGCGGTTGATCCCGTCCGCAGAACTCGGGATGTCCGGCGGCGCTGCTAGATAGCGCCCAGACTCGCCATTGAATCTACGAATTGCCTCCAGCCAAGATGCCGCTTAATTGGCCACGCCTCCACACGTGTGGTTCGTGGCCCTCCACGCCGTTGCGCCGGGACTTCAGCCTGAGTCTTCGAGGCCGCGCTTCATCCGTCCGCTTCCGCGCAGGTCTCCGAGAGTCGGCAGTATTTCGATCCGCGGTGCAGGACGTTGCCGCGAGCTCTGTGCTGGTTGCTTGGCGCCATCTTCTTCGGCCGATGGCTCGAAAGATTGGGAGGTCTTGGGATGCCGCCGCCAATGGACATAGGTCTTGATCCCGAAAGCAAGGAGCACAGCCACGACAATTGAGCCTAAGACCAGTGAAGCATGCACCACCTCGGCCAAAGCCAGGTCATCGACGTTCTTGGTCATTATCGAGGTAGCAGTATTCGCGTTCATAACCATTCCTGTACTCGAAGTGACGACTGCTCTATCCCCATATGGCTCACAGTCTATGAGCTGGGAGGCTCAATTCGCGCGTGCCTCGTCCAATCGATACCTCTTTGTTATGGGTGAGCCGAACACCGGGCAGTTAAACAGTGAATGTACCCGGAAGCATTGGAATCTGGAGGTGTTGAGGCTACGATGCGGCCTTGCCTGGAGGCCAGCGCGCGATCCGGCACGAGAAAACCCCTCTCCCGCCAGTTCAAAGGCAGAAGAGGGGTCCGGCAAAAGCCAGTTCCTAGTGCTCGCGGCGGATCAGCTTTCCGCCAGGAGTCTGGAAGTCCACGTCGGCCCCCGCGATGATCGACCGGCGGACCACGCCACTCAGGGTCTTGCCCTGATACGGGGAAATCGGGTTCTTGTGATGCAGCTTGGCCACATCCACCTCGAAGGTGTCCTCTGGAGCGAAGATCGCGAAATCCGCGTCCTTGCCGGTTTCGATGCCGCCCTTGGCGCTCAGCCCGGCAAGCTTGGAAGGATTCACGCCCATCCATTGCACCACCTGCTCCAGCTTCAGCCCGCGCCCCTTGGCTTCGGACCAGATCAGCGGCAGGCCCAGCTGCAGCGAGGCGACGCCGCCCCAGGCGACGCCGAAGTCGCCATTCTCCACGTCCTTCAAATCGACAGTGGACGGAGAGTGGTCCGAAACGATGCAGTCGATAATGCCTTCTTCCAGGCCCTTCCACAGCAGTTCGCGGTTGTCGTTCTCGCGGATCGGCGGGCAGCATTTGAAGGCCGTGGCGCCGTCCGGGATGTCCTCGGCGAGCAGCGTCAGATAGTGCGGACAAGTTTCCACGGTGAGCTTCACGCCTTCGGCGCGGGCCTCGCGGATCATCTCCAGGGCATCCGAGCTGGACAGGTGCAGCACGTGGGCGCGTACCCCGGTCTTGCGGGCGCGCTCGATGACCCGCGCAATGGCGGTATTCTCCGCATCACGCGGACGCGAGTTCAGGAATCCGGCGTACTGTCCGCCGACAGGATTCGGCGAATTATCGATGATGTCCGAGTCCTCGGCGTGCACGATCATCAGCGAATCGAAGGAGGCAAGCTCTGCCATGTCCTCTTCCATCTCGTCGACGGTCAGCGAGGGGAACTCGTCGACTCCGGAGTGAAGCAGGAAGCACTTGAAGCCGAAGACGCCGGCTTCGTGCAGCTGACGCAGGTCCTTCTTGTTACCCGGAATGGCGCCGCCCCAGAAGCCGACATTGACATAGGCGCTCTTGCTGGCAGCCTCGCGCTTGATTTCCAGCGCTTCGAGGTTCACCGTGGGCGGGATGGAGTTCAGCGGCATGTCCACGATCGTGGTGACACCGCCTGCCGCTGCGGCCTTGGTGGCGGACTCGAAGCCTTCCCACTCGGTGCGCCCCGGCTCGTTGACGTGGACATGGGTATCCACCAACCCCGGGAGCAATACCTCGTCGTCGCCGACCTCGATGGTGCGTGTGCCCTGCAGATTATTTCCCAGCGGCTCAATGGCCACGATCTTTCCGTCGCGGACGCCGATTTCGCGGGCGGCCATGCCGGCGGTAGTCAAGATGCGTTCGCCACGGATAACCAGATCGAAGCCCAGATCTGTGGTGCCGCTGGCTTCGCGTTCAACAGCTTCGTTGATGCTCATGAGTCGTTCCCTACTCGTTACGTTTAAAGCTTGAGACTAAATTCTGTGGTGCGTGGTGCGGTTATTTCCATGATCTCCTATCCTGAAAATAACCGCACCCGCAATTCATGTGGAGTTGCCAGTGGCAGCGACGACCGACCTCAGGCACTCACACCGGCACCGGATTTCATGGGCACCAGCGCGGTAGGCGCATCCCCGATCTCCAGTGCAAGATCTTCAAATTCATTAACCGCATCCAGCTGCGCACCCATGGAAATGTTGGTGACCTTCTCCAAGATCACCTCAACCACCACGGGGACCTGGTGCTCGTCGGCCAGACAGTTCGCCTCGGCGAATCCCTCGGCCAGCTTCGCCGGATCATTCACCCGAACGGCCTTGCATCCGAGCCCTTCGGCGACCTTGACGTGGTCCACGCCGTAACCGTCGGTTTCCGGGGAGTTGATGTTATCGAAGCCCAAGGAGACGTGGTAATCCATTTCGAAGGGACGCTGCGATTGGCGGATCAGGCCAAGGTAGGAGTTGTTGACCACCACGTGCACGTACGGCAGCTTGAACTGTGCTCCCACTGCCAGCTCTTCGATCATGAACTGGAAATCGTAGTCCCCGGACAGTGCCACAACTTTTTCCCCTGGCTTGCCGCGCACGACGCCCAGGGCTGCCGGACCGGTCCAGCCCAAGGGGCCGGCCTGGCCGGCGTTGATCCACTTGCGTGGCCCATAAACGTGCAGCATCTGCGCGCCGGCGATCTGGCTGAGCCCGATGGTGGATACGTAGGTGGTGTCCGCCCCGAAGACCGCGTTCATCTCCTGGTAGACGCGCTGCGGCTTGATCGGAATATTGTCGAAGTTGGTCTTGCGGTGGTTCGTGCCCTTGCGGGCGGTGCACTGTCCAGCCCACTGCGAATAGTCGGGGATCAGTCCAGCGCTCTTGCGTTCGCGCACGATCTCCAGAATCGAGTCCAGCGCCGCCGCGGCATCCGAGGTAATTCCCAGATCCGGCGCGAATACGCGGCCGATCTGGGTCGGCTCGATATCCACGTGGATGAACTTGCGCCCGGCTCGGTAGGTTTCGAGGCCACCGGTGTGCCGATTCGCCCACCGGTTTCCGATGCCGAGCACCACGTCCGAGGCCAAGAAGGATTCGTTGCCGTATTTGGTGTGCGTCTGGATGCCCACCATGCCCGACTGCAAACGGTGGTCATCCGGGATGACACCCCAGCCCATCAGGGTGGGCGAGACCGGGATGTTGAGCTCTTCGGCCAGCTGCACGAGCCTATCGCTGGCGTTGGCGTTGATCACGCCACCGCCGGCAACGATAATTGGACGCTTGCCGCTCAGCAGCAGGTCAACGATCTTCTCGGCCTGGCCGCGGGTTGCCTTCGGCTTGGTGGGCGCCAACGGCTCATAGGCATCGATGTCAAAATCAATTTCGGCCATCTGCACATTGATAGGCAAGTCGATCAGCGCAGGACCAGGGCGGCCCGAACGCATGATCTGGAAAGCCTTGGCGAAGGTTCCCGGAACGAGCCCCGGCTCCAGCACGGTGCTGGCGTATTTGGTCACCGGCTTCGCGATGGATTCAATATCCACCGCCTGGAAGTCTTCCTTGTGCAATACGTGGGTTGGCGCCTGGCCGGTGATGCACAGCATCGGGATCGAGTCGGCGATGGCCGCATACAGGCCGGTGATCATGTCGGTGCCGGCCGGTCCGGAGGTGCCCAGGCACAAGCCGATCTTGCCGCTGGCCCGCGAGTAGCCATCCGCTGCATGCGAGGCGCCTTCGACGTGGCGGTGCAGCGTGTGGCGGATTCCGCCATGCTGTTTCATCGCCGAGTACAGCGGGTTGATTGCCGCGCCGGGCAAGCCGAACGCTTCGGTGGAGCCTTCCTTTTCCAGGATCAGCACGATGGCATCTACTGCGCGCATCTTAGGCATTGAAATCACACATCCTTATCGATGGTTCGGCCCCGAACGGAGCGGTGAAAGAAGAATCAAGATCATGAGGGGATGACCTGTGGCGGGCCGACGAAGTGAATCGACTTCACGCCCACCCCGAGCACCGGAAGCCGGACTCGAACTGGAACGAAGGACTCCACCTGCTGGCGAAAACAGTTGTTCGCCAGCAGGTGGGCCGGCTGCCGAAGGCAGGCGTTGGACCCGCCACAGGAAGAATGAGGGGAAGAGCTAAGTGGGAAACCTACTGGCTTTGACCCGAAAGGCGCTGCACTCCGCGGAAAAGACCCGAGTGATCCAGCGCGCCGTCGCCGCTGGCGACGGTGGAACCCACCAGCTGGGCGACGAGCGAACCCATCGGAAGCACCACGCCGGCTTCGCGGGCGGCCGAGGTGACGATGCCCATGTCCTTGTGGTGCAGTGCCAGCCGGAATCCCGGTCCGAATTCACGGTCCAGGATCTTCTGGCCCTTCTGCTCTAGCACCTTGGAGCCGGCAAGTCCCCCGCCGAGCACCTTCAATGCCGAATCGGTGTCAACGCCATAGGCTTCGAGGAAGACCACCGCTTCGCTGAGCGCCTGGATATTTGCGGCGACGATCAGCTGGTTGGCGGCCTTGACGGTCTGCCCGGATCCGGAGGGACCGACCAGGACGATGGTTTTGCCGACCGCTTCGAGCACCGGCTTGGCAACGGCGAAGTCCGCCGGTTCACCGCCGACCATAATGGAGAGCACCGCGTCGATGGCTCCCTGCTCGCCGCCGGATACCGGTGCGTCCAGTGGACGCAGCCCGGCCTCGCGCGCCGCATTCGAAAGGTTCACCGCGACGTCGGGGCGGATGGAGGAATTATCGATCCAGATGGCCCCGGATTTCGCATGCGCAAACAGGCCCTCTGCACCGGTGGTGACCGCTTCGACATCCGGAGAGTCCGGAACCATGGTGATGATGACGTCGGCGTCCTTGACCGCTTCGGCGATTGAGTTTGCCGCGTGGCCGCCGGCTGCCGCAAGCTCGGTGGCGGCTTTTTCGCTGCGGTTGAAACCGGTGACGTTGAAGCCTGCGGTGACGAAGTTCTTAGCCATGGGCAGTCCCATGATTCCCAAGCCGATAAATGCAACATTCTGTGACATGTGATTCTCCAAAAGTGTTTTGGCGGCCCGCACGAGGGGCGAGTGGAAGTTTAGGAGGCGTTGGCGCCGGCGGTGGCTAGCCATTTGAAGGCGGTTTGCGCCTCCTGCTTGTACTCCAGGGCTACCTTGCCGGTGTATCCAAGCTGGCGGGAGCGTTCGATCCAGGCAAGCAGGGGCAGGTCACCGGTTCCCGGTGCCCCACGGCCAGGCGCGTCGGCGATCTGGATGTGGCCGAATTCTTCCGCGTGGTTTTCGATGACCTGCGGGACATCATCGCCGTTGACCGCCAGGTGGTAGAAGTCGGCCAGCAGGGCAATATTTTTCTTGCCCGCATCCTTGACCTTGTTGACCACATCCAGTGCCTCGGCCGCGTTCTTCAGCGGGTAGGCCTCGGTGCCGGACACCGGTTCGATCAGAACAGTGCCTTCGATGCGTTCGATGCCCCCGGCGGCAACTAACAGGTTTTCAAGGGCCAGCTCGTCTTGAGCCTGCGCGGTGGAGCCCGCAAGACGATTTCCATAGAGGGCGTTGAAGGATTTGCATCCGGTGGCCTCGCCGATAGCGGTGACCACGTCCACGTTCTCACGGAACTCTGCGCTGCGCCCGATCCACGAAACTAGTCCGCGGTCCCCCGCGGGCATATCTCCGGCAAAGAAGTTCAATCCGTCCAGCTGCACGCCCGCGCTCTTGATCGAGCCGATGAACTCGTCTACCTGCTTGTCGCTTGGCACGGCGGTGGCGAATGGCCACCAGAATTCGACGCTGTCGAATCCCGCCTGCTTGGCTGCTTCGGCACGCTGATTAATGGGTAGTTCGGTGAGCAGAATCGAGCAGTTCAGAGTGTAAGACACTGGATTTCCCTTCAAAACCTATTCAAAGATTCCACTTCATGGAATATTTGTTTTGCTTTACGAAAACTCTAAGACGAGACCCGGATCACTGTCAACCCTTGATCGCCCCTGCTCAAATCGCCCAAGACGCGCACCCAAGAGCGAATCCACCCCTCCCGACAACCAGGAACCCCTCCGCAGTTAACCTTGGTAGCGGGCGGCTGGATGGAGGCCCTCGCAGCTGCCGGTCGCCATATCCAGCCACCACCCCCTCGACGGCCAGCTCCACCGCCAATCCGCCTGCGCGGACCCCGGGCAAAGGGGAAGTGCCGAAGTCCGGCCGATCTCCTCGGCACCAGCCTTAAGCTAAGTCAACTAGTCAACACCTGCCATGAAAAATTCCGCACAGTGAAATGGAGATTCTCTATTGCGGTAATGTGACACACGGCATAAAGTAGGTGGACAATCGATGTGGCACACATCTCGGAGTGAATTTCTCTAACTCAGGAGCAGCCATGAGCACACAACTCATAGGGATTCGCGCAGAAAAGCCAGCCTGGCGACTGCAGCACGAAGCCCAGCCCGTGGTGGGCACACCTACCGAGTTCTATTTGAACTTCGGCCAGCCGATCTATCCGTAACGCGTCATCTCGTCCCCTCAGCGGACGTACACGCAGCTTCTTCCGTACGCATAGACCAGCATGATTCATTCATGCGCGCTGTCGATAATTCGTTGTCCCCAACGCTTCTCACCGTCGAGAGCAGACTTCGATCCTCAGCACGCACCTGAGAATAGGACCTCACCATGGGGCATCAAATTCCGGAGACCACCTCCGCGCCGACGATCATCACCCAATCGCACAACGAACGCATTGACCCTTCCAACCCACATGAGCTCAGCGCCACCCTGTACAACGAGGACCTCGCGCCGACTACGCGCACGGGGCGCACCTGGAACTCGTACAGCATCTTCACCCTCTGGGCCAACGACGTGCACTCGCTGGGCAACTACGCTTTCGCCATCGGACTGTTCGCTCTGGGGATGAGCGGCTGGCAAATCCTCGCCGCCCTGGGCATCGGGGCAATTCTCCTCTTCGCCCTGTTGACCCTCTCGGGCTTCATGGGCGAGAAGACCGGTGTGTCGTTCCCCGTCATGAGCCGCATTGCCTTCGGCGTCAACGGTGCGCAGATCCCGGCGCTGTTGCGTGGCGCCGTGGCTATCGCCTGGTTCGGGATTCAAACATTCTTGGCATCCCAGGTGCTGAGCGTCATGGTCATCGCACTGGCACCGAGCGCAGTCGGTTTGCAGCAGACCAGCTTCCTGGGACTCGACACCCTCGGCTGGATCTGCTTCGTTTCCCTCTGGGCCATCCAGCTGGTGATTGTCAGCTACGGAATGGAAATGATTCGCAAGTACGAGGCCTTTGCCGGCCCGGTCATTCTCGTCACCTTCTTGGCACTGGCCATCTGGATGCTCTTTGAATCGGGATTCAACGTCTCCATGAGCACCGGTGAAGCAAGGTCCGGGCTGGACATGTGGGTCGGCATCTTTGGAGCCGCTGCCTTGTGGGTTTCGATTTACGGAACTTTCGTTTTGAACTTCTGCGACTTCACCCGTGGCGCCACCTCGAAGAACGCCATCGTGCGCGGAAACTTCTTCGGCATTCCACTGAACATGCTGTTCTTCGGGGCCATCGTGGTGGTGCTCACCGGAACCCAATTCTCCATAAACGGCACGATCATCACCTCACCTTCAGATGTCGTCGAGGCCATCCCCAACACGCTGCTGCTCGTCCTGGCCTCCGGTGCGCTGCTGATCCTGACCATCGCGGTGAACCTGATGGCAAACTTCGTGGTCCCGACCTACGCGCTGACCAACCTCTTCCCCAAGCGGTTGAACTTCCGGGCCGCCGCCCTGATTTCCGGCTTCATCGGTTTGGTGATCCTGCCTTGGAACTTGTACAACTCCCCGGAAATCATCAATTACTTCCTCGGCGGGCTCGGTGCCCTGCTCGGCCCGCTATTCGGCATCATCATGGCCGACTACTGGCTCGTACGCCGGGCACGAATCAACGTCTTGGACCTTTACCGCACCAATCCAGAGGGCACCTACTACTTCACTCGCGGAGTTAACTTCCGCGCTGTGGCTGCCCTGGCCATCAGCTCGGTCATTGCCTTGCTCCTGGCGTTCCTGCCCGCACTGCACGTTATCGGACCCTTCGCGTGGTTCCTCGGCTCCGGAGCCGGGGCAGTTACCTACCTGATCCTGGCCAAGCGCCGCCTCGACCTGACGGATATTGACGGCGAAGCCATCGCGGTCACCCCGAAGCACTGATTTCTAAGGAACTGATCATGCGCATTCTCATTGTCAATGTGAACACCACGGCCTCGATGACTCACGCGATCGGCGAATCGGCTCGCAAAGTCGCCTCGCCGGGCACCGAAATCATCGAGCTGACTCCCGATTTCGGCGCAGACTCCTGCGAGGGAAACTTCGAAAGCTACCTCGCCGCCATCGCCGTGATGGACAAGGTCGTCAATTATCCCGGAGCCTACGACGCGGTCATCCAGGCCGGCTACGGAGAGCACGGGAGGGAAGGGCTGCAGGAGCTGCTGGAGGTCCCGGTCGTTGACATCACCGAGGCCGCGGCCTCCACCGCACAATTTTTAGGTCATAAGTACTCGGTCGTGACTACTCTGGACCGGACCGTTCCGCTGATTGAGGACCGACTGAAGCTTGCCGGGCTCACCGACCGGCTGGCCTCGGTGCGCGCCAGCGGCCTGGGAGTCCTGGAGCTGGAATCCGATCCCGAACGGGCCGTTGCGGCCATCGTGGAGCAATCGCGACAGGCGGTGCAGGTTGATAAGGCGGAAGTGATCTGCCTGGGTTGCGGCGGCATGGCTGAATTGGAGGCGAAGGTCAGTGAGGCCACCGGCGTGCCAATTGTTGATGGGGTGCGTGCCGCGGTGACCATTGCCGAGTCCTTGGTTCGCCTGGGCCTGAGCACTTCAAAGGTGCGCACCTATGCAACTCCTCGCCCGAAGACCATTACCGGCTGGCCGATCAGCCGCAGCAGAAGTGGCCTAGCCGTCTGAGACTGGACGCCCAGTTTGCACGCTAAAGCCCAAGGCATAACCCAGTCAATTCCCAGAGTGCCCATTTAGAGTCGTAAGTACCTCTTGAAGGTGCGAGTGATGACAAGAACCCTCCAACGCTGCAAGCGTTGGAGGGTTCGCTCATGTTCAGGGGCGTTCAGGATTCGAACCGGGCAGGCCACTCCTCGGCTAGAAGCGCGTAGCCCATGCCGTCCAGCCATTGTCCATCGCGGTGCAGTGCATCGCGCTTGCTGTATCCCTCACGCCTCATGCCGATTCGCTCCATCAGCCGCCACGACGGCTCGTTCGCGGCGAAGCATTCAGCAATGACCCGGCGTAGGCCCAACTGCCCGAAACACAGGTCGATGACCCCACAGACCGCTTCGGTGGCATAACCAAGACCACCATATTCTGGGTTCAAGCTCCACCCGATCTCGGCTTCGACGCCGCGGGTCGCATCCTCGATCTCGCGCTGGCCCCAACCATCTTTCACCTTCACCATGACCGTCCCGATCAACTGCGGCCGGCCTTGCGCATCCAGCAGCTGAACCGCGACATCACAGGCATAGCGCCTGGCTTCCATGAACTGCTCCAGGTACTGCGGGAAATCATCGGCACACGAGGTAATCCAGCGTTGCACCTCTGGTAGTTTCCGGTATTCCCACGTCGCTTGGGCATCGGCAATTTCGAGCCGCCGCAGCAAGAGCCGCCGAGTAGTCACGGGCCAGTTGATTCGATCGAGAGAGTCGCTCATCTTCGCATCCTAGTTCGGCGCTTCGCGCCCGCCTGCCGTGGTGCGTGCGGTTCATGACGGCAGATGAACACCCGAACGCGACCATTATGGCCCAACCGAGAATAATTTAGCGATGTTTCGCTGCGCTATATTCGCCGCACGAATAGCTTGCCTCACCTAACTAAACGCGGAAAATCACTCATGAAATCGGATATTCCGACGCGCAAGCATGAATTAAGTGAGCTAAGTAACAACAGTCTGGCTTATTCGATTTAGGTCAGCTTAGGCTAGGCTAATTATCAGATCACTCATTTGCGCGACCAATGTCGGTCGCCCGTCCCGAAGGATGACATGGCTTCCATGAAACTTCGCGCCGCAGCTTTGCTGGGCGTTGCAGCACTCTCCCTGACCGCTTGCGGCTCCAACGCCGAAGCTCCGGCAGAGTCCGCACCAGCGTCTACCTCTACGGTGACTTTCACCGATAACAACGGCGAACACACCATCAATACTCCGGCGAAGTCAGTGGTCGCAACCGACAACCGCACCTTCGAAACTCTTGAGGCCTGGGGCATCGAGCTCACCGCCGGCGCCGTAGCACTGATGCCAGACACCATCAGCTACGCCAAAGATGAAAAGGTCGTTGACCTCGGCAGCCACCGCGAACCAAACCTCGAAGCAATTGTCGAGGTAGCCCCGGACCTGATTATCAACGGCCAGCGATTCACCCAGCACGCAGAGAAGCTTTCCAAGCTGGCTCCCGAAGCCACCATCGTGAACCTCGACCCACGCGAAGGCGAGGCCTTCGACGCGGAGCTCAAGCGCCAAACCACCGTACTGGGTGAAATCTTCGGCAAGCAGGCAGAGGCCAAGGCACTGACCGATGACTTCGACAAGGCAGTTGCACGCGCCAAGGCTGCGTACAACAAGGACGCGACGGTCATGGGCCTGATCACCTCCGGCGGCGAGATCAACTACTCAGCTCCGGGTAGCGGACGCAGCGTCGGCCCGGCCTTCGATATTCTAGGCCTCACCCCGGCACTAGTGGTCGAGGATTCCTCCACCGATCACGAGGGCGACGATATCTCGGTAGAGGCAATCGCCAAGTCGAATCCCGACTGGATTCTCGTCCTTGACCGCGACGGCGCGGTTGCCAGCGAGGAAGCCGGCTACACCCCGGCCGCAGACCTGCTGAAGAAATCCGAAGCCCTGGCCAACGTCACCGCTGCCAAGGAAGGAAACGTCGTGGTCATGCCCGCGGATACCTACACCAACGAAGGTATCCAGACCTACACCGAGTTCTTCAATGATTTTGCAGATGCGCTGGAAGCCAAGTAACCAGAACGCTGAATAGCGACCTCGTGGCGGAGCCGATACCCGGCTCCGCCACGAGGTCGTATCCACCACACATCGAATTCACGGCGGCACCATGACTACTACGACCCCCGCGGTCAAGCCCAAGGGCAGACTCCTCGAACCCAAGCTGATGCTTGGCATCCTCGGAGTCCTCATCCTCTTGGGCTTCTCCCTGTTCACCGGTGTCTATGACATCTTCGGCGCCGATGACGGGTCGGCGATGTTCGCCGTGACCCGCATCCCGCGCACCATCGCCCTGGTCCTTGCCGGAGCCGCGATGGCCATGAGCGGGCTGGTCATGCAGCTGCTCACGCAGAACCGCTTCGTGGAACCAACCACCACCGGCACCACCGAATGGGCCGGGCTGGGACTGCTGACGGTGCTGATCATCAACCCCGAAGCCTCGCTGCTGGCCAAGATGACCGTGGCGATCGTCTTCGCCTTCATCGGCACCATGGTCTTCTTCCTGTTCCTGCAGCGAGTCTCGCTGAAGGCCTCGTTGACGGTGCCCATCGTGGGGATCATGCTCGGCGCCGTGGTGGGCGCCTTCTCCTCCTTCATTGCCCTGCAGACCGACATGCTCCAATCCCTGGGCATCTGGTTTGCCGGTTCCTTCACCTCGGTGATCCGCGGGCAGTACGAGGTGCTGTGGATCGTGGCGTTGGTGGCCATCGCAATCTTCATCGTGGCCGACCGTTTCACCGTGGCCGGGCTCGGCGAAGAAATCGCCACGAACGTTGGGCTGAACTACCGCCAGGTGATGCTTTTGGGCACCGGCCTGATTGCGATTGCCACCGGTGTTGTCACCGTGGTCATCGGCAACCTTCCCTTCCTGGGACTGATCGTGCCGAATATCGTGTCCATGTTCCGCGGAGATGACCTGCGCAGCAACCTGCCGTGGGTATGTCTGCTGGGCATTGCCATCACCACCGTCTGCGACCTGATCGGCCGCACCATCATCATGCCTTTCGAGATTCCGGTCTCCTTGATCCTCGGCGTGCTCGGCGCGGTTGTCTTCATTTCCCTGCTACTGAGGCAGCGCAAACTTGGCTAAGCTCATGACTCCCCCACGCACCACCCCCAAGCTTCCCTCGCCGCCGATCTTTGGCCGCGCCTCCGGCGCACTGCCGACGAAGAAGATCCGCAGCCGCTACTGGATCATCTTCTCCATCATGCTGGCCTTGGCGCTGAGTTTCAGCTTCGGCCTGCTGGCCTGGGATAACCCGATGCCGGTGGGCTCCGACGGGTTCTGGCTGATCGCGAAGATGCGCGCCAGCAATATCCTGACCATGGCCATCGTCGCCTTCTGCCAGGCGGTTGCGACGGTATCATTCCAGACGGTCACGAACAACCGCATCATCACCCCATCCATTATGGGCTTCGAGTCCCTCTACGTGGCGGTGCAGACCGCCTCGGTGTTCTTCATGGGCGCCGCCGGCGTGGTCGCCCTGCAGGGATTGTGGCAGTTCACCTTGCAGGTAGCGATCATGGTGGTCCTGGCCTGCCTGCTCTACGGCTGGCTGCTGTCCGGCAAGCTGGGCAATATCCAGATCATGCTGCTGATCGGCATCATCCTGGGCGCTGGCCTCGGGTCGATCTCCACCTTCATGCAGCGCATGCTCTCCCCGAGCGAGTTCGACATCCTGACCGCGAAGCTCTTCGGCTCGATGAACAATGCGGATATGAGCTACCTGCCGGTGGCCATCCCGCTGATCCTCATTGCCGGGTTCTTCCTGATCTCGAATTCCCGGAAAATGAATATCGTGTCCCTCGGCCGCGACACCACCATGAATCTTGGCATCAACCACCGCTCGGAGGTGATGCGCACGCTATTCTTCGTCTCGATCCTGATGGCCGTATCCACCGCGCTGGTCGGCCCGATGACCTTCCTCGGCTTCCTGGTGGCAACCCTGGCCTACCAGCTTGCGGACACCTACGACCACCGCTTCATTTTCCCCATCGCCTTCCTGACCGGCTTCGTGGTGCTCGCCGGCGCCTACTTCGTGATGAAAAATATCTTCTACGCCCAAGGCGTGGTCGGCATCATCATCGAGGCCGTGGGCGGCGTGACATTCCTGATCTTCATCCTGCGAAAGGGCCGGCTGTGATTACCCTCAAAGAAGTGCATAAGAAGTACAGCTCCGAGGTGGCCATCGGACCGGTCACCCTCGAGATCCCGACCGGCGGCATTACCGCCCTGGTGGGCCCCAACGGGGCCGGAAAGTCCACTATGCTCACCATGGTCGGACGCCTGTTGGGCATCGATTCGGGCAGCATCGAGGTGGCCGGCTACGACGTGGCCTCCACCGCCTCGAAGGACCTGGCGAAGATCGTATCGATCCTGCGCCAGGAGAACCACTTCGTCACCCGGTTGACCGTCCGCCAGCTGGTCGGCTTCGGGCGCTTCCCGCACTCCAAGGGGCGGCTGACGCCGGCGGATGAAGAGATCATCTCGCGGTCCATCGACTTCCTCGACCTCTCCGAGCTGGAGGGCCGCTACCTCGACCAGCTCTCCGGAGGCCAGCGCCAGCGCGCCTACGTTGCCATGGTGCTGGCGCAGGACACCGAAACGGTGCTGCTGGACGAGCCGCTGAACAACCTGGACATGAAGCATTCGGTGCTGATGATGCAGCACCTGAAGCGGGCCGCCCAGGAGCTGAACCGCACCATCGTGATCGTGCTGCACGATATTAACTTCGCCGGCCATTACGCGGACTACATCTGCGCAATGAAGCACGGCAAGGTCGTCCAGTTCGGCTCGCCGGAACGGATCATGAATGACGAAATCCTGTCCGAGGTTTTCGAAACCCCGGTCCAGGTGATCGCGGGGCCTAACGGCCCGCTGGCGGTGTACTACTAAGCGCGCGGAACTTAGTATTCGAGCAGCCGGCACTCACTCCGGGACCATAATTGGGCGGGTTCTAACAGTTGCAATATCCTGAACCTTTGGGATCTTGCGACGACCGTGCCGCATTGAACCCAAGAATCAACACTATCCACTCGAAGATCCCGTGGGACTAGATCCACCAAGAACGAGAATTCACACTTTAGCGTTCACTATTACGCATTTTTCATTTAGAATGAAAATGCAGTTACGTTGAACATGAGGGATTGTGATGAACAGAGAACTCGCAGCTGGCCTACTCGAGCGATTCGAAGAGTTAGGGCTGAAAATCATTGAGAACACCGATTTCGCTCGTATATCTACAGATGATGCGCTGGCGGTAACGCTTGCTCATGAGCATGGTCAAGGTAAGTTTTTACTTGGGTACACAGATACCCTGACTGCGACTTCTCAACAATGGCGCGACCGTACTCTAGACGGGTGTCGGAAGCTTCTGCTTGTCGGCCCACGCATCACAGAACGAAGCGCCGAAATCTTCCGGTTACAGGGCATTAACTACATCGATCAAGCTGGCAATGCATTTGTTAGTTTCGAAGGCGTTCATATTGATATTCGCGGACGACGTGCGCCGCGATCATCCACTCAGCGCTACACCCAGCTGAAACGTGGCGGCGTGAACCTCTTCAGCCTGAAACGATCCCAGATCATATTTGCCTTCCTCACTTGGCCCGGATTGCTCCAAGGTCCAATCCGCCAGCTTGCCCGTGCCGCTGGAACATCTATCGGCCAGACGCAAGAGACATTAGAACTGCTCACTCAGTACGGTTTCCTCGATGATCGCAGGAAGCTGTCGTCCCAACAACGCGAAATCCTTATCGATCAATGGGCGGCTTCATATCCCACCGGCCTTGGCTCACAGTCAAGAACGCATCACTTCGCCGGCGACTGGAGCAATCTGAAAATTAACGACCAGACGGTTTACGTTGGAGGCGAAGCCGCCGCTCCAGTTCTAGTCCAGCCGGAAAGTGTAGTTCTTTATACCGACGGCCTCCCAATGAGCTTATTGCGGGCACGCAGGTGGCGGCGCGATAATGAAGCGCCCAATATATTCATTCGCCAGAAATTTTGGGAAGCGCCGGATGAGCCAGATCATCCTGGAATTTATCAGGCTCCTCTACTACTCACGTATGCGGACCTCCTCGCATCCAATGACGGTCGTCAACGTGAAGCCGCCATTCAATTGCGAGAATCCTCTCTATGATCAATTTGAACCGCGTAGACGTTCGTCTTTTTGACACGATTTCGCCAGTGATCGAAGAGCTGACCCGCAATACTCCGCTTATTCCGGAGAACGTTCTTCTTATAGGCGCTGGTAGTCGGGATATCATCCATTCAGCGCTTGGTCATGCTTTCGAGGTGCGATCCACAAGCGATGCGGACATAGCTATCGCCGTCGACGACTGGAAAATTACCGAGCGCATAGACGCCTTGTATCCGAAAAGCGGAAGCAACGGGATCCGTTACATAATTGCAAAAACACCAGTGGACATCATGCCGTTTGGTGCCATAGAGGATCCAGAAGGCATCAGCTCCCCCGCACCGCGAGGCGAAGAACTTGTGGTCTTCGGATTCCAGGACGTCTACAGCCGATCTATCACTCTCCGCCTTCCTACCGGACAGAACATACGACTGCCACAACCGGCTGGGTACGCGGCGCTAAAAATGAGGGCTTGGATTGACCGCTCAGTCCACTACAGCAGCGATAAGGACGCAAAAGACCTCGCATTGGCGGCTTATTGGTACCAACATTCAGAAGAAATTAGCAACCGGCTATACGACACTGAAGCGGGATTCAAGTTGCTTGAGGAAAGTGACTGGGACCCGGATTTTGCGGCAATAAGACTGCTCAGCATCGATATTTCAGGGCAGCTGTCTGCCAGTAGTTGCATTGACCTAGCCGACCGCTGGAAGACACAGGACTTGGACGCCTTTGCTCGTGACTTCGTACTGCCCTCGGGGGCAAAGTCCACGCCGAGTCTCGATCGACGCAGAAAACTAGTTTCAAATTTTCAGATCGTGCAATAACCGCTATACAGATGAAGGTTCAGATAAGCCGCTGAACAACCTCGACATGCAGCACCTGAAGCGGGCCGCCCAGGAGCTGAACCGCACCATCGTGATCGTGCTGCACGATATTAACTTCGCCGGCCATTACGCGGACTACATCTGCGCAATGAAGCACGGCAAGGTCGTCCAGTTCGGCTCGCCGGAACGGATCATGAATGACGAAATCCTGTCCGAGGTTTTCGAAACCCCGGTCCAGGTGATCGCGGGGCCTAACGGCCCGCTGGCGGTGTACTACTAGAAGCAAACGGCTAGGCCCGAAGTCCCACGGAGGCTTACTGGCTTAGACCCCGCTCGCACTTCGTCCAAGGGCACTTCCTAGCATCGCCGCCGGTGCACACTGATCAAATGATTATGCGACGACAGTTTTACCCGATTTCCGCGCATCTTGGATTACGGCCCTCAAAGCGAAAAAGAATAAGGTCACAGCGGATAAAACTACGAACGTTTCATCACCGATTGTAAATGGGCTGACGGAGCAAGTTCCGAGCAAACTCAGCAGCCCAGTGTCACTAGTAGTGGACATAATCAGATCATTATCAAAACAGACGGTTTGCTCAGGTTTCGGCAGTACCATGATCATTTGTCTCATTATTCCCTGCGGACCATATCCGACATGAACCAAAGTTGCGATAGAAACAATCCCAAGTATCGGTGAAAACATCCTCCTCACGAAAAGATTCTCTGCGGCGCGGAGCAATTCAACGCTCGAACGCAACAAGCCAAGAATATATCCTAAGATTGCTCCCGTTGCGGGCAAATCAATGAGAAGTTGTGGTGAAAGGAAACTAAAACTCTCAACCGGATTCGAGGCATCCGATGCCATGACTGACCCCATGAATGGGACTAGCACAGCCGTCACGAAGCCCATAACAGTGCCGTATCCCGCATAAGTTGCAATCATTTGGATCGCATTTTTTACATTGGGACGAACCAAGAGCACTTCACCGATCGTCAGTACTTTAAGCACGAGTACAGAGACCAATATTCCTACCGTGAGGCTAGATGAAGCTACCAGAAGATTGTACGCACCGACTAAACCCATCATTCGCTGTCCCATTTCGTCCCCAGAGGAGTAGGTCCATACGAACATCATAGATACGAAAATCGGCAGAAATGTCAGGAGTAGGGCGTATCCACGAAAGATAATCATAGGCGAAAGGAAGTTCTCAATTTTCTTGATGCTTATATTGATTTCTTCCCAGCCTGTTGGAGCAATGATCTGATTCCACCGCACAAACCCGCGACCAAGCGCACAAAACCATAGATCAATTTTGTATCCAAAATATTCCCGCACTCGCCCCAAAGATGCGTCGCGTATCCCATCCAGGATCCTATGAGATAAGAACGAAAGAATGCCAAACGCAACACAACCCACTGTAGAATAACCTACTATTCTGACGCTTAGGTCCCCTGACAGCGGCGTTACCAGAAGAACCGTAGCCCCCAAAAACCAGGCTAGAAGGTTTACGGCGACTCGAAATTTGAACAGCCAGCTCGGCCGATATCGCTCCGCTAAATTCAACCATTTTCTTGTCTGCCTGATTCCGGCATAAATTAGGAATGCGCCAACCAGATAGAAAACAATCATTTTGTCCCCACGAGAAGTAGTAATCTGTCGTGCCTATGAAAGCACGGAAGACCGACGGATTGATCACTTAAGTAAGAGTGTTCGCCCGTTCTCCACGGCATCCTGTGGCTCCAGCCCAGGTAGCTCTGCCGAAGTTCTGGAAAGGCCCCCTCGACTCCAAGAGAAACTACTTTAATGCCAAGAACGGCAGAGAACGAAGATTCCGTTCCGATCTTGCGTTTCACGGTGCCCTCCGCGGCTTCGGCGCCGGGCGTTGCTTAGCTCACGGACTAAGGAAAACGCAGGCTGCGGTGTCAACATCGCGTTCACCCAAGAATTACGGGTCAGTTTCGGCCCGGAAGATTATCCGGGTGACCTATTGTTCCAAACTTGTCATCGACAGTATTGGACAATATAAGGAAGTATAAGTTTCTGCTATATAGCCTTATATCTTCTCATTTTTAGTCAAGTTCCAGTCAACCAACCCGGTCTGCAGATCATAGACGGCCGCAATGACTTCGGTGCGCCCGGCGTTAACCGCCGCACGGATGATCTCCGAGCGTTCAACAAGCGCGGCGGCGACCGCGACGGTATTCATCCGGACCACGTTGTTGATGTGTTCTGACTTGTCCGGCACCGGTTCCGCCTCACGCGCCGCCGGCGCGATCTCGCTGATGAAATCGATCATTTCTCCCGGGGCCTTCGGTGACTTTGCGTTCTTCTCGAGGGCTTCGACCGTGCCGGTCACCGCTCCGCAGGCGGTGTGCCCGAGGATCACGATGACCGGGACCTCATAGGGGCTGCTGACCGCAAACTCCATGCTCCCCACGAGGGTGTCGTCGAGTACCGCACCTGCCGTTCGCGTGACAAAGAGGTCGCCAATCCCTTGGTCGAAGACGAGCTCGGGGGGCAACCCGAGAATCAACGCATCCGTGGACCAAGGCCCATGGTTCTTGGTGCTCTGCAAGGTCGCTTCGCAGCTGGCTTGTTTGGTTCGGGTGCTTTGGCCTGCCTTCGGCGAATCTGCTGTTGCCGGTCTTGAGCATTTCAAGGGCTTGGCCGGGTGTACTAGGTGCCTTGGCGGCGGCCGGGGCGTGATCGCCTACCGGGTTCGGAGCCGTCGCGGAATTCTGCGGCGATGTGCAGGCTGCAAGGCCGGCCAGGGCAAGTACTCCACCCGCCGCCGAAAAGAATCGGCGCCTGTTCAGCTGAACCGGATCTTCCTGTTTGGAAGACGCTGTGCCGGCTACGGAGTTGGCGGATTTAGACATGTGTTATCCCCTCGGCACGCTCTGGCCAACCCCACCCGGATAAGTCGAGCCAGCACCGACCATGCTCTCGATGTGGTGAGTTAGATCGGTTTCCGTTCTAAATAGTGACTTGTATTCTACGGTGGCCTAATTGATTCATTAAAAATGAGGTGTCATATTTCGCCGGCATCGAACCAAGATGACGTCCGAGGGGTGTGCGGGCCGTGAATTAAAGTTGCTGGCGCGGTGCTTTTGCCCGCAGCACCGGCGAGCACAACAGCACGATGACGCCCACCAGCGGGACGAGCAACAGCCCGGCTCGAAGCCCCCAGCCCTCGGCAACAAATCCAACCAGCGGCGGCGAGATCAGGAATCCCAGACGCATCAGCCACGAGACCACGCTCAACCCGGTGCCTGGGGCAAGGCCCGGCAGCCTGTCTGCGTGTTCCATCGCGGCCGGAACCAGGGTCGCCACGCCAAATCCGGCAGCCGCGAAACCCAGCACGCTTCCCGGCACCGACGGGAAGGCGAGCGCCAACCCCATGCCGAGGATGAGGCAGACGGCACCCATTTGGGCGACCAAACGCTGTCCGAAGCGGTCAACCATGCCGTCGCCAAGAATTCGACCCACAAACTGGGCGCCGACGAGCGAAATATAGCCAAGGGCCGCGAAAGAGGCCGAAGTCCCCAGCGAATCGGCAAGATACAGCGCGGCCCAGGAGTTGCCCGCGTCCTCCGTCATGACCCCCGCGGTGGAAATCAGCACCAACGCGACCATGATCCACAGGGTGTGGTTGCGCGCCGTGCGCGCGGTGCCCGGGGAGGGATCGGCAGGGCGGTCCTCGGATACCTCTTCGAGTCCGGCTTGCGGTTTTCCCATGGGAAGGCAGAATTTGAGGGCGGTCAAGGCGACGACCGCGAATATCAGCAGCGAGATGCCCAAGTGCACGCTCAGCGACAGGTTCAACGCCATGGCTCCGGCGGCCATGGAACCGCCAAGGACGGCGCCCACCGACCACAATGCATGGAAAGAATTGAGGATCGAGCGTCCATAGCGTCGCTGCACAAGGAGCCCGTGGGAATTCTGTGCCACATCGGTGATGGCATCCATTGCGCCGCCGAACAGGAAGCCCGTGGCGAGCAGCGCGAGGCTCGGGGCCGAGCCGGCGCCGAGCAGCGCAGCTCCGGTGAGCATGGTTCCGGCCACGGCCACGAGCGCCGAGCCAAAGCGGCGAATGAGCCAGCCGGCCGCCAGGCCGGCAATGATTGCGCCTACCGGCCAGGCGATCACCAGAAAACCGTAGGCCGCTTCGCCCAGCCCGAAAGTGTCCTTCAGCTCGGGAAGGCGCGGCGCCATATTTGCGAACAGTGCCCCATTGGTCAGAAACAAGGCCGATACCGCGCCGCGCGCCCGGCGGTCGGCGCTATCGATGGAGGTCGGGGCCACCGAAATTTATCGCTTCTGCGTTTCGAAGGGCGCGGTTGCCCGGACCAATTCGATGCCGCGCGAGATGGCCCCTTGCAATGCCACCTCCGCGCCCAGCTCGGAAACTGCCAACTGCACACAGGTGAGCTCTGCTTCCCTGGCTAATTCACGGTCGGCGATATCGATCACCGGCTGCAGGATTCCCGCCATGGCACCCGAGAGAATGACCTTCTGCAGCCCGGCGAAACCGGAAATCACGGCCACGACCTTTGCCAGCCGACGCCCGAGCGATTCCAGGATTTCCAGTGCCAACGGATCTTGCTGCGCGGCCGCTTGGAAAACATCCTCGGCGCGCACCAGTTCGGCGGGAATCCGCCGAAGCGAGCTTTCGGCCCCGCCTGCCAGTGCATGCCTCGCTTGTTCCCGCGCGAGGTAGCCGAGCCCCAGCGCGTCGCCCACCCCGGTGACATGCGAAAGGAAGCGCATCTCTCCGGCTAGCCCGTGGGTTCCGCGCAACAGGTGCCCGTCGATGACCACTCCGGCACCGAATCGTTCGCCGACCATCAGCGCGGCGAAGGAATCGGATTCTTCGAGTCCAAGTTCCGCCACCGCCGCCAGGTTCGCATCGTTTTCAACCGAGAACAGGTGGGTATATTCCGCCAGCTGCGCACGCCAGTCCGGGTTCATCGCGGCCCAGAAGCCATCGGCCACCTTTGGCGAAAAACCGCCGGAATCCACCGGAGCGGGGACCCCGATAACCAAGGCGCCGAGCTTTTGAACTCCGTGCTTCTCCAGGGTTCCGCGAAGAAGTTCCTCGGTGATGCGAAGCCGTTCTTCCCCGCATGCTCCCGGCTCCACGCTCAGGGACCGGCGTTCAATCTCCTTGCCGCGCAGGTCGGCGAGCGCCAGCGAGATCCGGTGTTGGCCGGCGTCGATTCCGGCGACTACCGATTTGGCGGCGTCGAGTTCATAGCGCAGGGCCGGACGGCCTTTCGAGTATGCTCCGGCGGCACGGGTGTCCTCCGCTTCACGCAGCCAGCCGGTGGCCACGAGCTCTTTTGCCTGGTTCAGCACGGTTGCCCGGGTGAGCGAGGTGAGCTCGATGAGCTCGCTGGCGGTCACCAGCCCGCGATCCCAGGTCGCCTTGAGGACCTTTTGGGTATTCAGGCGTCGCATGGAGGTGGCGCCGGGTTCCGTCGCGGAATGCTGGTTGCTGGAATCGGTCATTGATTTCACCATTTGAGTATAGACGGATATTTATTTAGATGCTAAATTTACTGAGAAAATAAAGTGACCCACTTCATTCGACCGTCGGAGATACCCATGAACATAGGATCTACCACGCTGCCCAGAGCCCTGTCCCGCAGAACATTCATCTCGTCTTTGGCAGCCGCAGGGACCCTGATGCTCGCGGGCTGCGGCGCTACCAGCACTCGCACCTCGATTCGATTCAACCAGTCAAAGCCGGAGGTCGTCCCCTACTTCCGCGACCTGCTCAGCGAGTTCAACGGCGCACAATCTTCCATATCCGCGGTCCACGAAGTGACGGCCGGACTCTCGGCGGCCTTTGCCCGCAACGACCCGCCGGATCTTGGCTGCTTGAACTACAACTACGAGATGGCACGCTTCCAGGAACGCGGCGCGCTATCGGACCTTTCGGATCTGCCCCAGGTCCAGATGAACGCTCCCTTCGTCAACGAACTGCTCGCACTCTATCCGGATTACCCGGGGCGCACCTCGGTGCTGCCCTACTCGATGATGGGTGCCGCCGTCCTGTACAACAAGGATATTTTCGCCAAGCACAAGCTGGCCATCCCGCAGCGCTACTCGGAATTCGTGGCGTTATGCGAAGAGCTCGTAGACCTGAAGGTCACCCCGATCTACTCCACCTTCAAGGACGCGTGGACCGCATCCCAGGGACTGGCGGACTACACCCTGGGCGGAGCCGTGGACATCAACAAATTCTTCGCCGCGCTGCGAAGCGTCGGCGCGGATTTCACTCCCGGCTCCGAACTGTCCTTCTCCCAGGCCTTCACCGACCCGCTGCTGCGCATGCAGGAACTGGCCAAGTTCTCCAATAAGGATGCGGCGAACCGCGGCTACAGCGACGGCAACCTCGCCTTCGCCAACGGCCAAGCGGCCATGTACCTCCAAGGCCCCTGGGCACTGCCCGAAATCTCCAAGACCAACCCCAACGCCAATATCGGCACCTTCCCGCTGCCCATGACCGAGGATCCGGACGATCTGAAGGTCCGCGTCAATATCGACCTGGCGCTCTGGATCCCGGAACAGTCCGAGCACCAGGATGAAGCGCGCGAACTGCTCGAATTCCTCTGCCGGCCCGAAGTCCAGAACCCCTATAACGAGATGGCCCTCGGTTTCGGAGTGCGCTCGGACTCCCCTCCGGCCAAGGACAAACGCCTGGTGCAGCTGCAGCCCTATATCGATCGCGGCAAGGTCTTCCAGGGAGTTTCCACCGCCATCCCGCGCACCATCCCCTTCGAGAACTACATGCAGGGCCTCGTGACCGGAAGCAGCGTAGAACAGACGTTGGCCACCCTCGACGCGGACTGGGCTCGACTAGCCCAGCGCGGCTAGTCAGCTAAGGACGAATCATGGCTCTGACGACCTCAATCAAACCCACGCCCGAAGCTCAACCCGCCGCGCCTGCGCGCCCGCCACGGCGCCGGCGCATCGAATGGACCTATCTGGCATTCCTGCTCCCCGCGCTGATCTGCTTCACCATCGCCATTACGGTTCCCGCATTGATGGGCATATTCTTCAGCTTCACCGACTCGGTCGGCTTCGGCGACTACCAGATCATCGGCCTGACCAACTACCTGGCCCTGTTCACCGACCCGGCCATCATCGGCGCCTACGGCTTCACCCTTGGTTTCGCATTCATCACCGTGATCATCACCAACCTCATCGCCTTTCTGCTCGCCATCGGGCTGACCGCGCAGATCCGTGCGCGGGTCGCGCTACGGGCCATCTTCGTGATGCCCATGGTCATTTCGGGCATCGTGATCGCCTACGTTTTCAATTTCGTCTTCTCCAACACCTTGCCGGCCTTCGGAGAAACCATCGGATTGGACTTCTTGAAGTCCTCAATTCTGGCCAACCCCGACTACGCCTGGATCTCCATCGTGATCGTCACCGCCTGGCAGGCGATCCCGTCGGCCATGCTGATCTACATAGCCGGGCTGATGGCGATTCCCTATGACCTCTACGAGGCTTCCTCGCTCGATGGAGCCAGCGCCTTCGGGCAGCTCAAGGCGGTGACCTTGCCGCTCATGGTGGGGTACATCGGAATCAACATGATCATTGGCTTCAAGAACTTCCTCGGTGCCTATGACATCATCGTCGGCCTGACCAATGGCGGACCGGGAGTAGCCACACGCTCCATCGCCATGACCATCTTCACCGGATTTGAACGCGGCGATTACGCCTACCAGATGGCCAACGCCACCGTCTTTTTCCTCATTTCGCTGATGATCGCGCTGCTCCAGCTGCGCCTGACAAGTAAGGGAGTGGCCAAATGAGCGTTACCCTCCAGCAACGGCTGAACAAGCGTTCCCGCGCACGGATTGGACGCGAACGCATCAATTGGTGGGCCACCGGAGCGCTAATGGCCTGCGCCCTCACTGTGCTCATCCCCTTGTTCGTGACCGTTTCCATGGCGTTCAAGTCGGCCGCTCAAGCGGTTGACGGGAAAGCCTTCTCGCTCCCGCGCCCGTTCTCCATCGAGGGTTTCACCGCGGCCTGGGAGCTGGTCAATTTCCCCCGCGCCTTCACCATCTCGCTGCTGATCACCCTGGCCACGGTGCTCGGCGGAGTGATGCTCGCTTCCATGGCTTCCTATGCGATTCACCGCAACTGGCATAAGCGCCTCTACCGGCTCAGCTTCTACTACCTGCTGGCCGCGATGTTCCTCCCGTTTCCGGTGCTCGCGCTCTCCCAGGTGAAGCTCACCGGACTCTTCGGGCTGGATAACCCGGTAGGCGTAGCCATTCTGCACGTGATGTTCGGGCTGTCTTTCAACGTCCTGCTCTTCACCGCCTTCCTGCGCGGCCTGCCCGGAGAGCTGGAGGAAAGCGCCCGCATCGACGGCGCAGGCACCTGGACCACCTACTGGCGGATCATCTTCCCGCTGATGGCGCCGATGAGTGCCACCGTGGCGATCTTCGCGTTTCTGGCCTCATGGAATGACTTCATGATGCCTTCGCTGATCATTGCCGAACAGGCCGACCAGACCCTGCCGGTAGTCCAGCAGCTTTTCCAGACCCAGTTCTCAAATAACTACAACGTCTCCTTCGCCTCCTACCTGATGGCGATGGCGCCAAGCATCGTGGCCTACCTGTTCACCCAACGCTGGGTCATGTCCGGGCTCACCCAAGGGGCGGTGAAATCCTAAGCCGCCCCTCCCCTGAACCATCTACATTTAGAAGCAGACAACTTTTCCGGAAGGAAGCAAGATGACCTTGCAAGATACGCAGAACTCCGCCGGCCTTTCGCCGGATGCCAACTGGTGGCGCCAGGCCGCTGTCTATCAGATTTACCCGCGCAGCTTCGCCGACGCAAACGGCGACGGCCTAGGCGACCTGCCCGGCATCACCTCCAAGGTCCCCTACCTGAAGGAGCTCGGAATCGATGCCGTCTGGCTCTCCCCGTTCTACCCCTCGGCCCTCGCCGACGGCGGCTACGACGTGGACAACTACCGCGATGTTGATCCCCGCCTGGGCACGCTGGAGGATTTTGACCGGATGGCCGCTGCGCTGCACGCTGCAGGCATTCGGGTCATTGTGGATATCGTGCCGAATCATTCCTCGGACCGCCACGAGTGGTTCAAGGCGGCGCTCGCCGCACCGAAGGGATCGGCCGAGCGCGAGCGCTATATTTTCCGTGACGGCCTGGGCCAGGATGGCGAACTGCCGCCGGCCGATTGGGAATCCTTGTTCGGCGGACCGGGTTGGACCGCCGTGGGCGACGGCCAATGGTACCTGCATCTTTTCGCCAAGGAACAGCCGGACTTCAATTGGTCCAATGAAGAAGTCCGCGCAGACTTCCGCAAGACCTTGAGATTCTGGTCCGACCGCGGGGTGGATGGCTTCCGCGTGGATGTGGCCCACGCGCTGACCAAGGACATCCCGTTGACCGAGCTGCCGGATAAGGCACAACTCGACGCCCACCCATGGGACGGCACCCATCCGATCTGGGATCGCGACGAGGTGCATGAGGTCTACGCCGAATGGCGTGAGGTCTTCAACGAATACGAGCCACCGCGCATTGCGGTCGCCGAAGCGTGGACCAATGCCGACCGCCGTCCTGCCTACGCCCGGGCCACCGGGTTGGGCCAAGCGTTCAACTTCGATCTGCTGCAGGCGGACTTCGACGCCGAGGCGTTCAAGAAGATCATCTCCTTCAACCTCGCTCAGGCTTCCGCCGCCGGCTCGTCGACCACGTGGGTGTACTCGAACCACGATGTGGTTCGCCACGCCACCCGCTATGGGCTGGAAGCAACCGGCGATCCGGACGCGGCGAAGACTTGGCTGCTGCAGGGTGCGGATCCGGCCCGGGTGGATGTGGAGCTGGGGCTGCGCCGCGCTCGCGCGGCGACCCTGCTGGAGCTGGCACTGCCCGGCAGCGCTTACCTGTACCAGGGCGAAGAGCTGGGGCTTCCCGAGGTCACCGGCATTCCGGATGAACAGCGCCAGGATCCCGCATTTTTCAGGAATAAGGCAGTGGAAGTCGGCCGTGACGGGTGCCGCGTCCCGCTGCCCTGGGAAACGAGCGGTTCCTCCTTCGGGTTCGGCTCCGGCGAAGCGCATCTGCCGCAGCCAAAGGATTTTGGCCGGTACGCGGTAGCGGCACAGTCCGGGGTCGAGGGCTCGACGCTGGAACTCTACCGCGAGGCATTGAAGCTGCGCCGCGAGCTGCAAAGCGACGAATCGCTCTCCTGGCTGGCTACCGAGTCCGGCACGCTCGGCTTTTCCCGGCCGAATGGTTGGGTGAGCTTCACCAACTTCACCGCGCAGGCTCAGCAGCTGCCGGCCGGTGAAGTCCTGCTGGCGAGCGGTCCGCTGGATGCAGCAGGCCAGCTTCCCGCGGCAACCACCGTGTGGTTGCGCCAGCGCTAAACGAGGAGCTTTCCGGCAAATCCGCGGGCCGGGCCGAATGCGCAAGCATTTGGCCCGGCCCGCAGCCTTCTCCCCGCACTGGCTAAAGTGACCCTTGACACAGCTCGTATTTCCGACTTGACTGAGAGTCAATCAATCGATTGATTGACTCTCAGTCTTTGGGCGAAAGCGATTCAAGAGCATGGACATCGACCAGGTGCAGCGAGCGGCCGTCGCACGCTTCGCCCAGCAGGGCTTCGCCGCCACGGGAATCAGGGAACTGGGCACCGCGGCCGGCATCAACTCGGCCACCCTCTATCACTATGTCGGCAGCAAGCAGGACCTGCTCATGCGGATCATCTCCGACTGCCTGAACGCCATGATCGCCGGCGGCCGCGCAGCAATCGCCGGCGAGCAACAACCCACCCGGCAGCTCGCGAGGCTGATCGCTTTCCATGTGGCATTCACCGCCACCAATCCGCTCACCGCGCGTGTCGCCGAATACGAGATGCGCGCCCTGACCGGTCCGGCGCAGGAACAAATGCAAGCACTCCGGGACCACTACGAATCGCTCTTCTCCAAGGTGCTGGCTGCCGGCCAGGCGGCCGGCGAATTCGCCACCGATGACCTGACCATGGCACGACTTGCGGTGATGGAAATGGGCACCGGCGTGGCCCACTGGTACCGCCCGGACGGCAGGCTCAGCCTGAGCCAGGTCCAGCAAAACTTCGTTGCCATGGCCTACAGAATTCTTGCGGTCACCGAAGCGCCGCAGCAACTCGGCGACCTATTGGCCATTCCACGCCGGCTCGCGAGCGAACCGGCCACCATCCAAGCCCAGCAGACCGTCAGCTAAGGAACCCAGTGAAGACCCTGCACTCACAGCTCGACACCAGCTCCGCTGCCTACCAGCGCAACGCGGCCGAATACACGGCGCTCACCGATGAGCTCCACCGCCGCCTGGAGCGCGCCGCCCGCGGCGGATCCGAGAAATCCCGCCAGCGCCATGTGGACCGCGGCAAGCTGCTGCCCCGGGACCGCGTCAACCAGCTCCTGGACGACGGCTCCCCCTTCTTGGAAATCGCCCCGCTGGCCGCCGAGGACATGTACGACGGGGCGAGCCCGGGCGCCGGCATGATCGCCGGCGTTGGGCTGGTGCACGGCCGGCATGTGCTGGTCATCGCCAATGACGCCACGGTCAAGGGCGGCACCTACTTCCCGATCACCGTCAAGAAGCATTTGCGCGCCCAGGAGATCGCGCTGGAAAACAGCCTGCCCTGCGTCTATCTGGTCGACTCCGGCGGCGCGTTCCTGCCCATGCAGGACGAGGTCTTCCCGGACCGCGAGCATTTTGGCCGGATCTTCTTCAACCAAGCGAACCTGTCGGCCAAGAAGATCCCGCAGATCGCCGCGGTGCTCGGCTCCTGCACCGCCGGTGGCGCCTACGTCCCGGCGATGAGCGATGAAACGGTGATCGTGCGCAACCAGGGAACCATCTTCCTCGGCGGCCCTCCCCTGGTGAAGGCCGCCATCGGCGAAATCGTTACCGCCGAGGAGCTGGGTGGCGGAGATCTGCATGCCAAAACCTCCGGAGTGGTGGACCACCTGGCCGAAACCGACGAACATGCGCTCATGATCGTCCGCGACATCCTCTCCACGCTCCCGGAGAATCCCGCCCCGGCCTGGAGAATCGCCGAGCAGGTCGCCGAACCGCGCTACCCGGCCAGCGAATTGGCCGGCTGCGTGCCGGTAGACGTCAATGCCCCCTACGACGTCCGCGAAGTCATCACGCGGTTGGTAGACGGCAGTGAATTCCATGAATTCAAAGCAGAATACGGCACCACCCTGGTCACCGGTTTCGCCCGTATCCACGGCCACCAGGTCGGCATCATCGCGAACAACGGCGTGCTGTTCTCCGAGTCCGCGCTGAAGGGCGCGCACTTCATCGAGCTCTGCGACCAGCGCGGCATTCCACTGCTCTTCCTGCAGAACCTCGCCGGGTTCATGGTGGGCCGCGACTACGAGGCAGATGGCATCGCCAAGCACGGAGCCAAGATGGTCACCGCCGTAGCCACCGCACGCGTGCCCAAGCTGACCGTGGTGATCGGCGGATCCTTCGGCGCCGGAAACTACTCGATGTGCGGCCGCGCCTACTCACCGCGCTTCCTGTGGATGTGGCCGGCGGCGCGCATCTCGGTGATGGGCGGAAACCAGGCCTCTTCCGTGCTCTCCACGGTCAAGCGCGACGGCATCGAAGCCTCGGGCGGAAGCTGGAGCGCCGAGGACGAAGAGGCCTTCAAGGCGCCCATCCGTGAGCAGTACGAGAGCCAGGGAAACCCCTACTACTCCACCGCACGCCTGTGGGACGACGGAGTCATCGATCCGGCCGATACCCGCCGGGTCCTGGGCCTGGCCCTGGACGTCTGCGCCCGTCAACCATTGCCGGAGACCTCCTTCGGCCTATTCCGGATGTAGCGCGAGGAGACAATCATGGATACAAAACTATTTGACACGGTCCTCATCGCCAACCGCGGCGAAATCGCCGTACGCATCATCCGCACCCTGCGCACCTTGGGGATCCGTTCGGTGGCGGTGTACTCGGACGCGGATGCCGGGGCGCTGCACGTGCGCGAGGCCGATACCGCCGTGCGCATCGGGGCATCCCCTGCCAATGAGAGCTACCTCAGCATCCCCGCGGTGCTCCAAGCCTGCAAGGACACCGGCGCTCAGGCGGTCCACCCCGGATACGGTTTCCTCTCCGAAAACGTGGAGTTCGCCCGCGCCCTTCAGGACGTCGGAATCACCTTTATCGGGCCTCCGGTGAACTCGATCAACCTCATGGGCGACAAGATCCGCTCGAAGAATCACGTGCTCTCCCACCAGGTGCCCGTCGTGCCGGGCATCGCCGAGCCCGGGCTGAGCGATGCCCAGCTGCGCGAGGCCGCCGAACAGGTAGGCTTCCCGCTGCTGATCAAACCCTCCGCGGGCGGCGGCGGCAAGGGAATGTTCGCCGTCGAATCCCCGGACCAGCTTCCCGAAGCACTGGCCAGCGCGCGGCGAACCGCGCGCAACGCCTTCGGAGACGAAACCTTGTTCCTCGAACGCCTGGTGCGCAACCCGCGCCATATCGAGGTGCAGATCCTGGCCGATGCGCACGGCAATACCGTGCACCTGGGCGAACGTGAATGCTCGCTGCAGCGCCGGCATCAGAAGGTGATCGAAGAAGCTCCGGCTCCGCTGTTCGAGAACCTCGAGCAGGGCGCGCAAATCCGCGCACGCATCGGGGCGGCGGCCGTGGCAGCCGCAGAGTCGGTGGGTTACGTGGGCACGGGAACCGTCGAATTCCTGGTCAGCGACGAGAACCCGGACGAGTTCTTCTTCATGGAAATGAACACCCGGCTGCAGGTGGAGCATCCGGTCACCGAAGAGGTCGCCAGGGTCAACGGCAACCGGCTGGACCTGGTGGACTGGCAGGTGCGCATCGCCGCCGGGCAGCGGCTGGACTTCGCCCAGCGCGATGTCACGCTCACCGGGCATGCCATCGAGGCACGGCTCTACGCCGAGGACCCCGCGGAAGGGTTCCTTCCTTCGGTCGGAACCATCCTGCGGGTCAGCGAACCGGCCGGCGAACACTTGCGCGTGGACAGCTCGCTGCGCGATGGACTCGAAATCAGCGCGCACTACGACCCGATGCTGGCCAAGCTCATCGCCTGGGGAGAAAACCGCACGGAGGCCGTATCCCGGCTTGACCGCGCCCTGTGCCGATGCGTGGTGCTCGGCGTGCTGACCAACAGCGAATACCTGCGCCTGCTGCTGGCCGACGCGGACGTGGCGGCCGGGCGGCTGGACACGAACCTGATCGAACGGAAGATGCACGAGTTCTCCTTCCGGTCCCCCGGCGCGCGCGAACTGGCGCTGGCGGCCCATTTGGAGCACGGCCGGCTGCACACCGCGGATACCCCGTGGACCCGCCGCGACGGCTGGCGGGCGCAGCACAACCACGGGACACCGCAGCACTATGAAGTGCAAGAGCAGCAAGTTGCGCTCACCGTGCACGGCGGGGACAGCTCAAGCCGCATTCTGCTTGCCGGGCACGAGTACGCGGTGCGGGATCTGGGCTCCGGAAACTACTCCATCAACGGGCAGCGCACCGGGATTCGCCACGCCTTCGCCGCGGACGGCACCTTGTGGCTCAGCGAAGACGGGTGGACCGGAGCGGTGCGCAAGCTCCCCCGCGAAGAGGTGCTCGAACGGCACCTGGCCACGCTGGCCAAGGCGTCGGGCACGTTCTCCCCGCATGTCGAGACCCCGATGCCCGGCACCGTGATCTCGGTCCAGGTAGCCGACGGCGAACAGGTGTCCGAGGGGCAGCTGCTGGTCAGCATCGAGGCAATGAAAATGGAGCACCAGCTGCTTTCCCCGGCGACCGGCACGGTGCGCATGACCGGGCTGAGCGTCGGCGATCTGGTGAAGGCCAAGCAGCTGGTGGCCACGGTGGAACCACAAATTCAGGAGCAAAACGCATGAGCGAGCCTACGCAACAACGTTTCGAACAGCGCGGACTGTACTTCGATGAGCTGAAGCTCGGGGCCGCATATGTGCATAAGCCCGGGCGCACGCTCACCGAGGCCGACAACGTGCAATTCACCACCATGACCATGAACAATCAAGGTTTGCACCTCGATGCGGCGTGGGCCGCAACCCAGCCGTTCGGCCGGCCGCTGGTGAATTCCTTGCTGACCTTGAGCACCATGATCGGCCAATCGGTGGGGCAGCTCACCGAGGGCACCATCGTGGGGCAGCTGGGAATCAATGATGTGAAATTCCCGCACCCCATGTTCCACGGGGACACCCTCTACACCGAAACCGAGGTCACCGCCCTGCGCGAGTCGAAATCCCGCCCCGGACAAGGCCTGGCCTCGATGACGCACACCGGACGGAACCAGCACGGGGACATCGTCGCCACCGCGACCCGCACCTGCCTGATGTGGACCCGGCAAGCGCACTTGGACTCCCTGGATTCCACTAAAGCCGCCGCAAATGACTAGCTTCGCCATGGGCCCCGCGATTCTCTTCTGCCCGGCGGACCGCCCCGAGCGCTATGCCAAGGCCGCCGCACGCGCCGACGCGGTCATCATCGACTTGGAAGATGCGGTGGCGCCGGAAAGCAAGGAATCCGCCCGCCGGGCGCTGCTGGACAGCGCCCTGGATCCGGCACGGACCATCGTGCGGGTCAATCCGGCGGACTCCGAGTTCTTTGCTGCGGATCTGGCGGCGCTGAGGCAGACCGCCTACCGCACGGTGATGCTGCCCAAGAGCGAATCGGCCGCCGATCCGGCGCGCTTGCAAAGCTACGAGGTGGTTGCGCTGTGCGAAACAGCGAAGGGCATCACCAGCGTCTCCGAGATCGCGGCGGCTCCCAATGTGGTCGCGGTGATGTGGGGGGCCGAAGATCTCATGGCTTCGCTGGGCGGAACCTCTTCGCGCACGGAAGAGGGGAACTACCGCGAGGTGGCACGCTTCGCCCGTTCCCAGGTGCTGCTGCACTCGGTAGCCCAGGGCAAGGCAGCGATCGACTCGGTCTACCTGGATATTCCGGATACCGCCGGACTCTTGGCCGAAGCGCGAGATGCCAAGGCCTCGGGCTTCGCCGCCAAGGCCTCCATCCATCCGAATCAGATGCCGGTGATCCGTGCAGCCTTCCGGCCCGGCGAGGCCGAGCTCGAGCGGGCCAAGCGGATCCTCGCCGCGGCCGAAACCAATCCGGGGGTCTTCGCCTTTGAAGGCCAGATGGTCGATGAACCGCTATTGCGCCAGGCACGGGTAACGCTGGCCGCCGCCAAGCATCTCGAAGACGGCTAGGCAAACTCAGCGTCTCGCAAACCACCAGAGCAGGCGCAGAAGTGCGATATCACGATCAGCGCAGGGGACGAATCCACGCACTCCAGCCCAGCGGGTTCCAGGCAAGCCTCGCCTCGGATGGATCAAGTCACCGATGAGGACCACCCACTGCACCGGCAATACGCCCGCATTGTGGTGGTCCCTTCGCTTTTGTTGCGATCCCTCCTCTCCGGTGGATGCGTCATCTTTTCCGCAGGATCCATGAATCAGCGGTGCGAGTTTCAGCCTCCCTTCCCACTAAAGGATGAGGGCGGCTCGTTGACTAGGGTAATTAATCAGGGCTAGGGTCTTAAAGGAGACTGATCGACAAGGAAACTTTCGAATGCGCAATGCACCAACATGTCACTAACACCGGTAGTTGGACGCTGACATTTTATTGAAGCGCAAAAACTCGCTGACGGGGAATCAACCTTGTGCAGGAAGCCAGGGCGTCGATTGCCGATATGGTTGCCACTCCTGCTTCGGTATGCGCAAGCAGGAGCTGCTGCAATGCCAGATGCCGAATTAAACGCAGGCCATTTTCGCGCGGGCCAAAGGAATCTGGGACGCGATTCGCGGTGGTTCATTCACCGCGCAGATGGGCCAAGGACCTGCAGATGCCAGCAAGCAGTTCTTGGCCCAGATGGCGCTGCCACCGCCTGTTCCGGGTAAGAAAAGTAGTAGGCAGGATGAAAATGAATGCAGATGAAATCAGGTTTCCGACGCTCGGGAACGCCATCGCGGGACGACTGACGACGGGTGCGGTTAAAGGACTTCTGGCCCTGGCCGTTGCCTGGCTGTGCACATGGTTCATCAGCGTGGACGCGGCCTTCGGCAAACTCGTTATTGCCTTGATCGTGTCGTTCGTGGTTTCGGAGGTGCTCGGCGCCGTCATCGAGCGCCCAATAGTTGTGCGGGAGTATCGGGCCGCTCCCGGCGGGCTCGGCTACGTGCTGCTCCCGTTGTCGGCGTCGGTGTTGATCGCGTTCGCTTCTGCGTTCGCAGTCACCGGAGCCATGGATGCAGCCGTGTTGATAACTGTCATCGTTGCGGTGATCAACACCAGCGAAGTGCTCTGGCTGCGAAGTTGGGAGCCCGGGCCAACCCCGGAAGAGGAGCAAGCCAAGTTCCAGGATTTCAAGGCGATGACTAGTGAATATTTCGCGGAAGATGCCGCGGAGATCAAACGCCAAGCTGGCCACAAGGCACGGGAGCGGTACTACAAGAAGAAAGCCCGCGGGGAGTCAAAGGAACATGGGAACGAGGGCAGCTGACAGCCGCGAGCCCCTGTTTCGTGCCAAAGCCTTAGTAAGTACTTTTATCCACGCTGAAGCTTCTTCAATAGCT